>NZ_CP088911.1:8021442-8343587 GCF_021165735.1 Yinghuangia sp. ASG 101 | reverse complement strand
CGCCCCCGTACCCACCACCGGTCCGTCCCCGCCGCGGCAACGCTCCCGACCGCGACCGCCTGGACCGTTCCGGGCTCATCGGCCGCAGGGCCCCGAGCCGGGGCCTTCTTCACCACGCCCCACGAGCCGGGCCCGCTTGCACCCGGCAACTGCCGTACCGGGACCGGCGTGTACGGACAGGCGGCACGAACGCGGACGTGTCCTCGGGGACGCGCATGGGGTGTCGGCGCTCGGGTGTTCATCACCGTGTTGGGTGCGCGGACCCCCAGGGCGGGCACGGCGGGGTGTTCGGTGGCGGGCGCGGCGGGTGTTCGGTGGCGGGCGCGGGGGTCAGGATGTGGTCCACGACGTCGGCGAGCACCGCCAAAGGCCGCGGGGCGCGCCGCGGGAACCGGGCCACCCGACGCGGTGGTGGGGGCGGGGCCGGGCGCGGCGGGCGTGGTCGGGGACGCGGCTGGCGGAACCTCGGCGGCAGGTGTGGACGGCATCGGCTGCGGCGCCTCGGGGGGCGCGAGCGACATCGCGGTGGTGTCCGGTGTGGATGCTGCGGTTCGCGGTGCGGTGGCGGGGAGTTGACCGGGCGCAGCGGGTGCGGGCGCAGGTGCCGGGCCGGGCACGGCCTCCGGTGCGACAGCGGGCGCAGGTGCGGGGCCGGGCACGGCCTCCGGTGCGACAGCGGGCGCAGGTGCGGGGCCGGGCACGGCCTCCGGTGCGACAGCGGGCGCAGGTGCGGGCGCAGCGGTGGGCAGGAGGGTGCCTCCCTCGTCGACGGGACGGGCGAACGCGGCGGGCCGCCCGGCGGCGGGCGAGCCGGTGGGCAGGCGCCGGCTGCGGGCACCGTGGCAAGCGCGGCGGCCGTGAGGCCTCCGGTGGTGGTGAACGCGGCGGCCAGGGGGTGCCGTCCGCGGTGGCGGGGAGCAGCACGGCGAGGGGGGCGGTGTGGCGGCGCAGGGCCTGGGGGTGGCCGGTGGCGGCGGCCTGGATGAGGTCGCCGAGCTTCTTGCGGGCCTCGGCGACGCCGCGCACGGGCGCGGTGGTCAGGTCCCCGCCCAGGACGGGCGCGTCGGCCGGGGCGGTGCGCAGCGCGTGGTGCCCGCCCCGGGACAACACGGTACCGGCGCGCGCCGTGCGGACCGGATCCGGCAGCGGCGCGCGAGCTTCCCGCAACCTCGCGGCGGCGGGCGGTGCGCGCACGGCGGGCAGGTCCGGACTGGACGCGGCACGGGACGGCGCGGTGTCTGCGGCGGGGAGCGGCACGGCGATCGGGGTGTAGCGGCGGCGCGGCACCGGCGGGTGGCCCGCGGCCGCCCGCCGGACGAGGTCGCCGAGGTGCTTGCGGGCGGGGTCGGGCCCGCCGCCGATCCGGCTGATCACGCGCACCCTCCCGCCGTCCTCGGCCGGCAACAGGGCGGCCTTCCACGCGGCGGCCCCGCGACCCGCAAACACGTGAGATTTCAGGCCGCCAACGGTGCCGCTCCGCGGCCTCGTAGGATAGTGGCCGCAGTGCCACCCGCCCGGAGGATCCGGCCATGCATCGCGTTGCTGCGGTCACCGTGCCGCCTGTACTGAGCTTCGACGTCTCGATCCCGCTCATGGTGTTCAACAGCGCCCCGCACTATGACGTGCGCGTCTGTACGGCGCGGCCGGGCCCGATACCGACCGTCGGCGGGCCCGACATCGTGGTGCCGGACGGCCTGGACTCGTTGGAGGGCGCCGACACGGTGATCGCCGT
The DNA here is from genome assembly GCF_021165735.1 of Yinghuangia sp. ASG 101. Classification (GTDB taxonomy): domain Bacteria; phylum Actinomycetota; class Actinomycetes; order Streptomycetales; family Streptomycetaceae; genus Yinghuangia. The sequence goes on along the minus strand of NZ_CP088911.1, from coordinate 8,341,855 downwards.
CGGTAGCGGCGGCGAGCAGGCTCCCCCGGAGGTCCTCGATGCCCTACGGGAAGCCGCGGCTGCCGGCGCACGGATCGCCTCTTTGTGTACGGGTGCTTTCGTCCTGGCCCAGGCCGGCCTGCTGGACGGGCTTCGCGCGACGACCCACTGGGCGCTGGCCGACGACCTCGCCACTCGCTTCCCGTCAATCGACGTACAACCCGGCCTCCTCTTCGTCGAGGACAACGGCGTCTTCACCTCGGCGGGAGCCGCGGCCGCCATCGACCTGTGTCTGCATCTGGTCAAGATCGACTACGGCGCGGCCGTCGCCAACGCGACCGCGCGGCTCGCCGTCGTCTCTCCCCAACGGCCGGGCGGCCAGTCCCAGTTCATCGAGACCCCGCTGCCGCCGGAACGCGGCTCCTCACTCGCCCCCACCCGCGCCTGGGCACTCGAACACCTCGACCGGCCGCTCACCCTGGCCGACCTGGCCGGTCACGCCAGGACGAGCGTGCGCACCCTCACCCGGCGCTTCCACGCAGAGACTGCGTCGAGCCCCCTCCAATGGCTGCTGCACCGGCGCATCGACCGGGCCAGAGAGCTGCTGGAGACCACCGAGCTGCCCATGGACCAGGTGGCTGAGAAGAGCGGTCTGGGCAGCGCGGACTCACTGCGCAAGCACCTAGCCAGCCGGGTCGGACTCACACCCACGGCCTATCGCGCGAGTTTCAACCGAGCGCCCACCGGGCGGACACGCACGTGACACCAACGCACCCATCACCGCCTGCGAGACGACCAACCGCGCCCGCACAGTGTGAACCGAGATTTTTGTTCGCCGCACGATCTGCAGCACAAGGAACATGGGAGCCTTGTCGTTCTCGGCCATCCCGAGGCCCCAGACCAACTCGAGGGACACCGTTCGTCCTTCCACGGAACCCCAACACGGTATGCCCTCTCCACCGTGGTCATCCGCCGTGGTTACCGCTTGTGCCCGAGAGCTGGCGTGCGACGCCCCCGGACCGCGGTGCGGCTGCAGTCGCCGCCGCCACTGCGGGCTGTCCGCGACGCGACGCGCGGCCGCGCCGGCGCAGTACGCGGTCCGGTGTCAAGGTCACGATCCGGTCCGGCCGCGTCATTCGGGCGGAGACGACGGCCCAGAGACTGCGGAGTCCACGCGACCGGTTCAGAAAAAGGGCCCCGCGAACCTGTCGACGAGACAGGGCACCCGAGCATGGCCAGCGGGCGGGATCCGGGACGAGGCGCCGCGCTCCCCCGCCGTCCGCAACGCCCGATGGCGTCGACGGTCTCGCCGGGCGGACGCGGACGCGGACGCGGACGCGGTGGGGTGGGGTGGGGTGGGGAAAGGTGCTCTCCCCTGCTGTGGGAAGCCGGGAGCCCGGGCCGGTTTCGGGGCGGAGCGGAGCGGGGCGGCTGGGCCATGTCCGCGGACATGGCGGCGCGGACTCGGGAGAGCCCGGCGGTCGCGACGCACGACAGCCGGGCCGAGAACATCAACCCGGTGGTCCGGACGCGGAGGTCCGGTCCGGCCATCGACCAGCGGCGCAAACCTCGGCGCCGCTCCGCGTCGTCCAGCGCCCCGACGTCCATGCCCCAGCCGTATTTCGAGTACAACAATTCCGCGTGGCCTCAACGCAGCGGCGGCTTCCTTGCGGCCGGGGCTTCCTCCGTCCACAGCAACCACTACGCCCACGACGCCGGGCTGATCCTTCGTACGCCGAGGGGCAGACCCCCACAGGGCGCCAGTCCGCCGACGACACGGACCTGCGAGGCGCGCCACAGCAGCCGGTTCAACGACACCACGGGCGAGCCGACCGCCGTCTCCGACGCGGCCACACCAGGGGCAGCACGCGCCCCGACCTGGCCGGCCTCGAACTCACCAGGAGTCAGCCGCTCATGCTGACGCACAACCATCCGCATCCACACAACACCCTCCGTGAGCCATTCACGACCATCGACCGGACGAACCGGAGGATCCGGGACCCACTCTAGCCTCGCGCTTTCACGAAAATGCGCGTCTGACATGTGGTCAGGAAAGCAGAAAGTGCCTCTGACCTGGGACGATAGGGCTTGTCTAGGGCCCTGTCGTTCCGGATCAACGAGGCACTTTCCAGGTGAGGAATCGTAGCGGGTCGTACCCGCATGTGCGGGTGTCGGGGGATGGTTCCGGCGTGGTCTCGCAGGCCGGGGCGGTGGTGCTGGTCGAGACGGTCCGCAAGACCGGGCTGGACAAGGCGTTGTCGCGGACCTTGGCTGCGTGGCGCAAGCCGCATGCGGTCCACGATCCAGGCAAGGTGCTCCTTGATGTGGCGCTCGCGGTCGCGTTGGGCGGGGACTGTCTGGCCGACGTCGGCGTCCTGCGTGCGCAGCCCGCGGTGTTCGGGCCGGTCGCCTCCGACCCCACGGTCTCCCGCCTGGTGGGCGTCCTCGCCGCGGCTGGGCCGAAGGCCTTGGCTGCGATCCGCACGGCACGCGCCGAAGCCCGTTTCCGGGCCTGGGAGTTGGCTGGTCACCAGGCACCGGACGCGGACGGGGTGGTGACCGTGGACGTCGACGGGGTCCTGGTCCTGGCGCACTCCGACAAGCAGGACGCCGCCCCGACGTGGAAGAAGACGTTCGGGCACCACCCGCTGGTCGTGTTCGTCGACCACGGACCGGGCGGCACCGGTGAGCCGGCCGCGATGTGGCTGCGGCCGGGCAACGCGGGCAGCAACACCGCCGCCGACCACATCGCCGCCGCCCGGCTCGCGCTCGCCCAACTCCCCAAGCGGCACCGACGCGGACGCGGCACCCTGGTGCGCACCGATTCGGGCGGCGGCACCCATGAGTTCGTCGACTGGCTCACCCGACGCGGACGATGGCTGTCCTACTCGGTCGGCATGACGATCACCGACAAGGTCCACGCCGCCGTCCTCGCCGTCCCCGCCTCGGCGTGGACACCCGCCGTCGAACACGACGGACAGGTGCGCGACGGCGCCTGGGTCTGCGAACTCACCGGCGACGTCCTGGACGGATGGCCCACCGGGATGCGGCTGATCGTGCGGAAGGAACGCCCCCACCCCGGCGCCCAGTTGCGCATCACCGACGCCGACGGCATGCGGATCACCTGCTTCGCCACCAACACCCCGGGCACCGCGATCTCGGCTCTGGAGCTGCGGCACCGGCTCCGCGCCCGCGCCGAGGACCGCATCCGCACCGCCCGCACGACCGGCCTGCGGAACCTGCCGCTCCACGACACAGCCCAGAACCAGGTCTGGCTGGAGATCATCCAACTCGCCCTCGACCTGCTCGCCTGGATGCCGATGCTCGCCCTGACCGGCGACGCACGCCGCTGGGAGCCGAAACGCCTGCGGCTGCGGCTGTTCTCCGCCGCCGCACGCCTGACCACCACCGGACGCCGACGCGTCCTCAAACTCGCCCGGACATGGCCCTGGACAGCCGTGATCACCGCCGCGCTCGACCGGCTCCGGTTAATCCCCGACCCCGCCTGAACCCCACCGACCAAGGCACACTCCGGGAGAGTGGAACCCCGGCGCCCACCCGACGCGACAGCCGGGCGACAAACACGCCCACATCCCGGAAAGCACCTACCGGCACACCGTCAGACATACCTGCCAATAACTGACGGACCATCACGAAAGATCGAGGCTAGGGCGCGTATCTGGCTGTGATCAATTTGCGGGAGTGGCCATCGCGGCAGAGCCTGTTCCGGTAGACGTGTCCTGTGACACGAGCGCAACTGACGGATGAAGAGTGGGAGTTCATCGGGCCGCATCTGCCGATCGGTGAGTACGGCCCGTATCCCGAGCGGCTGCGGCAGCAGTTCGAGGGCGTGGTCTGGAAGTTCCGGACGGGCTCGCAGTGGCGGGAGATGCCACGGGAGTTCGGTGCCTGGTCGACCGTGTCCAACCGCTGTGCGCCGTGAGGCGCTTTGCTGTATCCCCGACTCACTCGGGAGGAATTTGGAGGGTTATTCCTGGGTCGCCGGACTTACCTGGAAGGGAAACCCAAAGGGGACCGTAGCATGTCCGGAAAGCGGTGGCTGTCTGAAGACGCCTAGGGCTGAGTGCCGCAAGACCCGCGCGATATGGCCAAGGCTGGATTGCTTGAAGCCCAATCTCCAGTGGTGAAAGTAGACACCCGTCGGAATAGCGTCTGAAACCGGCGCCTGTTCTCTGCCCAGCGATGAATCGGTTCCTTGGGCAACCTCCAGGGGACGGGACGCCTTCCAGCGAGGAAGGCCAAGGGGATGAGTGGGCGGCCTACGTCGCGCTCGATACGTACAGCAGGGACGTACCACGGGATCACCTAAGGGGCGCGAGCCCTACGGTGACGGAGTGCCCGTATTAGTCGCAGGAGTGACGCCCTGCCAAGGCGGCCGGGAAATCCGGTCACAGGGCGAAGGGGCACAGGTGATCTGGGCGGTCGGTGAAGGGAGGTATGCGCAATGCAGAGAGCCGAAACTGTGCTGGCCGTCATCCGACAACGCGGCAGGAATGGCCTGCCGCTGGAGAGAATATATCGCCAGCTGTTCAACCCCCAGCTGTTCCTCATGGCCTACGGGCGCGTCTATCGAAACAAAGGATCGATGACGCCTGGCGCCACCGGGGAAACCGTGGACGGCATGTCACAGGCGAAGATCGATGCGCTTATCGGTGTATTACGTTCCGAGACGTATCGCTGGTCGCCTGCAAGACGGGTCTACATCCCGAAGAAGAATTCCTCGAAGATGCGCCCGCTGGGAATGCCGTCGTGGTCGGACAAGCTGCTCGCCGAGGTGGTCCGGTTGTTGCTGGACGCCTATTACGACGTCCAGTTCTCCGACCGCTCCCACGGTTTCCGTCCCGAACGGGGCTGCCACACCGCGTTGCAGGACGTGGTGAAGTACTCGACCGGGACACGATGGTTCATCGAAGGAGACATCTCCGACTGCTTCGGCAGCCTGGATCACCAGGTCCTGCTGGGGATCCTTCGGGAGAAGATCCACGATGGACGCTTTCTGCGGCTGATCGGGAACATGCTTAAGGCCGGGTATCTGGAGGATTGGAAGTGGAACGCCACGCTGTCCGGCGCACCGCAAGGCGGGGTTGCCTCGCCGATCCTTTCCAACATCTACCTGGACCGTCTCGATCGTTTCGTTGAACAGGTTCTATTGCCGGAATACAACCGAGGGAAGCTCAGACGGCATAATCCCGAGTATCACCGTCTCGATGGGCGGATGTATTGGGCGAAACGGCGTGGAGACCGCGCCGCTGTGCGCGCGTTGAGGTTGCGCAAGCGCAACCTTCCGAGCGCCGACCCCTACGATCCGGATTATCGTAGGCTGAGATACGTCAGGTACGCCGACGACTGGCTCCTTGGGTTCGCCGGGCCCAAGAGTGAAGCAGAGGAGATAAAGGCTAGGATCAGGCAGTTCCTAAGCAGACAACTAAAGCTGGAACTGTCCGAGCCGAAGACCTTGATCACACACGCCACCAGTCAGGCGGCGCGGCACGGTTCCTCGGCTATGAGATCCGGGCCCAGCGGTGCGACACCAAGCTCACCGGGCCGCGCAGATCGGCCAGCGGCATCATCGGGCTCTATGTTCCGCATGAGGTAATCCGGCGGCGCTGTGCCGCCTATATGAGCGGCGGGAAACCGGTCGGACGCGGGGTGCTGATCCACGACAGTGATTTCTCGATCGTGGCGGCCTACCAAGCCGAGTACCGGGGACTTGTCCAGTACTACCTGCTCGCCCAGGACGTCGCCCGACTCAATCGCCTGCAATGGGTAATGGCGACCTCCATGCTCAAAACCCTTGCCGATAAGCACCGCTCCACCGTGACTCGTATGGCCCGCAAGTACCGGGCAGAGGTGCGGACTCGGCACGGTCCCCTGCGGTGTTTCGAGGCGAGGGTCGAGCATCCGGACGGCAGGGAGAGAACCGCCCGCTTCGGCGGCATCCCGCTCAAACGGCAGCGCAGGGCGATAATTACAGACGCCGAGCCGATGACGCCTAACAAGGTCAACACGGCAGAAATCGTCAAGCGGCTCCTTGCGGACCAATGCGAGCTCTGTCAGTCCTCTATCAAGGTGGAAGTCCACCACATCAGGAAGCTGGCGGATCTCAAACGGCCCGGACGTCCCGAGCCTTCGACGGCGGTGAAGCTCATGGCCATGAGACGGCGCAAGACCCTGGTGGTCTGTCGCGCTTGCCATGAGGCAATCCATGCCGGACGCTCGACTCCCGTCCCATGGAATAGATCACTGGAGAGCGGTGTGCTGGGAAACTGTGCGCCGTTTCACTCGGCGCTGGATCGCCCCCGCAGGGGGCCGAGGTTCGGAAGGAGATGACCTTGGGGCTGCCCGCCTGACCTGGACGCGAAAGCGCGAGGGGACAACAGCATGGCGGGAAAGCGTGGAGCGTTGAGAAGGCGTCAAAGGCGCTGCCGCGCAAAGCCCGCGTGATACGGCGAAAGCCACACTGCCTGAAGCCCAGTCACCAGCGGTGGAATGTGCACACCCTGCGACACGACGTCTTAGGTCGCAGCCGCCGGCATCGGACGAGTCCGAGTTTCCTCGTCTCAACCCTTCCGGCCGACGGGCGGCGAACAGCGAGTTCGCTCAAGGGGACGGAAGGGCCGCCTACGTCACGCTCGATACGTCCAGCGCAAGGGGAATACGGGATGGCCTACGGGGCGCGAGCCCTATGGCCACGGAGGGGCCGTAGTAGTCGTCGGAGTAACGACCGGCCAAGGAGGACGGGAAAGCCGTCCACATTGGGCGAAGGGCCCCAGGTGTCAAGAGATCATCCACGATGGCGAGGTATGCGAAATTGCAGAGCGCCGAAGCCCTACTGGGGATCATCCGTGAACGCGGCAGAAAGGGATTGCCACTGGAACGTCTCTACCGGTGCTTGTTCAACCGGGATCTGTACCTGCTCGCCTACGGGCGGATCTACCGCAACGACGGTGCGATGACCCCCGGCGTCACGGCCGAAACAGTGGACGGCATGCGCCTGGGAAAGATCCAGGCGATCATCGACGCGTTACGCAGTGAGCGCTATCGGTGGTCACCAACACGCCGCGTCTACATCGAGAAGAAGGGAAGTACGAAGAAGCGGCGTGGTTTAGGTCTGCCAACGTGGTCGGACAAACTGCTGCAAGAGGTGATGCGTCTGCTCCTTGAGGCATATTACGAACCGCAGTTCTCCGACCATTCCCACGGCTTCCGGACCGGCCGGGGCTGTCACACCGCCTTGCAATCGATCTACCCAGGGTGGCGGGGCACAACGTGGTTTGTCGAGGGTGACATCAAAGCCTGCTTCGACAGCCTGGACCACAGTGTCATGCGGTCGATTCTGGCTGAGAAGATCCACGACAATCGTTTTCTGCGGTTGGTCGACGGACTGCTTCAGGCTGGATATCTGGAACAGTGGCGCTATCACGCGACGTTGAGCGGTTCACCGCAAGGCGGCGTGATCTCGCCGATCCTGTCCAACATCTACCTGGACCGGCTGGACAAGTACATCGAGAGGGACCTGCTCCCCGCCCACAACCAGGGGGCACGGCGCAAGGCTAATCGTCCTTATATGCGGCTGTGGCAACGCGCCTTCAGGCTGGAACAGCAAGGGGACCTGGAAGCAGGTCGAGCACTGCGCAAGCAGATGAAGACCATGCCCTCCCGCGATCCTAATGATCCAGGCTACAGGCGGCTGAACTACTGCCGTTATGCGGATGATTGGCTGCTGGGCTTCACTGGCCCCAAGCGGGAGGCCGAGGAGATCAAGGACAACATCGGTCGGTTCCTGCGGGACGAACTCAAGCTGGAACTGTCCGAGGAAAAGACCTTGATTACGCATGGGCGGACGCAGTCCGCCCGGTTCCTCGGCTACGAGATCGTGGTCTTGGACAACGACACCAAGCACGACCATCGCGGTCAGCGCAGCATCAACGCGCAGGTCGGGCTGAAAGTGCCTGCTGACGTCATCCGCGCCAAGTGCCGCCCCTATATGCACCACGGCCGACCGATCCGGCGGACCGAACGCACGGTCAACAGCGATTTTTCTATCGTCGCCCAGTACCAGGCCGAGTTCCGTGGGATCGCCGGTTACTACCAGCTCGCTTTCAACCTTCACCGTCTCGGACGGCTGAAGTACGTAATGGAACGCTCCTTGACCAAAACACTGGCGCGGAAGTATCGCGTTCGTGTCTCCATGGTCTATCGGCGCTACCGGACCGTACTGAAGACTGACCAAGGTCCCCGCAAGGGGCTCCAGGTCACCGTCCAACGTGGCGAGGGAAAGCGTCCGCTGGTGGCGCAATGGGGTGGAATATCACTGAAACGAAAGATCAAGATTGGAAGCCTCGACGACCAACCGGCGCAGGTATGGAACAGCGGGCGCAATGAGATTGTAAAGCGCCTGCTTGCTGATACGTGCGAGATGTGCGGGTCTCATGAAGGTGTTGAAGTGCACCACATTCGGCACCTGAAGGACCTGAACGTTCGGGGGCGGGCTGTCAAGCCTGCCTGGGCTCAGATGATGGCCGCGCGTCGTCGGAAGACCCTGGTCGTCTGCCGTGTCTGCCACGAAGGAATCCACTACAGCGGTCGTCCTTCGCGGCAGAATTCATGAGAGAGAAAGACACTGGAGAGCCGGGTGCGATTAACGTCGCATGCCCGGTTCGGGAAGGGGCCGTCGGAAAAGGACCTCCCCCAGAGGCACCTCGCCGACGGCCTACTTCACAGCCCGCACCGTTCGGGAAGGGGCCGTCGGAAAAGGACCCGCGCCACGGGCACCTCGTCGGCGGCCTACTTCACTCCGCCAGTGGCGGGACGCGGGGGTCTTCGAGGCCCTGATGGACCGGGCGATCGCGGAGGCGGCCCGCCGGGGGCAGGTGGACGTGTCGCTGGTCAGCGTGGACTCCACGGTCGTCCGCGCCCACCACGACGCGGCGGGCATGCGGGTCGGCGAGGACGTCCTCGCGGCCCTGGAGCAGGCGTCGGGGCACACACAGGGGGCTCGCGGAAGGCGCAAAGCGAACACGCCGGACCCGAGGCGGACACCGCCCGACGGGCCCGGCGCCGCCACCGCGCGCGGCTGAAGGCCGCGGCACTCGGCCGCTCGCGCGGCGGGCTGACCGGCAAGGTCCACCTCGCCGGGACCGGCGCTGCCGCCCCCGCGCGTTCGTCCTCACCGAGGGGCAGGCCGCCGACAGCCCGCAGTTCGCCCACGTGCTGGACAAAGTCCGGGTGCGCGGCGCGGCGGGCCGCCCGCGCACTCGCCCGGACGCGGTCGCGGCAGACAAGACATCCCACGCGGATAAGCGTCCAGCTGTCGCTGCGATATGTCCGTTTGGGGACTGCGGGAACGCGATTGTTTCGTCGTAGGTGTGACCGTTCTGGAGACAGTGGAACAGCATGCCCATGAAGCGATTGAAGAGGTTCCGCTGTGCGGCTACGTGACGGTCGCCGGCTGCTCGCCGACGGTCGTAGTGGGCTCTGGCACCTGGCGACCGGGTGAGAGACACGAAGGCCCAGACGTAGCCGACGGCGGCCAGTCGCTGGTTCTTGACCTTCCGGCTCATGACCTTGCAGCTCTTGCCGCTGGCCCTGGTGACCGGAGCGCTTCCCGCGTAGGCCTTCAATGATCCAGCACTGGCGAAGCGGGTCCGGTCATCGCCGATCTCCCCCAGGACCCGAGCGCCGGTCAGTGCGGCGAGACCCGGGAAGCTGCGGATGACTGGCGCGTCCGGGTGCTCATCGAAGGCCTGCGTGACGGCTTCTTCAAGCTGGTCAGCGTTGTCACAGGCGGTATTCAGCTGCCTGAGCAGAGCGGTGGTCTGGTGCCCGAGAGCAGCCTCGACCTGCGGGAGTTGGTGGAGGTAGTCGCGTCTGAAAACCTCGTGGAACCTTTCGGCTTCGGCCTGGATGCCGCGGACCCGGCCGGCCTGCTTGAGCAGCGACTGCAGACGCCGCCGCGTCAGCTTCGCAGCCAGGGTGGGGGTGGGTGCTGCGTCCAGGATGCTGCGGGCTTCCCTTGAACACAGGCCGTGTTTGTGAGGGGCGAAGGCGTCGAGGATCGCCGGGTAGAACTCTCTGAGCTGGGAGCGAAGCTTGTTGTGAGCCTGGCCGCGGGCCCAGACGGCGTCTTGTTGTGCCCTGGCGAGGACGGCGATGGCCTGAACGAGCTCGGAGTCCGCGGGCAGTGGCCGGTGGGCGGCCATGTCGGTCCGCAGAATGTTGGCCAGGGCCGCGGCGTCGACGGCGTCTGACTTCTTGCGGGCGACGGAGCGGCGGTCGCGGTAGCGGGCCACGGCCAACGGGTTGATCGCGAAGACCGGCCGGCCGGTGGCCCGAAGGCACGCGACAAGCAGTCCGCGTGACGTCTCGATCGCCACGGGGATCTGGGAGTCCTCACTGTCGCCGTGCTCGGCCAACAGGGCCATGAACTGGGCAAACGCTGCAGCATCGTCACCGATCCGCACCTTGGCGAGTTGCTTTCCGCTCGCATCGGCCAGTGACATGTCGTGATGGTCTTCCGCCCAGTCCACCCCGCAGAACACTGGCGTCGGCAACCCGGTGATCTCCATCCGGCCCTCCCTCGTGACGAGTCTCTTCCCAGGTCAGAGCCTGTGCAGGGTGCGCGTGCTCCCTAATGGAAGTGCTCAAGGCACGTCATCCCACCAGCCGTTCGCAACCCCAGCGAGTCACACGGCCCTCGGTCCGCGTCAGAGCTGAAAGCTCAAGGCAGAACTGAGAGGTGATCCGCACAACCGGCTCGGACAACGAACAGCAAACCGCCTGGAAGCCGCAGACGGACCCCGTGCACCAACCGGACTACTTCGATAACCGCGCAGACGGACCTGCACGCAGTCTCGAACACCCACGCCACACCGCTGGGCGCGAGCCAGCCTCGTCTTGTCAACAGGGCTCTCAGCGGGCGGTCTGTAAGTCTTTGAGTTGTTCTGTGGTCGCCTGATGGTGTGGACCGGGCGCGAATCCGTCGGCCCGTGGCTGCTGATCTGCTGGTCTGATGATGTGAGCGAACGCAAGCCGTATCCCAGTGACTTGTCGGACGAGCAATGGTCGTTGATCGAGCCGGTGATCACCGCGTGGAAGGACCGGCACCGCTCCGTCAGCGGTCATCAAGGCGCCTACGACATGCGGGAGATCGTGAACGCGATCCTCTACCAGGGGCGGACCGGCTGCCAGTGGGCCTACCTCCCGAACGACCTTCCGCCCAAGAGCGCGACGTACTACTACTTCGCGGCCTGGCGCGACGACGGAACCGACCGGGTCGTCCACGAACTCCTGCGCTGCCAGGTCCGGGAACGCGCCCGACGATTAGAGGACCCGACCCTGGTGGTCCTGGACACCCAGAGTGTCCGCGTCGCCGCCGGGGTCCCCGCCGCCACGACCGGCTACGACCCGGCCAAGAAGGTGCCCGGCCGCAAGCGCGGCCTGGCCGTGGACGTCCTCGGCCTGGTCGTCGCCGTGGTCGTCGTCGCGGCGAACACCCACGACAACGCCGCGGGCACCGCCCTGCTGGACCAGGTCGCCGAGCACACCGGCGACACCGTCCGCACAGCCCTGGTCGACCAGGGCTTCAAGAACCAGGTCGTCAACCACGGCGCCGGCCTGGGCATCGACGTCGAGATCGTCGAAGCACCCCCGGCCACCGGGGGTTCCTGCCCCAGCCGAAGCGGTGGAGGGTCGAGCAGACCTACGCGGTCCTGATACTGCACCGGCGTTTGGTCCGTGACTACGAGCACCTCCCGGCCTCGTCCGCCTCACGCGTCCGCTGGGCAATGTCCCACGTCATGATCCGCCGCCTCACCGGCGCGAACACCCCCACCTGGCGCGAACCGCAGGCGGTGCCGGCGTGAACATCGAGCCGCTGCTCGACGCACTCGGCGTCCAAGAGGACGCCGCCCGTTTGCTGGCCGACGAACTCCGCACCGAGATGGCCGACTTGCAGAGTCGGCTGCGGGCCGCCGAGACCCACCTCGAACACCTCGCGATCACCCGCACGACCGTCACCGCTCTCGCCGACCGAATCCCCACCCGAAGCCCCTCACCCGACCTGCCCGACCCCCCGGCTACCCCCGCATCCTCAACGTCTGCAACGAGGCAGACAGCCCGCTGCGAGCCCGAGACATCTGCGAAGCACTCGACCACGAACTCCTCCCGAAGAACATCGAAGGCACCCGAGCCAAGCTGAAACGCCTAGTCAAGCTCGGCGTCCTCACCGAGGTCGACACCGGCAGCTTCACCACGAAGCAGCAACCGACAAACCCCGGGACCAGCAGCCCCGCTCCAACCTCACCCTGAAACGGACATCAATTCACGAACCGCCCACTCAGGCCCGGGCATACTCAAAGGCTCGGCTCGCGCCCCGGAAGCCCAGCTACCGCCGGCCTTCGCTTCCCATTAGGCCTACTCCTCCCGCGGCAACCGCGCCTACCTGCGCAGACGCGGAATCAAGGCCGTCATCCCGGTGAAAGCCGACCAGGCGGCCAACCGCAGGAAGAAGGGCAGCCGCGGCGGACGCCCCGTCACCCACGACACCGGCCTCTACCGCGATCGCAACACCGTCGAACGCCTGATCAACAGACTCAAAGCCCGCGGCGCGGCATCGCCACGCGCTACGGCCGGAAGGCCTGCGTCTTCCGCGGCACCTTCACCGTCGCCGCGGTCCGACTCTGCCTCCGCCCACGAGTTGCGCCCCGCATCTGGTTGTGCCCGGGACTCCTCATCCCCGGCAGCGTCTCCCCTACAGTGCCGAAGGTATGACAGCACGTGCGTCCTTTACCTTCGTGCGCCACATCGACGGGCTCCGCTACCGGTTCGACCGCGACGGCGAGCACGACGGCCGTCCCGCCTACCGCCGAACGGACGGAAACGTGTGGTGCGTCTGGTCGCCTGCCGACGGCTGGCACTGCAAGATCGCTGACGGCCTCGTCACCGCGCACCCCGTCGGCAGCCGCGCGGACGGACCCGAACCTCCGGCCACCGTCTGGCGCAGCTTCAAAAACGACCGCTCCTACCTCTACGACCTCCAGTTCCACGACCCCGGGGCATGATCCGCGGGACAGTGCCCAGGCGCCCCGCTTCGCTCTCCACCGCCCGCGCGCCGCCGGCCGCCGCTCACCGCAATCACGATGGGCAGTGACCGACAACCCGCTCAGGAGAGCGGCCCGTGCGGAAGACCGCCCTCGTTCCCTACGCCCGCCTCCCTGAACCACACCACGACCGCCACGTCCTGACCAGTGCCGTCGACGTCTTCGGCGTCGCCCACTGGCTGCTTGCCGAACGCGCTCCGCAGCCCGGTCGAACTCACCGAGCTGAGCGCCGTGCGAGCCCACTGGCCGCGCCTGGACCGCCTGCCCGACGGCGGTTCGCGGTCGCCGCGTCGCGCACCCGCCGGTACGTGGACGCGAACCGGGTCCAGGTCTTCGATGCGCTCGGTCGCGCGACCTCGTCGTTCTCCGTCGGGAGCACCTGCTCGTGGACGAGGCTGGCCACATCTGGGGCGGCCACTTCGACGAGACCCCGGACGGAATCCGCCGCTGGAGCGCCACGGGCCGACTCACCCGGACGTCAGACAACGCCCACATCCCGATTCGGCTGCTACGCCCTGAACGTCTCGGGCACCACCGCCTGGGCCTGCCCGTACACGGACTTCCCGCTCGTCGAGATACGCCCCGACCGCACCGATCGGCCGGTCAACGTACGGGCGAACCGCATACGCGGCGCCCATGCCGTAGCCGTGCACGGTGAGCGGGTTGCTTTCCACGGCGGCCACGGCGAGGAGGGCAACCGACTGGGCGGTCGCGGGCTGGTTCGTGCCGGTGGCGAACCTGTGGATGCCCCTGCGGGTCGCCGGGGACATCGTCCGCGGCTCCGAACCCCACGTCGGCGAAGTACGCCGATCCGAAGGGCAGTTGCTCGTCTTCTTCTGGTGGCTGTGCTTCCTCGGCGCGCAGGTGTGCTACGTCTTGGGAACGATCCATCGGGGCCACGGCGGTCCGGACATCGGCATGCCTCGGCTGACGGATGCCCCGGACTTCGTTGGTTGGGAGACCGGCGACCGGTTGACCGGGGTCGCCTACGCGCTCCTGGTGCCTGCCGGGATCCTGGCGCTGATGCTGGTCAAGCGCGTCCGCGAAGCCCAGGCGACAGCCCGGGGGACGCGGCCGGATACTCCACCGCCGCCACTGCCGTAGTCGGCGTGGCGTACACGCCCGACGGGACCGGCGGCCGGATGCCGGGGCCGTCGAGGGCGGCGAACGCGGTGACGTCCTCGGCAAGGGCGGTGAACAGGTGCACACCGGAGGGGATCTCAGTCGCGCACAAGTCCCGTAAAGCTCGCTGCCCTACCTGCCGGCGGCACGAGCCGCCGCGGTGGCGAGCCAAGGGCTGCCCGCTGGAGGGCCGGTGAGCGATGCGTCGGACCGCGCGTCCGCGTCGCCCCACCGCGACAGCCCGCACTGTCCGCGACCGCGGCGTGAACGGCGCCTCGACCGCCTCCTCCCACCGGTCGTCGACGTCGGGCTCGTGCTCGTGGGTCTCGATCGTCAGCGGGACGAAACCGGTGTGCGTGCCCGTTGTCAGGAACAGGTGGCCGTCCACGGCCGCGCCACGCCAACCGTTCACGTGCCCCGCCAGATGGTCGCCCTCGACGGCAGACCACCGCTCGCGACTGTCGACGTGCGTCCGCGTATACGCCGCACGCACCAGTCCCTCACACACCATCCGCCCAGCCGTCTCCCAAGCGACACCGCCAAGGGGGCGCGGCGGCACGGCTGTTCGCGTCCCCTTCGGTGTTCTCGTCAGTCGGGCACGTCGTAGTACGGGCACATCAGCGCCCCGGCACGGTCGACGATCGTCACGTATTGCTCCCACGTGCGGACGTCGTCCCCACCCCGCCGGTTCCACAGATCCCTCACCGAGTCCACGTCGTCATCGGCGATCTTCCGCTCGCACGCGGTACGGCCCTCGGCTGCGATCTCCGCGTCGGACATCGTCGCCAGCACGGTGAGTTCGCGCCGGCCGGACGCGAGGTAATGCTCCCGCACCGCTCGGGCGAAGTCCGCGTCGCTGAGTGCCGGGACCGCCCAGCGGACCTCCTGGCGAGGCCCGTCGTCCTCGTCATCGCCCCGCACGACCGCCACGACGGCGAGGACTCCCGACGCGAGGAGCAGGAGCACGACGGACACCAGCAGACCCCGGTAGACGCGGTACATCAGCCGCTGCCGTGCCGGCGACATCGACGCCGAGGGCGGCGAAGGCGGCCACCAAGGGGCCCGCGGCGGGTGACCGGAGCCGGGCGGCGGCCCGTACGGCGGCGGCGGTGGTGGATTTCCTGACGACATGGTTCCCCCCATGAATCGCGGTTCCACAACGTTAGAACCCCCCGGAAGTCCAGGGGCCGCGCCGAGGCGATTGGGACCGGACCTGCACATCCAGGCCGCCGGGGCGTGACGATCGGGGCTGCGCCCGCCGCTCCTGGCGGATCAGCGCGTCGAAGGCGCTGCCTTCCGGGTACTCGGCGCGCCGCAGGTACAGACGCATGAGGTCGTCACCCGCGTACGGGCGGATCAGGCGCTTGTTTCTTGAACAGGCGGCGGGCGGCGTCGTATCCGGCGGTTCCGTAGCAGACGAGGTCGATGTCGGAGCGGGCGTTGCAGCAGCCGACGAGGAACGAGCCGGTGACACCGAACAGTTCCGCGTGCCCGGTCTTTGTGATGCGGTCGACGATCGCGAGAAGGTCGCGGCTGACCGGGTGGGTCCGGCCAGGCGGCGGTCGTGGTGGAGGAGGCGCAGCGCCTGGCGGGCGGAGTAGTGGCGGGTGATGTCCTGGCGCGGCAGGCCGGTGATGACGCAGCCGAGGACAGGTGAGTAGAGGTACCGCTCGGGCCGGTCGGCGAGGATCCCGAAGCTTTTGGCGACGATGGTGTTCTGCCGACACCGGTCGCCGAAGAGCCTGCGGTCGCCTTTGGGGTCGGGGTGGTATTTGACGTAGCCGAGGTCGTGGCTGTCGGGGTGGACGTCGCCGATGACCTTGAAGACGACGCCGTGGCGGTCCAGGAGGTAGTCGCGGTCACGGACCGCCGGGGGGGCCTGGGTAAGTCGGGCGGTGAAGTCGGCCAGGGTGGGGAAGGCCGCGGTGTCGATCGTGCGGGTCGACTCATACGGGGCCAGTCCTTCGGTGAACAGGGCCCGGCGGTACTGCCACTTGAGGTGCTTGCCCGGACGCGCGGCCGGGTCGGCAGGGCGCATCAGCGCGAGAAAGAAGAAACACTTCACCAGCAGGAACCCCCGGGTGCTCGCGCAAGGCCTGGCCGGCGGGGGAAGCGGTCGCGGTTGTCGAGGGTGCGCAGGTAGTGGGCGCGCTGGTCGGCGGTGAAGGTGCAGCCCTTGTTGCCGCCTTGGAACGCGGCGATCTCCGGCATCGGGTGGACGTCGTAGCCGAGCGGGACGAGGACGTGGTCCTGCCAACCGAGCGAGGTGCGCACCGGCGCCGGAACCGGTACACCCGCCCCGCTCCCTGCCTCCGGGTACACCCGCACCCGACCCGTACCCGCGCACCCGATACCCCGGGAACGCCCCCACGGGGACAGGTGCGCACCGCGCCGGCACAGATACGCGCCCGGTGCGCGGCAAAACCGCCTGGACAGCGCCGCGGACAAGAGGGCGATAAACCAGGACGACACACGGGGATATGAGGATGAACCGGACCGCGCTGGGCACGCACCGGCTCCCTGGCGCGCACGACCGCACCCGGTTTCGGCCGCGAACTCTTCCGCGCTCACCCCCTCCGGGTGGTTCGCCATCACCCGGGCGATCCGCCCGGGTCACCGCACGCCCGGATCACCGAGGACCTGGACCAGGACCCGCTCGTGGAACCCTTCGCGCTCAGGGCCGCGCTGACCGGCCAGGGAAACGAGCGACTTCCCCGACGACCCAGCCGCGCACCCGTCGCCAGGCGTCGTCCGCGAGGCCCGCAGCCCACCGGAAGACCTGCCGTTCCTCCCCGATGAAGCAGGTCCAGCCCACGACGAGGCCGCAGACGGGGCCGCCGACGGCGCAAGTGCCGAAACCGACGACCGCCGACAGCCGACCGGCCGTGGCGAACAGGTACCCCGGCACCACGCCACGACCGCCCGTGCCCGTCACCGCGCCGCCGGCGCCCCGCGCTCGTCACCGCCCGTCCATGACGGGGCCGGGACGGGCGCGAACCGGGACGAGCGGATGCGGTCCGGTCAGGCGGACCGGCTCGTGGAGGTGCCGTGGGAGGTGAGTGGCTCGGCCGTTCCCGGGGCGGGGTCACGACCGGGATCCACCGTGTCGCGGACGGCGCTGCCGCGCGCTCCCGCTCGTCCTGTGCCCCGGCCCGCGCGGCGGCGCCCCGCGGTTCGAAGCGGTCACGGCCGGGATCAGGGCTCCCCAGGACCGGACCGGGCGGACCCCGCGCCCGGCCCGCGAACGTGGCCGCGGACACGGCGTGCGGCTCCCACCACGACCGAGACCCCCCGCGGCACCGCGGAACCCCGCCCACCGCCCCGAAACCCCGGGAACCACCGCGGGAACCGGCGCCGCCGCGGACCCCGCGGCGGCCGACGCACCGGCTTCGCCCCCGGCCGCTGCCGCATCCGCACCGTCGTCGATCGCACCGAGAACCGACTCGCGAACCACCAGGCCGCCGCCCCCGCCACGGCAACCACGCCGACGTCTGCCTCGACACCGTCACCATCGCAGCACTCTTCATCCAGCTCCGAGCCCGGATCAGAACCTAGGCGTCGTCCGCGTCGTCCGCGTGGGCACCGGCAGCGGCGGGAGATGTGGCCCAGACGCGGTTGGACCGCGGTGTGTCGATCCGGTAGTCCGTGACGCGGATGTCGAAGAGGCGGCGGCCGAGGTCTTCCGCCGCGTCGAGGGGGCGGCCCGGGTCGGACGCGACCTCCCCGCGGCTGTTCCCGACACCGATGACGACGCCGACCAGTTCCTGGTGCAGGTAGCGCGTGATCTCCTGGAACTGGGTCACCAGCCCGACGGTGGCGCCGCGGTAGCTCTCCTCACAGGAGACGACCACGGCGACGCGCTTGTTCGTCAGGCCCTTGGTCACGGCGTCCTGGTGCGGGGAACTGTTCGAGGTGTAGCAGAAAAAGCGGTCGAAGAACGTCTTGAGCCGCCCGGACATCCCGTACCAGTACAACGGCGTGGCGATGATGAGCGCGTCGGCCTCCACCACACGGTTCACGAGAAGGTCCTCGTAGTTGTCCTTGATTCCGCAACTGCCGTCGGCCAGGCGGCATTGCCGGCAGTCTCCGAGCATTCCCTCGATGTAGTCGGAGAGATGCACGGTTTCGACGTCGTGGCCGGCTTTTCGGGCGCCTCGCACGGCGGCGTCGGCCAGCGTTCGCGAGTTTCCGTCCCGCCGGGCGCTTCCCAGAATCGCCAGTACTTTCATTGCGTCCTCTTCCTGGTTCTTCGCGTGTCGATCGCAGATGAGCAAAAGCGCTTTGGCAACCGTTGACAACGGTTGCCGAGTACCCGAGGTGTTGTCAAGGCCGAAGTCGGCGGTGTCGAGTCCGAGCCGGTCCGCCGGCGTCAGGTCCCGGCCGCGCCCGCCGCGAGGTTCGTGGACGTCCGCATGTTCAGGCGCACGGGCACCTCGATCGAGGCGGCGGCGCCGGACCCCTCGATGAGGTCCACCAGCGCCTTCGCCGCCTCGCGGCCGACCTGGCGGGGATGCACGAACATCCCGGTCACCTGCGGCGTGATGAGCTGGAGCAGGCCGCTGTCGACCGCGCTGCAGATCCCCAGGTCCTCGGGCACCCGGAGGCCGTGGCGCTGAGCGGCCTGGAGGACGCCGACCGCCAGGTGCTCCGAGCTGGTGAAGATCACATCGGGCGGGTCGTCGCGTTGCAGCAGGGTCTGGAGTGCCTGCCCCGCGTCCTCGCGGCTGGGCCGCTCGTCCACAGTGACCACGACGGCCTCTCCTCCGCGGGAGGCCGCCCACGCCCGGTACCCCGCGAGGATGTCCGCGGTGTAGGAGCGCACGGGTTCCGTGGTGATCAGCGCCGGCCGGCGGTAGCCCTGCGCGCGCAGGTGGTCCAGCATCAGCATCGCCGCACCCGACAGGTCGTTGTCCACGACCGCGTCGACGCGGCAGCGCCCGTCCAGCGGGCGGCCTGTCGTCACGACGGGGGTGCGGCTGTCCCACGCGTCGGAGAACACCGACTCGTTGCCGAGCGGGTCGACGAGGATCAGGCCGTCCACCGCGAACTCGCGCAGGTTGACGACGGCGACGTCCGGCGGCACCAGGATCAGGGCGTACGAACGCGCGGCGGCGGCGTCCATCGCTCCGTTGAGGACTTCGAGGAAGTACTCGGAGTTCGGCACCAGGGCGTTGGCGCTGGTGGGCTCGACCGAGTTCGCGATCTGGACCGCGAGCGTACGGCTCCTGCGGGTGACCAGTTGCTGGGCGTGGACATTCGCGCGGTACCCGAGCTCGTTCGCCTTCCGAAGCACCAGGTCCCGCGTCTTCTGGGATACGCGACCGCGTCCGCTCAACACGTGGGAGACCGTGGTGATGGACACCCCGGCCGCGTCGGCGACGTCGTGGATGGTGGTGGGCACGTTTCCCTCGGGCCGGACGACAAGTGCGCTGAGCAGTCATCCTACGTGCGCTCGCCGTCGTGGGCGCCGGGGTGGGGCGGTCCGCTCCCGCCGACGTACGCGGGCCCGATCGCCGGTGGGGTCACCGCCGGGCCGGCGGCTCCCGGACCGCACATCGCCGCGGGCTCGGGCCAGATGCGGAGCACGAGCGGGTAGACGGCCGCCGCCGTGGCGCCCGCGGTGAGGAACCCGATGTCCGCGCCGTCCACCAGCCCCGCGCCCGGGCCCACGAACCAGGTGTTGCCGGCGAAGAGCAGACCGGAGGTGACCGCGACGGCCCAGGTGAGCAGGCCCCGGAGGTTGAAGCCGTGCCAGAACCAGTAGATGCCGCCCCTCTGACCGCGGTTGAACACCTGGAGGGCGTCGCGGTCGTAGAAGCCGCCGCGGCGGAAGTGGCCGATGATGACGATCACGATCCACGGGACCGTGAAGGACGCCAGCAGTTGCAGGAAGACGCCCACGGCGGAGTTCACCGCGTCGCTCGCGAACCCGATGTACACGAGCGCCGTCGAGCACACGCAGGCCACCAGCGTGGCCTGGATCCGGTTCAGGTGCGGCACGATGGCGGAGGTGTCGAGGCCGGTGCCGTACGTGTTGATCACCGCCTGGGCGGTGCCGGACGCCAGGCCGAGGTAGATGAGCGCGGGGACGAACCACAGCGGCGCACCGTCGACCAGCGCCAGCACGAACGGCGTGTCCGTCTCGGCGTGCCCTCCCGAGACGGTGGCCGCGGAGGCGAACGTCCCCCACATGAAGGGGCCTCCCATGCCGAAGAGCCCGCCGAGGAACAACGCCCGCGCGATCGACTTGTCGGCATGCAGCTTCCGGGAGATGTGGCGGGTCCAGTCTCCCGCGTACGCGCCGTAGGACGCGACCGTCGAGGCGCACAGCACCGCCGAGACCAGCCAGGTGGCCGGCGCGGATCCGAACTCGTCATGGTGGGTGCCCGCGTACGAGGCGTCGAAGTCGCCGCCGTACACGAAGAGGCCGACGACGAGGCACAGCCCCGCGGTCGGGATCATGAAGCGCTGCGCGGCGACCATGCAGCTGTGCCCGAGTACGGAGACGAGGGCCACGATCACGCTGAGCACCCCGTAAGCGACGAGCCGCGGGACCGTGGAGTCTTCGATCCCGAAGAACGCCGAGAGCGCGCCCGCCAGGGCGTCGCCGCCGGTCCAGATGCTGAGTGCCGCGAACGCGAGCGACGCGGTCGCTTCGAGGAGCGATCCTATGAGCCGGCCCGCGACCCCGAAGTACGCCCCGCTGGAGACGGGGTTGTTGGTGCCGGTGCGCGGACCCATGAGACCCATGGGCGCCAGCAGCGCGGCACCGACGGCCGATCCGGCGATCACCGCCGTGGCGGCCTGCCAGAAGCTCAGGCCGAAACTGATGGGGAACCAGCCGATGATGATGACGCTGAACGTGAGGCTGCCGCCCGAGAGAATGGTGAACAGATTGCGGGGATGGGAATTCTGTTCGTCTTCCGGAATCGCGTCGATGCCCCATTGTTCGATGCTGAGGGCCCCGCGCCCGGCGCGGTCGTCAGGTGGGGCGTCCTGTGCTGTGTCGGCCCGCCGAGCGCCGGTGCGTGGCTTCACCGTTCCAGTCCTCTGTCACCGGAGACCAGCCATTGGAAAACTCCCAGGTGCTCTCCACTGTGTGCGTGCATGATCTCGGGATGCCACTGTACGCCGAGCATTCTTTCCGCCTCCACGGCTTCGATGACCCCGTCCTCGCTCCATGCCGAGGGCACGAGGATTTTTCCGGGATGGGATATGGCCTGGTGATGATGTGAGTTCACGGCATCGCATTTTCCGATGACCCGGTGCGCCAGACTGTCGGGATCGACTTTCACGGAATGCGTGAGCTGGGCGGTTTCGCGGTCGTGGCCCGTCGCCAGATGCGGCGGGAATCCGTGAGCGGGGAGGTCCTGGACGAGCGTGCCTCCGGTGGCCACCGCCATGAGCTCCGCTCCCCGGCAGACCCCGAGGACGCGTATCCCCTGCGCGATCGCCGTACGGACGGCGAGGATCTCCAGGGAGTCGCGGGCGAGGTCGACCGAGTCCAAGGTGGCCTCGGTCGCGGCGCCGTACAGGCTCGGGCCGATGTCGCCGCCGCTGCTGACCAGCAGCGCGTCGACCGACGCGACCGTGCGCAGCAGGGCACGGTGGTGGCCGTGGGACGTCGGCACCAGGACCGGTGTCCCGCCGGCCTCCAGGACCGCGTCCACGAAGTGGCGTGAGACGGCGAACTGTGACCGCGTCGCCCCCGCGGTGATGCCGACGGTCGTCACAGGTTCAGCAGGTAGGCGCGGCGTTCCGAGTCGGTGACCTCGAGGTGATCGCGCAGCCACTCGGAGCGCTTCATCTCGCTGTAGTCGCGGATGAAGTCGTCGTGGAACACCTCGTGGGTCAGCGGGTCTTGCTCAAAGGCCTCCACGGCGTCCGCGAGTGTGCGCGGCAGCGTCGGGATTCCGGCCATGTACGCGATGTCGTCGCGGGCGTCCCCAGGGTCGAGTCCGCGCCGGATGCCGTCGAGTCCGGCGGCCAGCATGAAGGCGGCCACCAGGTACGTGTTGGCCGCGCTGTCCACGGCGCGGTTCTCGATCGCGGGCCGGTTGGCGGGCAGACGCAGCATGCACGACCGGTTGTTGAACCCGTAGCTGATCTTTGTGGGGGCCCAGGACACCTGGCCGTCGGCGAGGCTGTCCACCAGGCGGCGGTAGGAGTTGGTCGTGGGGTTGGCGAGCGCGGTCAGTGCCGGGGCGTGTTCCAGGACGCCGGCGGTGAACTGATAGGCCAGCTTCGACCAGCTTTCGGGCCCGGTGCCGTCGGTGCGGAAGAGGTTTTCGCCGTCCTGGTCCTCCAGGCTCATGTTGAAGTGGGCGCCGGATCCCCACAGTTCGGCGGTCGGCTTGGGCATGAAGGTGGCCAGGAGGCCGCATTCCGCGGCTGCCTGTCGCACGAGGAGCCGGAAGAGGGTCATGCGGTCCGCGGTTTCCACGAGCGGCGCGTGGGCGAAGTCGAACTCGTACTGGCCCTCGCCGCCTTCGGCGTCGAACGAGAAGAGTCCGAAGTCCAGTTCCCGCATGTAGTCGGCGACCCGGTCGAGGAACGGCATCGAGTCGAGCGCGGACTGGACGTCGTAGGCGGGAGACGGCTGGATCTCCTCGCTGAGGGCCATGGGGATCAGCCGGTCGCCGGACAAGGACTCGGGCTTGAAGACGTAGAACTCGGGTTCGACGCCGAGTTGTGCGACGAAGCCCATGCTCTCGGCGACCGCGACCTGCCGCTTGAGCACGGACCGCGGACAGAGGGCGAACGGCGTGGTGCCTCCCTGGCGCAGGTCGGCCACCATCCAGGCGACGCGGCGGTCCCACGGCAGGATCTTCAGGGTCGACGGGTCGGGAAGCCCGACGCTCTCGTCCTCGACGGGGTTCATACGGCCGAGGCCGCCCATCCCCCGCGGGGTGTAGCGCTCGGAACCGGCGATCAGGTTCGGGAGGTGGTCGACCGGGACGACCTTGGACTTCGCGCGGCCGAGCACGTCGATCCACGCGGCCAGCGCGTACTTCACCCCCCGCTCGGACAGGCTCCGGGCGAGCGTGGTGTGTTCTGCGGTCATCGTGTACACCGTGTCCACGGTGGTTCTCCTTGGGGATGGGGACCGGCCCGGCCGCGGCGTCGCGCCGGAGGCATCGGTCGGAATGACGGGGAAAGCGGGCTCAGTTCACGAGGAAGCGGCAAGCAGTTCGGCGGCGCGGGCGAAGGGTGCCAGCGGTGCGCGGAACGATCCGGCGCCGATCTGGCCGCCGCTCTTCGCGGCGAGTGCCACGTTCATGGCGGGCGTGATCCCGGTCTCGGCGACCTTGGCGACGTCGATTCCCGCCGGGCTGCCGCGGTACCCGAACACCGGGAGGGTGAACGAGGGGTGTTCGCCCGCGGTGATCTCGTACATCTGCAGGTTGCGGTCGATCATGCTGTCCGCCGAGCCGCCGTGGTACGCCTGCAACGAGAGGGCGTTCGCCTGGGCGAACGCACCGAGCCCGCAGACCTCGGTGATGACGCTCTCGCCGCCCATCACTTCGATGTCGTCCCGTGTGAAGCCGGGGAAGAAGTGGCTGGTCTCCACGTTTGGCAAGGGGCCGCGGATCCAGCGGTTTCCCAGCCCCGCCACGCGGATTCCGAACTCCTTGCAGGAGAACGCCATCGCCGTCACCACGGTGGAGCCCCGGACGCCGGACATGCGGTCCGCCATGGACTTGCTCGCGGCCATCGCCGGGCGCAGGAAGAAGTAGTCCCCCGCGGTGAGGTAGGCCATCAGCACGCGGGCGTCGGCGGGCGGGAGGTCGAGCAGCGCCGGCGCGATCTGCCGGAGGAAGAGCAGGGAACTCGCCGCGGTACGGCTGTGGAGTTCGTCGCCCTGCCGCAGCGCCCGCTCCATGATCGGCTTGAGAGGGATTCCGCCCGAGGCGCGCACGACCGCGGCCAGCAGCGGGCGGATCACCTCCGCGAGATAGCGCAGGTTGGCATCCACAGCCGGGTCGAAGACACCGTAATTGAGCCGCCCGCGCGTCTCGCCCTCGAACAGCGTGCAGTGGCCGCGGTGGCCCGACTCGGCGTCCTCGACCACGAGCACGGGCATGGACGCGGTCGTGATGCCGGCCACGGAGCCGACGCAGCCGAAGTCGTGGCAGCCGTCCACGCGGACGACCCCCCTCGACAGGAGGAGTTCGGCCTCGTCGCTGTCCGCGGCGAGGCCTTCGTGCACCACGCCGCCGAGAATGGCCCGGCGCTGGCCACCGGTGTACTCGCTCCACGGCAGCGGGGGGCCGGAGACCAGGACGGTGTCCCGGGTCATTCCGGGGAGGGCCTCGATGGCGGGGCGCACGTCGACGAGCACGGGGTCGGCCGTGTACAGCCTTTGCAGTGCCCGGTCGTTGGAGCACCGGGTGTCCGCGGGGTTTTCCGATACTGTCACTGATTCTCCGAAGGTTATTCCGCGGGCCGCGCCGGGCGGGTGTCTTCCGCGGTTTTCCGACCACTTTGGTAAAGCGTTTTGGCAGGCGTCGATGATGTGCGCGGCCCGGCGTGTTCGTCAAGACTCCTGTTTCTGTTTCCGGAATTCCTGCGGAAGTTTCCGGGGAGCCCGGTGCACGCGGCCGGGCACGGTCGTGTCGGGGCTTTCGCGGCCGGCGGCGCCGCGCGGACCGGTTTTCCCGCGGAGCGCCGGGGGTCATCCGGAGCGCAGGTCGAACCAGACGGCCTTTCCGGCGCCCCGGGGCTCGATTCCCCACGCGGCGGCGAGAGCGGCGACCAGCAGCAGGCCGCGTCCGGATTCGGACGCGTCCTCCGCCGCGTGCCGCGGCCCGGCGGGCGGCGCCTGTCCGGGGGGCGCGTGCCGGTACGGGCCGCCGTCGACGACTTCGCAGTGCGCTCCCTCGTCGCTCCTGAGAATCCGCAGCGAGATCGCACCCGTCGCGTGTTCCAAAGCGTTGGCCACGAGTTCGCTGACGAGCAGCCGGCCGTCGTCGATCAACTCGGAAACGCCCAGTTCAGCCAGGTGATCCCCGAGACGCCGCCGGGCGATGGCCGCGGCGGCGGGGTCGCGCGGCAGCTCCCACTCGACCGCTGCGGAGCGCGCCTCGCGGGCCGGACCGCCGCACGGCGCGTCCGCACGGCCCGGCCCGCCCCGAAGCGGGGGCCCCGGCCGCCGCGCCGAGGGGCGTTCGGCCTTCGCGGGCGAGGCGGCCCCGAGGCACGGCGGTTCCTGGGTACGGCGCCGGGTCCGTCCGCGGGCGCCGATCGAGGAGGCCATGGGATCGCACGAATTCCGGTGGGACACAGTCTTTCCTCCGGTGCTGATTGCGATCAACGCGCTTGACCGTGGGAAACGCGTCGTTTCGTCGATTCCCACCCGACAACGGGGTCGTCCCGTTCCCGGCGCCTCGTATCGCACCCCCGAATTGGCAGATGCGGCAACGCCTCCCGGCCGATGTCGCGACGAATTTCGCCTCCCCTCCGGGGTCCCGTCGGATGCCCGTGCGGTACCCGGAGGGGAGCGTTGTGCAAAAGCGCTTTGGCACGATCATCGTGTCCAGCCTCGCCACCGGATGTCAAGAGTTCACCGAAATATGTTCCGGGCGACCCGCAAAGAATTCGGAACGTAGTCGGCGATCGCCGATGGTCACGGGATGACGGAGCGGCCTGCCGCGTACGCTCGTCCGCCGCCGACCACCGCCGCGCCCGGTCCGCTCGGACGCCTCGGGGCGGTGACCGGCAGCGGGCGGCGGCACCCACCGCACGGCCGGCGCGGTGCGCACGTCGCGGAGCCGGGATGCGCACCGGCCGGCGCGGCGGTGCTCCGCGGCGCGTCGGGCGGCCTCGCGCGTGGTGGCCCCGGGGAGGTCCGCGGCGATGACGCGGCGGCCGATCGCGAGCGGAACATCACGACGCCGCGTGCCTCGGCCTCGCCGGGGCCGGTGACCAAGGCGCCGAAGCCGCCTGCGCGCGGCGGTGCGACCGGCCGCCGCGCGCCGCGGGACGGGCCGTGAACCGGACCCCGGTGGCTCCGCCGCGCCGATACACCCGGGCCGCACCGGCAGGCGGGCCGGGGGCCGTTGCGCACCGCACCAGGCCACGGTCCCCCGGCACGGGGCGCTAGACCTCCTTCGAAGGCTGGATGACCAGGTGCGGCAGGTTCACCGTGCGCGGGCGGCCCACGACGTAGGCGACCAGGTCGGCGACCTCGTGTACCGGGACGGCCGGGAGGGTCGCGCGGAGGTCGTCCACCCTGGACCGCAGGTCGTCCGGGAAGTCGTCGGCGAGTTCGGTGCCGCCGATCATGCCGGGCTCCAGATTCGTCACGCGGATCCCCGCACCCGCCAGTTCGGCGCGCAGCGTGCGGGTGAGATGGCTGACGGCGGCCTTCGAGGCGCCGTACGCCGCCATGCCGGGGTTGACGTGCACGCCGGCGATGGACGACACGTTGATCAGGTCGGTCGTGCGGGTCGCGGCGGACCTGTGCAGGTCCGGGAGGAACGCGTGCGTCACGTTGACGACACCGGTCAGGTTGACGTCGACGATACGGCGCCAGTCGCCGGGCGAGCCGTCCGCGAAGGGGGCGACCCGCATCAGGCCGGCGTTGTTCACCAGCAGGTCGATATCGCCGAAGCGGTCGCGTACCTCGGCGGCCGCCGCGGCCACGGATTCCTCCGAGGTGACGTCGGCCGGTACGGCGAGCGCCGTCCCGCCGGCCGCGGTGATCTCCCCCGCGACCTCCCCGAGGCGGTCGCGGCGGCGGGCGAGGAGCGCGACGGACGCGCCGTCGGCGGCGAGACGGGCGGCGACGGCCGCGCCGATTCCGCTGGTGGCGCCGGTGACAAGGGCAATTCGGTTCGTCATGGCATCAGCCTCGGCCGGGCGACGCGGGCGCGGAAGGCCCGTTGCGACCCCGGGTCCCGCAGTACCCCCCTGACCCCTGGGGGATACTGGCGGGGTGAAGGCGTTGGGAGAGTTCCTGCGGACGCGGCGGGCGCGGCTGCGGCCCGGCGATGTCGGGCTGCCGCCCGGCTCGGGCCGACGGGTCGGCGGATTGCGCCGCGAAGAGGTCGCGCTGCTGGCCGGCGTGAGCGTCGACTACTACGTCCGGCTGGAGCAGGGCCGCGGCGTGAACCCGTCGGCCGGCGTGCTGGCGGCCCTCGGGGACGCACTGCGCCTGGGCCGGACCGAGCGGGACCATCTGGAGCGGCTGGCCCGCCCCAAGCCGCCCGCGGTACCGCCGAAGACCGCCGTGCGACCGCAGCTGAAGGCGATGATCGACGCGATGCCCGCGATGCCGGCGATCGTCGTCGACCGGCTGAGCAACGTCCTCGCGTGGAACGCCGCCGCGCTCGAGGCCATCGCCGACTTCGAGGGCGGCGCCCACCGGAACCTGGCCCGCCTGTACTTCCTTGACCCGGCGTCCCGCACGTACTACGCGGACTGGGAGTCCACCGCGCGGGACGCGGTCGCCCTGCTCCGAAAGGCGTCGGCCGAGTACGCCGACGACACCGAACTGGCCGAGCTGGTGGACGAACTGCGCGAAGCCTGCCCCGACTTCGTCCGATTCTGGGACGCCCACGACGTCCAGGCCCGCTCCCACTGCGCCAAAACCCTCAACCACCCCGCCGCCGGCCGGCTCCTCTTCTCCCTGGAGCCCCTGCAACTCACCGGCGGCGACGGACAGTACGTCATCACCTGCACCCCCGCAGACCCCGCCACCGCGGACTGGCTCGCCACCCGGGCAGCCGCCAGGGCAGGGACCCGGGAGTCCCCCGGACTCCCGCCGCAAGCCCCGCACTCCGCGCCCGCCTGAGCCGGAACGCGCACCGCCGAGACCCCCTCCACCACGCGAACATCACCCGAACAACGCCCTGACGCAGCCCGACCACGACACCGCAGCCGCCCGCCGCCAGCGGCCCGGCGGCCCGGCGCCGTCGGAAACACCTCCCGGTGGCGCCGTCCGGCAAACCTTGGTTCCGACACTCCGCACCCCTGTGCCAGTCGGTGAAGGCCTCGAAGTCGGTGGCCGGTGACAGGTTGACCCCCGGTGCGGACGACGGGCATGTGCCGTGCTCCGGCAACGAGACGCAGCTGCTCCGCGGAACGGGTGCCGCCGTAGGAGACGATTCCGGCGGGCTTGCCGTTCCACTCGCGATACAGGT
Organism: Yinghuangia sp. ASG 101; assembly: GCF_021165735.1. GTDB lineage: Bacteria > Actinomycetota > Actinomycetes > Streptomycetales > Streptomycetaceae > Yinghuangia. Next base: position 8,313,489 of record NZ_CP088911.1, on the reverse strand, counting down.
GGTCGATCGCGTTCCTCGGCACGGAGGGCATCGACCGGTTGTACTCCGGCGCCACGAACACGTACGCGTCGAACACGGCGACCCGGGCACCCCTGGCGCGCGTGTGGGCGTCCGCGTAGCTGCCCGTCAGCGGCGAACGCGGCTCGTCGAAGACCGGCAGCGCCCGCTCGGCGAGGCCGACGAGTGCGACGCCGACGTGGCCGTGCTCGGCGGCGGTCTCCGCGGCCCATGCGGCGACCTCGGCCCCCGCCCGGCCGGGACGGGTACTGCCGGGGACGGCGCCGATCCTGGTCACGCGGTGAGGTGCAGGGCGCGGTGTTCGAGGTGCTCCGGGGTGTCGGCCCGGGGCACCTCGGCGGGGGACGTGCCGGCACCCCCGCCCCGTCTCGCGGGGCTCGGCGGCCACGAAGGGCCGCCCGGCCCCGAGGCCTCCCCGTCCGGGCGACCGGCCGGGGCCACGGTGCGTCCGGTCAGCCGGGCGACTTCTCGGCGGTCTTGGCCTGTGCGGGGCCGCGGGACAGGACCTCGTTGCGGTAGTGCGCGGCAAGCGCCTGCGTGTGGGCTTGAATGATGCCGAGTTGGGCGTGTGCGCGGAGCCGGTCGGCGGGGGTGAGGCCGGAAGCCGCCCGCTCCGCAAGCGCAGTGACGGCGGTGCTCACCGTCTCGACACGGTCCTGAAATGCCGCCAGTTGCGTCTCCGCGCCCTGGGCCACCGTCTGGCGGGCGGCGTCGTAGGCGCCGAAGTGGGGGTTGCTGTAGTCGACGTCGAGACGAGAGCCCTCGTCCTCGCCGATGTACGGTACGCGCGGCGGCACGGCGTCCGCGGTCGCGACGGCCGCGCGGGCGTCCCCGTCCGCCAGGACCACGGCGTGCCCGATCGTCGTCCTGAGGTCCGAACGCACCGACTCCGCACGGCGCTCCTCATGCGTCTCCGGCGCCCGCGGCAGCGGCGGGTCGGCCTGCACGATCGCGTGGACCGCGGACGACAAGTGCGCGGACGCGGCGGCTCCCACGTCGGGCGCGGGAGCCGTCGGCGCGGACGCCTGCCGTGCGGCGGCGAGGCGTCCGCGCACTTCGGTGATCCCGGCCTGGAAACCGACCCACCACGGGCCGTCTGTCGCCTCGCGGATGGCCCTTTCCGGCACAGGGTCGCGCCGTTCGCGACCGGTCGCGGTGTCCGGCGTACTCATCGCTGCCTCCATCGTTTCGGCGCTGATCCGTGCCGACCGCCGTGGGCGCGTCCGGCGGGGCGGGCACATCGGCCCATACGTCCGCGGCGCATCCGCGCGACGACACGCCGCGGCGCATCCTCCGGGGTCGTTTCCGAGACTAGGCGTCGCTTGTTGCGACGATGTTGAAGATCATCGCCGTACGGCCCCGGGAATCGCACACATCCGTACCGGGCGCCCGAGCACGGAAAAACCCGCTGGGCCGGAGGAGTTGGAGCGTTGGCCTGACGAAGGACGACGAACGAAAGCAGGGCGACGCGCAAACCCGCGGCAATCGTCTTGCCGGTGCGGGCGGCCGGGCGGTTGCTCCTCGGGAGGCGACGACGGCGCGGAGGCGGAGGCGCGGAGGCGGAGGCGGGAGTTCGTCGTGTGTCACGGTCGGTGGTTCAGGCGCGGGGTCCCTGCGCAACAGCACCTGCGCGGCGGCGGGAGTGCGGGGAGGAGTGCGTGTCGGCGCCGCGTACGGCGGTCGCCTCGGTGCCGAAGGGGCCGAAGGGGCCGAAGGGGCCGAACGCCACGTGCCGTACAGCGGGCGGGCGTACACGCTGCGGCAGGCGCTCGGGATCAGGCCGACACGCCAGACCAGATGGTGCCGGAGCGAGTCGGCGCTGCCGAGGCCGCTTTGCCGGGCGACCAGGGGCAGCGGCAGGTCCGACGTCTCCAGGATCTCGCGGGCGTGGTCGACGCGCTGGCGCAGCAGCCACTGCAGCGGACTGGTGCCGGTCTCCGCGTGGAAGCGGCGGGTGAGCGTGCGTACTCGTCCCGGCGTGCCGGGCCAGGTCGGCGAGGGTCAGCGGCTCGTGGAGGGGGTCAGGGCCCAGGCCCTGGTCGCGGCCAACGCCGCTCCGCGCTCGGGCGGCAGCGGGGCTCCACGATGTGCGGCTGTCCGCCCGGCCGGGCCGGTGCCGCGACCACGAGGCGGGCGGTGGCGTGCGCGACGGCAGCGCCGTAATCGCACCGCACCATGTGCAGGCACAGGTCGATGCCCGCGGACAGCCCGGCGGAGGTCAGGATGGGGCCGTCCTCGACGAAGAGCACGCCGCGGCGCAGTTCCACGCCCGGGAAGCGCCGTGTGAACTCGTGCGACAGGATCCAGAGTGTGGTCGCGGCCCGCCCGTCGAGCAGACCCGCCCGGGCCATGACGAACGCACCGTACAGATAGAGGCGATCCGCGTGGCGGCCGCGGCAGCCGAGCGGATGCCTCCAAAACCCGCGGGTCTCCCCGGCCGCGGGCGGCAGTTCCGGCGACCAGGACGGTGTCCGCGGACCCGACGGCGTCCAGACCCCGGCCCACCACGACGCCCACGCCACCGGACACCGCGACCACGCCAGGGTCCGGCGTGCACACCACGACGTCCTAGGCGCTCGGCGGCTATGGCCGTGGCGCCTGTGCGCTTGTCGGGACGGTCTCGTGATCCGGGAAGCGCCCGAGGGCGGCGGTGGGTCGGTCGCGGTCTTGCCGTACGTTGGTGCGTCGGCTGACTCCTGATGTGCCGTCAGCGCCGAGGTGGTGTCGGGGAGTTCGGGGGCCGGCGCTCAGGGGTGTACGGGCTCGTGCCGGGCGGCGGACGACGGCCCGGTTCCCGTCCACACGTACATGTGCTCCGGCCGGCCCGCGGCACCGTAGCGGAGGGTCACCCGCACGACAGCCGCTTCGGCGAGGGCGCCGAGGTGGCGTTGGGCGGTGGCCCGGGAGATGCCCAGGCGGCCGGCGATCTGGGTGGCGGACTGCGGCGCATCCGCGGATTCCAGGACCTCGGAGATGAGCCGCGCGGTGACCGAAGAGCCCCCGCGGGCGTCCTGACGGCGGTCCGAGCCGTGCAGGTGGCGGGCGGCGCGGTCGATGTCGGCCTGGCTGAGTTGGCCTCCTTGACCGACGACGTTGCGGTAACGCGCGTACGCCGCGAGACGGTCCACAAGATCACGCGCCGTGAAGGGCTTGACCACATAGCCGAGAGCACCTCTCCGGTAGGCGGTTCGGATGGATTCCGTGTCGGAGGCGGCGGTGAGGACGACCGCGTCGCAGTCCAGTTCGCGGAGCAGCCCCAGCCCCGACCCGTCGGGAAGGTAGACGTCGAGGAGAAGCAGGTCCGGGCCGAGGTCACGGGCGCGCAGCCGGGTTTCCGCGACGGTCCGGGCGGTGCCGACCACGTGGAACCCGGGGGCCTGGCCGACGAATCCGGCGTGGATCTGGGCGACGCGGAAGTCGTCGTCGACGACGAGGACGCGGATCATGAGGGGCTGCTTTCCCTGGTCGGGCCGCATTCGGTGGTCGGTCCGGCGGCCGTTCGCGCGGGTTCGGGGGCGGCGAGGACCCCGCGCAGGTGGGCGGTGAAGACCGCGCCGTGGTCGCCGCCGCCGGGATCGGCGAGGCGCACCTCGCCCCCGGTACCGCGAGCGGCCTGAACGGCGATCGGCAGGCCGAGTCCGCGGCCTCCCTCGGCGCGCGAGCTGACGCCCTCGCGGAAGATCGCCTCGCGGCGGGCCGAGTCGACGCCTTCCCCGGAGTCGACGACGGAGATGTGCAAGTCGGCGCCGTCGGCGAGGAGTTCGACCTCTACGGCGGGCGGTTGCCCGAAGCCCAGCCGGGCGGCTTCGAGGGCATTGTCGACGAGGTTGCCCAGAACCGTGGTGACCTCGACGGGAGAACGCACCGTCCCGGGGACCCAACTGGCGTCGCCGACCGCGAGATGGACGCCGTGCTCCAGGGCGACCGCGGCCTTGGCCGCCATGAACGAGCGCAGGAACGGATCGCGCAGACCATCGGGCTGCGGCGCGGTCCCGGCCCCCTCGGTGAGCGCTTGGAGGTACTGCACCGCTTCGTCGGTGTGTCCGAGTTGCAGGAGCCCGGACAGGGTGTGCAGGCGGTTGGCGAATTCGTGGCGTTGGGCGCGCAGCGCGTGGGTGAGGCCGCGGACGGCGTCGAGTTCGCGGGTGACGTGCTCCAGGTCGGTGCGGTCGCGTACCGTCAGCACCCGCCCGAGATCGCGGCGTTCGCGGCGGACGTCGCGGGCAGCGGCGACGACCACGCGGTCGCCGACCACCGACAAGACGTGTCCGCTGTCGCCGGATTCGCGCATGGCGCCGCGGAGTCCCGCGGGCAGGTCGAGGTCGTCGAGCCGACGCCCGATCGCGTCGTCCAGACCGAGCAGCCGGTGGGCCTCGTCGTTGCATACGGTGACCGTCCCGTGCCCGTCGACGGCGAGGACGCCCTCGCCGATGCCGTGCAGCACGGCCTCGTGTTCCTGCATGAGTTCGGCCAGCTCGTGCGGTTCGAGGCCGAGGGTCTGCCGGCGCATGCGGCGGGCGAGGAGGACCGAGCCGACGACGCCGAGGAGGCACGCGCCCGCGGAGTACGCGGCGACGACGTGCATGACCTGGGCTCCGTGGCGGCGCAGGTCGTCGGCGTCGAAGCCGACGCTGACCTCGCCCACAACCGTGTTGTCGGCGGCGCGGATCGGCACTTTGCCGCGCGCGGAGATCCCGAGCGTGCCGACCTCGATGTTGGCGACCTCGCGTCCGGCCAGGGCGGCGGACGGATCGGTGCTGACGCGTTGTCCGACCAGGTCCGGGTTGGGGTGGGCGAGACGGATGCCGCGTTCGTCGGTGATCACGACGAACAACGCGCCGGTGGCCCGACGGGCGGCCTCGGCGCGGGCGCGCACCGCGCCCTCGGGGTCGTCGGCGACCACTTGGGGAGCGAGCGCGGGGTCCGAGGCGACGCTGCGTGCCACCGACAGCGCGCGCTGCTCGTACTGGCTGGTCAGCTGCCGGTCGAGGAGTCGGCTGATGAGGCCGAAGCCGACGCCCGCGACCACCACGACGAGCGCGAGCTGGAGTGCCAGCACCTGCGCGGCGAAGGGGAAGCGGGGTCGGTTCATGAGCGGGGACCGTAGCCGCCGGGCGGGGTCCTGCCCAGACCCCCGCTGCGCAAAATGCGCGAAAAGAAATCTATTCGAAACACGGCGCGCAACGCGGAGAACCTGGGCCCGCCGCGTCCGCCGTCGTTACGTTCCTCCGCCAGTGGCCGGCAGGCCAACGCGACCGCCTACTCCACCGACCCGCGGGTCGGCCGCAGAAGGGACGCTCATGGCGGATCAACCGCTAGTCGAACTCCGGGAAGCCACCAAAAGGTTCCCGACCCGTACCGGGGGTGTGCACACCGCGGTGCGCGACCTGGATCTGCGGGTCGCCCCCGGCGAGTTCGTGGCCATCGTCGGGCCGACCGGGTGCGGGAAGTCCACCGCGCTGTCGTTGATCTCCGGGCTCGAGCCGCCGTCGCGCGGCGAGGCTCTGGTGCGGGGTGTCCCGGTCCGCGGGGTGCCGGACGGTGTCGGATACATGTTCCAGAACGACGCGGTCATGCCGTGGCGCTCGGTCCTCGACAACGTCGCGGCGGGGCCGCGCTACCGCGGCGCGGGCAAGTCCGCCGCGCGGGCCCAGGCCCGCGAATGGGTCGCCCGGGTGGGGTTGGCCGCGTTCGAGGGCTACTACCCGCACCAGCTTTCCGGTGGCATGCGCAAGCGCGTCGCGCTCGCCCAGACCCTGGTCAACAAGCCGAGCGTGCTGCTCATGGACGAGCCGTTCAGCGCCTTGGACGTGCAGACCAGGGCGCTCATGCAGGACGAGCTGCTGCGCTTGTGGGCGGGGACCGGCGCCGCCGTCGTCTTCGTCACGCACGACCTGGACGAAGCGATCGCGCTCGCCGACCGCGTCGTCGTGCTGACCGCGTCGCCCGCCACCATCAAGGACACGTTCACCGTGCCGCTGGAACGGCCGCGCGCGGTCGAGGAGGTGCGGCTCACCCCGGAGTTCCTCGACATCTACCGGGAGATCTGGGAGTCGCTGCGGACCGAGGTCACCGTCGCCCGCGAAAGGGGTGCCGCGCATGCCGCGTAAGTCTGTGTCCTCCGCCTCGGGTTCCGCGGGTACGGGTCCGGCCGACGCCGAGGCCGCCTCACCCGACGCGTTCGGTGCATCCGGCGCGGCGCGGATCGGCGCCGCGGGCGACGCGCCGGCCACGTCCGGCGCCCGGCACGACGACGACGCCGAGGCCGACATCGGCCGCGCGGCGCTGCGTGCCCGCAGAGTACGTCGCGCCCAGATGTGGTCGCTGCGCGCCGTCCTGGTCGCCGTGTGGCTGGGCAGCTGGGAGCTTGCGGCGACGCACTGGATCGACCCGTTCTTCTACTCCAAGCCGTCGCTGATCTGGGAACGGCTGGTGCAGTGGTTCACCGAGGGCACCAGCCAGGGCAGCATCTGGGAGCAGATCGAGGTGACGCTCCAGGAGGCCGCGGGCGGCTTCGTGCTGGGTGCGGTCGCCGGGATCGTGCTGGGCATCCTGCTCGGCCGGGCCCGCATGATCGCCGAGGTCGCGGCGCCGTTCATCAAGGCCGCCAACGCCGTGCCGCGCATCGTGCTCGCGTCGCTGTTCGTCATCTGGTTCGGCCTGGGCCTGTCGTCGAAGATCGCCACGGCGTTCGTGCTGGTGTTCTTCGCGGTGTTCTTCAACGCCTTCCAGGGCGCCCGGGAGGTCGACCGCAATCTCGTCGACAACGCCCGCATCCTGGGCGCCGGACGCCTGCAGATCCTCACCAGCATCGTGGTGCCCAGCGCCACGTCGTGGATCCTCGCGTCGCTGCACTCGGCGTTCGGCTTCGCGCTGATCGGCGCGGTCGTCGGTGAGTTCACCGGTGCCAGCAAGGGCCTCGGGCTGCTCATCAACCGCGCCCAGGGCACCTTCGACTCGGCCGGCATCTACGCCGGGATGATCGTCATCACGGTCATCGCCCTGGTCGCCGAATCACTCCTCACGCTCGTCGAGAAGCGCCTGCTCAAGTGGCGGCCCCAGGTCGCCCACGCGGACATCAAGCTCTGACCACACCGCGGCTCACCCGGAGAAGTCCCATGAAGAATCGCACGTTCCTGGCCGCGTCCGCGGCGGTGCTGCTCGCCGCGACCGGGCTCACCGCCTGCCAGGACTCCCGTTCGTCGAACGCGAGTTCCGGCAGCGGACCGGCCAAGGTCACCATCATGGTCGGCGGCATCGACAAGGTCATCTACCTGCCGGCCATGCTCGGCCAGCGCCTCGGCGCGTTCGAGGCCGAAGGGCTCGACGTCAACCTGCTCACCGAGCCGGCCGGCGCGCAGGCCGAGAACTCGCTGATCAGCGGCGACGTGCAAGGCGTCGTCGGGTTCTACGACCACACCATCGACCTGCAGACCAAAGGCAAGTGCATCCAGAGCGTCGTGCAGTTCGCCAACATCCCCGGCGAGGCCGAGGTCGTCGCCACGTCCAAGGCCGACAAGATCACCTCGCCGGCCGACTTCAAGGGCAAGAAGCTCGGCTTCACGAGCCCGGGTTCGTCGACCGACTTCCTCACGCAATACCTGGCCACCGCGAACGGCGTGTCCACATCGGACTACACACCGGTCAAGGCCGGCGCCGGCCAGACCTTCATCGCCGCGATCGACAACGGCGGCATCGACGCCGGCATGACCACCGACCCGACGATCGCCCAACTGGTCAACAGCGGAAAGGCGAAGGTGCTGCTGGACATGCGCACCGAGGCCGGCACCCGGCAGGCCCTCGGCGGGCTCTACCCGGCGAGTTCGCTGTACATGGACTGCGGCTGGGTGAGCAAGAACAAGGAGACCGTGCAGAAGCTCGCCAACGCGTTCGTGAAGACGCTGCGCTACATCGCCGAGCACTCGGCCGCCGAGATCGCCGCCCAGATGCCGCCGGACTACGCCAACGGCGGCAAGGCCCTGTACGAGCAGTCCGTCAACGACACCAAGGGCATGTTCAACGCCACCGGCAAAATCGACCCGGACGGCGCCCGCAACGTCCTCGAAGTGCTCAGCAAGTTCTCCCCGAGCGTCAAGGGCAAGAAGGACTCGGTGGACCTGACGAAGACCTACACGACGGAGTTCGTGGACAAGGTGACGTAACCCCCCGGGACGCACCACGGACCGCGGCGTCCCGGAAGCGCCCCCCGCTTCCGGGACGCCGCACGGTGGCATGTGTGTGCGTCCGGCGGGCGAGGGGGTTGCTCCGGGGGTGCGGCCTCGCGGGTCATCGGTTGCGCAGCGGACCTGGTCCCCTGTCTGCGGACGGATCGGACGCGTCGGTCATCCGACGGGACACAGGGCGTGCCCGTCCGGCTGACAGTCCGGTGACCGCCTGGAGCGCGCAGACGGCCGGCAACGCGGCCAGGGGCAGCGTCCAGCCGCTGGATCGACCGAGCGGCGGGCCTGGCTCGGACACCCCTGGCCGAGGTGTGCCTCCTCCCGGGAATGCCCGGCACACGCCGGGTCAGTGGGTGAGGGCGCGGAGCACCGCGTCGGCCATGCCCTGCTCGCCGCGGCCGTTGGGGTGGACCGCGGCGGCGGGGTTGTGGGGGATCAGGGGCTCGATCCAGCGTTCGTCCGGGGCGGAACACGCGTCGTGGCCCTCGGAGGGCCTGTAGGTGTCGACGTACACGACGCCGGCGCCCTCGGCCTGCTGTCGCAGCATGGTGTTGAGCCGCTGCTCCTTTCCGCGCAGGAACGCCACATCGCCGGGCGCGAGGCCCATCTCGCGCCCGCAGTCGTGGTTGTCGGACGGCAGGATGGCCGGATAGCCGACGACGTACACCCGCGCCTGGGGGGCGCGTTGGCGGATCTCGCCCAACGTGGTGGCCAGGTGTTCGCCCGCCGTGCGGATCTTGGCGTCGACCTGGTCGGTGCCGCCCTTCGAGGGCGTGTACTGCTTTTCGCAGGGCGCGTCGGGCAGGTTCTTGGCGCCGCCCGCGGCGTGGTACAGCACACCGGCGGTCACGCACTTCTTGATCATCGCGCTGAAGCCGATGTCGTTGCCGCCGATCCCGAGCGTCACCAGCCGGGTCGCGGCGGTCAGAGCCGCCATCTGGGGCGGGTTGCTCCCGTCGTCGGTGTCCTGCGCCGCGGACAGGTCCGCGAGCGTGGCCCCGGAACAGCTCACATCGCGGAAATCGGCTCCCGCGAGGTTGAGCCTCCGCGCCACCAGCGCCGGGTAGTTCTCCGAGGAGCGGTCGCAGCCGACGGGGTCCCCGCTCGGCGCGGTGATCCCCGGGGCCGCCGTATAGGAGTCGCCGAGCGCGACGTACGGGCCTGCCGTGTACGTGCCGCTCGCGGCGACGAACGGCCCCTTCGGCGCTGTTGTTTCGCCGTCCCCGTCGTCGTGCCAGGCGATGCCGATCGCCGCGATCAGCGCACCGCAGGCGGCAGCCCCGGCCACGCCGGTTCGTACGGACCGGTTCATTCTCGTCGTCCTGTTCCTTCGCCGGGGCCGGTCAGGCCCGTTGCCCGCGCCCGGCGAGCAGGGCGACGCCCGCCCCGACGGACACGACACCCATGCCGACGCCGGTCATCACCCCCTGGGCACCGTCGACGGCGACGGACGCGAGCAACGCGACGACGAGGTTGAACAGGAACAGGAACCACAGGGCGGGCTTGTTCGCCAACAGCGACTTCATCGGAAACGCTCCTTCGGAGACGGAATCGGCTCGTGGAACCGGCGTCGCCCACTGAGGACGCTCCGCGAGAAACGCGGGCCCCGAAACCGGTGGCCGCCGATGCCGACCAGACTCCCCCGGGCGCCCGCGCCTCGTCGTCATGCACCTGCCGACAACCGCGCTACTGAGTTGGCAGTACGGCGGCGATTGCCGGCCTGCACGGGCACGTGGAGGTCCGAGCCGATGTTCTCCATCTGGACGACTTGGGCGGGGAAGTCCGGCAGCAGGCACGACAGCCGGTCCTTCGTCCCCATCCCGTCGAGCGCGGCGCTACCGATCACCAGCGTGAAGTCGTCGCGGCGGGCCTCGATCACCCGTTGACGGACCTCGACCATTTTCGTATCGCGGATGGTGGCGACGAGTTTGCGGCCGTTGATGCCGTCGGCGTCGTTGCACCAGGACGTGAACACCTTTGCGGCGTCGATGAATCCTGATTCTTGGTGAAGCCGACGTCGGAGAGGCCACCGACCGTGATCTCGTCGTCGGTGACACCTTGGGCGTGCGAGGTGGTCGGGGTTCCGGGGTGGCACACCTGCGTGGGGTCGCCGAAGTCGGCCGATGTGGCGGACGCGGAGGCAACGGGTGCCGCCTCGTCGTCCGAGTCGCCGCGGTCGGCGCATCCGACCGCGAGCAGGGCGGTCGACGCGACGACGGCGAAGGGTCTCCGCGTTCTCCCGTGGGGTCTCACGTGCTGCCTCCTTGGAGGAGGCGCGCCGACGCGTCGCCGACGAACGCATGAGCATCGCCCGCGAACTCCACGACGTCGTCGCCCATCACCTCGCCCTGGCCAACGCGCAGGCGGGAACCGCCGTCCACCTGGCGCGGACCCGCCCGGAACAGGTCGAGCCGATCCTCGCCGGCCTCGCCGGGACCACCGCGGCGGCACTGCGCGAACTCAAGGGCACCGTCGGCCTCCTGCGCCGGCCCGGCGACGCCGACTCGCCGCTGGACCCCGCCCCCGGGCTCGCCCGACTCCCCGAGCTGGTGGGCGCGTTCGCCGCGGGACTCCATGTCACCGTCAGCGTCGACGGCCCGGAGCGGCGGTTGTCACCGGGGACCGACCTGACCGCCTTCCGGATCGTGCAGGAGGCACTCACCAACGTCGCCAAGCACGCCGGCGTCGACACCGCAACAGGTCCGACTCGACTACTCCGGGACCCGGTTGGCCGTCACGGTCACCAACCCTGGTGCGGACCACACTCCGCCGCCGGGGCCGGGCGGCGGTTTCGGTGTCATGGGCATGCGCGAGCGCGCCCAATCCGTCGGCGGCACACTGGACGCCGGCCCGCGCCCCGAGGGCGGATACACGGTGGCCGCCGAACTCCCGTGGCACGCCTGACGTTCAAGCGACGCCTCCGGCACGGCCACCGCGGTGCTCCGCGCCGACGGCCGCGTCCCTGCCCGGCGGCCCGGGGGGCATCGCCTGCGCGCACGTGGTCCGGGTGTCTTGCCCCGGGCCCGGGGACGGAAGCAGGGGGTGTGCAGGTGGTCACCCGCACACCCCCGTGCCGATCAGGGCAGCTGCACTCACTTGATGCGAACGACCTGCGGATCGTGGTCACTTGTCTGGTCGGAGAACTCCGCGTTGATGTGGACGACGTCGTACGCCGGCTTCTTGATGGCGGGCGAGACCAGGATGTGGTCCAGCGTCTGCGAGTTGCCGTCGTACACGTAGCTGTACCGCTCCCCCACCGGCAGGGTGTTGATCAGGTCGGTGAGCACACCACCCGCGGTCAGTGTCTCCAGCGGCTTCGAGAACTGGTAGTCGTTCATGTCCCCGAGGACGACCACCTTGGCCTTGTTGTCCTTGGCCAGGAGGGCGGAAACGAACGAGTTGACCTCCTGGGCCTGGGCCAGGCGCTGGGTCTCGGAGCCGAGTACCGGCGGCTGGACGGCGCCGTGCAAGGGTTGGTCGCCACCCTTCGAGTTGAAGTGGTTGCCGATCACGAAGACCTGCTCGCCACGGAAGACGAACTCGCCGACGAGGGGCTTGCGGCTGCTCGTCCACGCATCGGAGGCGGGGTTGATCCTGCCTGGGGAAACCGAGAGCTTGACACCCTTCTTGCCGTCGGCGACGACCTGGACGGCGGTGGTGGAGTCGCCGCCCGGACGGTCGACGAAGCCGACGCGCTCGGGGTTGAAGAGGAAGACGTTCCGGATGTTGCCGCCGGGCTCGCCGCCGTCCTGGTCGTTGACCGGGTCGACGGAACGCCAGTCGTACGCCGGGCCGCCGGCCGCCTTGATGGCGCCGATGAACTGGGCCATCGTCCGGTCGGCCGCGACCGTGCCGTCGTCCTTGGCGCCGTTGTTGTCCTGGATCTCCTCCAGGCTGATGATGTCCGGCGAGGCCAGGTTCCCCACGACACCCGCAGCCAGCCGCTCGAACTTGGTCTGCGGGTCGGTCGGGTCGAGGTTCTCGACGTTGTAGGTGGCGACGGAGAGTTCGTTCGACTTGCCCTTCTGCGCCGTCTCCGGCTTGAGCCCACCGGGCGTGACCGTGCCCAGGGTTGTCCCCTGGATGTTGTAGCCGCCGTAGTTGGCGTAGTCCAGCGGGCCCGAGGTGATGCCCGTGAGGGTGTCGCCGACGTTGGCCTTGAGCTGGTCACCGGTGAGTGAGGCGATCAGCAGGCGACCCGGGTTGGGGTTGTCGTACCCGGTCACCACCGTGCCTCCGCGTGGCGTCGGGTTCTGCTTGGGCTTGGTGGTGATCCAGGTCTCGTTGTACTGGTTGGACGCCCCGACCACGCGGGTGTCGTGGATCTCCACGAGCATGCCCTCGTGGGCCTCCAGCCAGTCCAGCGCGTACGCGGCCGGCTCCAGCTGCCGTGCCTCGATGTTGCCGCCCTCGACCGTCGGCGCGTAGGCGTCGGGGATCGTGGCGGCGTCGATGATCTCGGTCGCCGGCAGCTTGTTGCCGGAGGACAGCACACTCGCCGTCGGGCCGGTGATCTCGGTGACCGACTGCGTGCCGCTGCTCTTGCCGCCGGGGTAGTACTCGCTGATCTTGCCGGAGACGACCACGGAGTCACCGACCTTGACCACGGGGGCGGTGGAGCCGGTGAAGACAAAGATGGCTTCGCTGGTGGCCGGGTTGGTGTCGGCGTCGGGGTCCTGGATCCAGTAGCCCTTCGAGCCGGTGCTGCGTATCGCGGTCACCACGCCGGGCACGTTGGTGACGGTCTGGCCGTTCGCCGGGGAGAGCCGGGTCGTGCCCTGGATGTCGTGGACGCGCAGCGGGCCCGGGGTGGTGTCGGTGGGCGGGGGAGGCAAATCGCCGCCCCCAGCCTCGGACTTGCTGTTGGTGGGGCTCGGGGCGGAGCCGGTGAAGTCCGCCGAGTTGTCGTCCGTGTCGGCGAACTTGGCGTCGCGGGAGACGGAAGTGGTGTTGCCGGCGCCGGTGGCGGGGCTGCCCTCGCGAACCGCGGCGGTACCGAACCCGACCACGTCCTTGACGGTGCCGTCGGCCGCGCAGTCGGCCGCGGTCAGGCAGGTCAGCGCGGTGGTCGAGTGGACCAGTGCCACCGTGCCGCTGGTCGCCGACATGGAGATGGTGCCGATGGCGTCCGGGGTCGGCAGTGCGGTGTCGCCGCCGGCTCCCGCGGCCTCCTGGACGAGGTACCTGCCTCCGGCGGGGACGGTGCCCGACAGCGGGGTGACCTGCCACTTGGAGGTGGGGGTGGGCGATCCGCTGAGGTACTGCACGGACCAGCCACCGAGGTCGAACGGCGTGCTCCCCGCGTTGCCCAGCTCGATGAAGTCGAACCTGAGGGACGCACCGGAATTGCCGCCCCCGCCGTAGACCTCGGAGATCACGGCGTCGGGGGACGGGGCTGCCGCGGCGGTGAAGGGGTGCGGGATGAGGGTCCCCGCGAGGCCGACGGGAAGCGCGATCAAAATCGCCTTCGCTCGTCGGCCTCGCCGGGCCTGGGGTATGCGTGAGGACACGTGGGACTCTCTCGTGCAGAAGGTGTGTCGAGGGGGTGCGGCCGACATGGGGCGGAGGAGGACAACCCGGAGGTCGGCAGGAAAGATATGCGCGTAGACACACCCTCGGCAAGACGTCGACCCCACGAACCGACAAGCGTTTCCCCAGCATTCGCCGGGAATCTCCCCGCAGGCCGCCCTCCCCTCCGACAGCGGGCCTCCCGTCACCGACCTTCACTGGACGCAGTCGACGAACGCGACGGGCGCGCTCTACGGAGACGAGACGACGAGCGGGAAGTACCTGCGCGGGGCGTTCACCGATGGACGGTGTCACGCCGCCGACGGACGCGCTGCGCGTGGTCAGGGGGCGACGGTCGGTCCGAGGTGGCTGGGTGCTGCCAGGGGGCGCATCGTCGTCCCCGGGGTGGCTCTGCCGGGACAGACGGGGCTGGCCGCGGATCGCGTCAGAGCCGTCTCGCGTCGCGGTTTGCGGGACTTGTCGGTACGCCGTAGTTGCGACCGCTTGGAAGGCACCGTGCTGTGGCAGCCGCCTGTTTCGGCCGGTGTTCGCGGGACAGGGGTGTCAGGCGCCGAGGCCGATGTGGGAGATGTAGGTGTAGGCGCCTCTGTCGGAGTCCAGTTCGGCGATGATGTCGTCCCAGATGGCGTCGAGGGCGCGCAGGTCGTGGGCGATGAGGGCGTCGACGGCGTCGTCCCAGATGTAGCGGACCTGGAGGCGGCGCGTGCGGAGGTTTTCGCGGCGGCGGGGTACGTCCACGACGTCCTGGTTGATGGGGTGGATCTCCATCGCGGTGCCGCGGCCGTCGCGGTTCAGACGGTGTTTCAGGGCCGCGGGGTTGGCCATGACGTTGTGCGCGCGCAGGGTCCAGTACGCGGTGTCGATGGCTTCGAGGTTGGCCGGGCGGGGGCGGCGGGTGCCCTGGGTCCAGGCGCGGAGGGTGGCGGGGGTGGCGGTGATTCCCGCGGTGGCCAGGGCCGCGTGGCCGCCTTGCGTGCGGGTCAGGTAGCGCATGCGGGCGGTCAGGCCGCGGCGGGTGGTCGCGGGGGATTTGATGCCGCCGTCGGTGATCATGCGCTCCAGGGCGTCCTCGAGGGCGCGGCCGAGCGCGACCCTGCCGTGGATGTTGCCCGGGTCGCCGTCGGCGCCGTAGTGGCCGAAGTTCCGCCATCCGTCCGTCGCCATGGCTTACGCGGCCTTCTTGGGAAGGATGTACTGGTCTTTCGTCTTGGTCTCCGCGGTGCGGCGGCCTTCGGGGAACACGTCGCGCCAATTGCCGCCGGTGACATGGAGTTCGTCGACGCCGCGCATCCGAACGATCGTGAGGCCGTTGGCTCGGGCCTTGTATCCCTTACGCCACAGGTTGGCGAACGCCTGCGAGCGGATGATGTGCATCCAGTCGGGACGGCGGATGTCGCGGTTCGCGCTCGACTCCCCCATCGTCGAGACGAACTTCGCGTACATCGCCTTGATGTATTCGACGGTGACGGTGTCGTTGTTCCCGAGGGCCTGCGCGCGGGCTTCGGTCAGCACGCGGCGGAACTTCTCGAGCAGGCCCTCGGAGGAGCCGGACGTCCAGGACTCGGCGATCGCCGGTGGCGCGCAGAGGCCGAGCCTCGCGCACTGGAACAGCAGGCGGACGGTGGCGTCGTCGAGGAGGATCTCGCCCTGCTCGTGGCGGTTCCCGATCGGGTCGGGCAGATCCGGGTGGTCCCAGGTGGGACGGGAGTTCAGCAGATAGATGCCGGAGCGCCTGGGGTGGAAGCCGTCGTCGGGGTCGTCGGGGTTGTGTGTCTCGTGGGTGAGTCTGCCGATGGGGAGGTGGGTCTTGAGGGCGGAGAGGAACGCGGCGTTGGTGTCGAGGACGTCGACGGTGGCCGGAGGCAGGGTGCCGGCACGTAGTTGGTCGAGGAGGGGTTCGTTGCTCCAGTTGTGGCGTCCCTCCCAGACCTCGTCGACGCCGTCCCGGGTCTTCTTCCTGAGGAAGTCGGGCAGTTCGGGATACACCGTGTGGTCGTAGTTCGAGCCGACCCGGGTCGCCTCGAACAGTGCCGTGCCGTTGGGGACGGCCTTCTTGACCAGCGCCTCGGTCGCGGCCTCGATGTCACCGCCGTGCTCCGCGAGGGCCTGGTCGACGGCGCGGACGATCATGGCGGTGAAGTCGGAGTAGTCCCGGCCGGCGTACCCCTCCCCCGCCGGCGAGGGTGTGCTCCGGTGGGCGACCGGGCCGGGCGGGGCGGTGCGCCGCGCGGGCCGCGCAACGGAGGTGACGGATACGGAGGATGCGGTGCTCATCGCCGTGTCCGGGAGTGTGGGGGCGGCGGCGGTCCGGGGCGCGGGCGGCGTCGGGGGGGCCGCGGAGGGGGCTTCCGTGGCGTGGGCGGTGGGGCGGGTGGCGGTGCCGGGACGTGTGACCGGGGGCCAGGCACCCGGGGCTGTCACGTCGGCCGGGCCGGGGGCGGGGGGGGCGGGACGCTGCGGCAGGCCCGGGCGCCGGCTGTGTCGCCCGGCGGCGGGCGTGCGTACGCGGCTGCCCGCCGGGCCGGAGGGCGCGGTGGGTGGGACCGCGGTGCGGGCGGGGTCGGGCGCGGGGGGGAACGCCGGCGGGTCCAGGAGGCGTGCGTGCGCGAGGTCCGCGAGCAGGACGGCGTCACCGATCGGGCCGAGGTCCCGTTCGGACACGCCGGCGTGCACCCAGTGCGCCTCATGGGTCGGGTGCCCGGTCAGGAGCACCGTGACGTCGGCGGGCGCGTCGCCGAGTACGCGCGAGTCGTCGAGGTCGCTGTCCACGACGGCGAGGACCGGGACGTTCCGGGTGCGGGCGAGGTGGGCCAGGGCCTGGACGGCGTCGGCGACGGCCGGGCCGGACAGCGGCAGGCGCGGATCGGGGGTGGTCTGGAGGCGGTCGACCACCACCAGGGCCAGGTCGCGGATTTCGGCGGCGGCGTGGGCGACGGCCGCCGCGGTCAGGTCCGCGCCGTCGTCGATGTAGAGCGGCGCGGCGGCGAGTTCGCCGTGCAGGGTCGCGGCGTCATCCCGTTCGCCGGGATTCAGGCGCCCCGCGCGCAGGCGGCCGTAGTCCACGGGCAGGTGCGCGGCGACGATCCGGGCGGCGATGTCGGTACGGGTCAGGCCGGACGCGGCGTACAGGACGGGCAGGGCGCGCTCCAGCGCGGTGGTGCGGGCCGCGGCCGAGGCGAGCAGGCTGCCTCCGGCTCCGGGGGCCGCGGCGACGAGGTAGAACCGGCCCTGGTGCAGGCCCCCGAGGAGGTCGTCGAGGACGCGGATCCCCAGCGACGGGACGGCGGTGGCGACGGGTGGGGCCAGCACGGTGTCCAGGACGTCCCCGAACACGGCGAGCCCGCGCGGCGCGCGCGCGCCGACCTGTGTGGTGCCGGAGTCGGGCGCGGCGGCAGGCGGGAGTGGGGCGGCCGGAGCCGCGGAAGGCGGCGCGGTGGATGCGGGGAGTGGGTTCTCCGGCGCGGCGGGGGTTCCCAGGGCGGCCGGGCGTACCGCGGGCGGGACGGGCGCGGCCGTGGGGGACGCCGCCTCGGGCCCGGTGGCGAACGGCGTGGCCGGGGAAACCGCCGCTGCCGAGGCCGGGGCACCGGAAGGGGTGGCAGGCGCGGCGGGGGCGTCGGTGGGCGGGACGGGGACGGCTCCGGTCGCGGCGGGGAGCAGCACCGCGACGGGAGTGGTGTGGCGGCGTAGGACCTGGGGACGGCCTTCGGCTGCCTCGTGGACCAGGTCGCCGAGTTTCCTGCGCGCGTCCGCGATGCCGTGCGTCGGCGCGCCGGTCACGTCCCAGCCGAGGGTTCGCGCGTCGGCCGGGGTGGTGAGCACGGCGTGGTGCGTGCCGCGGGACAGCGGTGTCCGGATGCCGCCGGCCGCCGCGCGGACGAGTTGCGGGAGCATGCCCCGGGCCTCGTGCAACGTTGTCGGGACCGGCACGGTCGAGGGCGGCGGCCCCGCCGCGGCCGAGTCGTCGGTTGCGGAGCGAACAGTCGCGGGACGAGCGGTCGCGGGGGCAGCGATGCCGGAAACCGCGGCAGAGGTGTCGTCCGCAGCGCGAGGGGTGGGGGTCGCCGCCCCCGGAGCGTTCCCCGGGGCGATGCTCGCAGCGTGCGAGCCTGCCGCGGTGCGGTCGTCTCCGGCGGGAGCGGACGTGGCGGGAGCAGAGGCCACGGGAGCGGCGGTGCCGGGGGGTTCCACCTCCGGGCCGTTCTCGCGGGCGGCACTCGCGGTATGCGCCGCGGCGTCGTCCTCGGGAGGAGCGGTCGCGGGGACGGCGGTATCGGGAGCCGCGGCTCGGGCGCGGCGTGGGGTGACACGGGCGGGCGTGTCCGCCACCGGACCGTTTCGCCGCGCGGTGGAACGGTCGGCCGCCGCCGGGGCGGTCCAGGCCTCGGCCGGGCCTCCCTCCGGCGCCGCGGGGTGGGTGAAGGTGGGACGGAAGTGCTGCGCGACCGCCTGTTCCAGCAGCTCGTACATGCGCTGGGCGCGGGTGCTGTCCTTGCCGCCGAATGCCTCGCGGGGTGAGGTCAACAGCACATGCCAGTGCGCGCCTGTCGGCTTCGCCCGTGTGAGCGCACTCAACGCGAGCCGCAACGGTCGGCCTGGTGTGCCGGAGAGACGCCCGCGCGCGGGATTCACCAGCGCGTGTGCCGCCGGGCGCAGGCCCTGCCGCAGCTCCAACGGGACCTGGGACCAGACGGCGTCGCCCGGGGCAGGGAGCACCATGCCCCGGCCCACACCCGTCGGCACCGGGGTGCCGGGACCGGTCGAACCGAGGCCTCGGGGAGGGGCCGCCGCCGAACGCGGCAGCCGTGTCTTCGCCGCTGCCGTGCCGGTCGCTTGGGGAGTGCCGGTGGTGCGGGCCCTGCGCACGCCGGCGGGCTTCGTCGCGGGTTTCCTCGCGGCCGGGTCGCCCACGGCGGCCTCCCTCATCGCGGACTTCATCGTGTTTGCGGCGGCGCCCGCCGAGTCGGGACCGGGTCCGCCCGGCGTTGCCCGTGCCCGAGCCGGCTCAGGCCGGCGCCGCACACACCCGGGAGTGTAACGCCTACGGCGAGCCCGTCATGGACGGTACACAACTGGGGGCACGCTGTCAGGCGGTGTACCGGTGCGTGCGGGTCGTGTGTCCCGGAGAAAGACCCGACCGGCGCAAGGTCGCCGCGCTGTGGCAGAGAACGACCGGGGCATCCGTCGGCGGCGACCGCGACGGGACGACTCCTGTGAGCGAACGCCCCCGCGGGCGGCTATCGTCCGGCCATGACGCATGCGTTCGATCTTGCCTCGTCCTTGGCCGCGGTGGTCGAGGGGCGCAGCGCTCCGTGGGGCTTCATTCGGGGCTTTTGTGCCCACTGGGTTCGTCCGTTGGACAGCGGTGACGGGTGGTCGGAGGGCGATCTCGCCGCGGCGGAGGCGAGGTTGGGTGTGCGGTTGCCGGGCGTGTTGCGCGAGGGCTATTCGCTGTTCGGGCGCCGCCGGGATCTGACGGGCAACCACGACGTGCTGCTGGGTCCGGCGGAGTTGTCCGTGGATGAGGCCAAGGAGGCCTTGGTTTTTCGGTACGAGAACCAGGGGGCCGCGTCCTGGGGCATCCTTCTGGAGAGCCTGGGAGAGGACGATCCCGCGGTGTTCGTCAGGCCCGACCTCGCCGACAAGAGCGACGAGCGTTGGGAGGGCTGGCTGGGGCGTCTGTCGCTGTGCCTCGTGGAAATCGTGCTGTCCGAATCGCTCTCGGCCGACGACGAGTTCTGCGATTTCCTCGAACCGGACGACGGCGTCGTCGAGACGCTGGAGGACCACGCCGTCCGGCTGCCGTTCCCCGCGTACCCCACCGGCGCCGAGCCCGGGACACGTTGGTTCCTCAGTGGCGATGTCCTGCTGCGCGATGACGGCGGCACAGGCATTCTGGCCCGCGGACGAACGGCCGCGAGCCTGGACCGTGTTCGCGATCTGCTCCCGGGTGACTGGCTCAACGACCACCGGTGAGCGGACTCGACACCAGGTGAGCGGGTCGGCCCGGACCGTCGAAGGCGGTGCGCGGCAGTGCCGGTCACCGCGGCCCCGGACCGTGGACGTGATGCCACGGGCCCGGGGTCCACGGTGTTCCGCGGCGGAGCGGGGGCGGGCGGACGTCGGCACCCAAGGGGCGCCCGGGCGTGGGTGCGCGGCGGCGCGGGCAGTCGCGGCCGTCTTGTGTCGGCCTGACGTGGCCGAGGCCGGCCACCCGCCCGGTGCCGTGCCGTCCCGTCAGTGCTTGACCGCGAGTCCGCCCGCCATGAGGCGCTGGCCGACGGTGAGCGGTTCCGCGACCGGGTCGTCGGGACGCCACTGCGGGAGGTAGACGACGCCCGGGTCGAGGAGTTCGAGGCCGTCGAAGTACGCGGTGATCTCCTCCAGCGTGCGGAAGCGCCCGGTGCCGAGGCTCGTGAGCAGTGCGCCTTCGAGGGCGAGGGCGTCCGGGCTCGACGCGCAGAAGTGGGTCAGCAGGAAGTGGCTTCCGGCCGGCAGCGCGTCGAGGTATGTGCGGACGATGCCGTCGGGGTCCTCGTCGTCGCCCAGGTGGTGGATGACACCCACGAGCATGAGCCCCACCGGCTGGTCGAAGTCGATGAACTTCCGTACCTGCGGCAGGTTCAGCACCGTCTTGGGATCACGCAGGTCGGCGGTCACCACGGTGGTGAACTCGTTTTCGGCGAGCAGGGCCCGGCCGTGGGCGAGCACGATCGGATCGATGTCGACGTAGACCACGCGTGCGTCGGGTGTGACCGACTGGGCGACCTGGTGGGTGTTCTGTACCGTCGGCAGGCCCGAGCCGAGGTCGAGGAACTGGCGGATGCCGGACTTGGCCATGTAGCGGACCGCGCGTCCCAGAATGTCGCGGTTGTAGCGGGCCACGTCGCCGATCTCGGGGACGATCTCCTGCGACTGGTCCGCGATCGCGCGGTCGACGACGAAATTGTCCTTGCCGCCGAGAACCGCGTCGTATACCCGGGCGATGCTCGGCTTGGTCACGTCGATACCGGTCGGCGCCCAGTCCTCGCCGCCGTCCGCCTGGCGGGAATCGTCCGTGTTGTCTTCGATGTCGCTCACGCGTTCTCTACTCCCGTGCCGCCGTTGACAGTTGATGATCCGTCAGGCGGATCGTAGCCGGAATCCGGTGCGGATGCGCGGCGCTCCCGGGCGGCGTGAGGGGCGGGCGGCGGGCGGCGAACCGTCGGTGACGTGCGGCAATGGCCCGGCGGGAGGGTAGGCGGTGGTCCAGGCGTGGCCGTCGCACCGGCATGGGATCGGTCGCCCGGCGATCCCGGGGACGCGACGCCCGGCCGGCCGCTGTTCCGCCGGGTCCGCACGGTCGCGTCGCCCGACCCCGGGGGCGGCCCGCGGCACGGCACGGTGTTCCCGTGGGGCACCTTCACCGTCAACATCGCCGGCAGCCTGGTGCTGGGGCTGGTCACCGGGCTGGTCACCCGGGCTGGTCGGCGCGGGCGCCGTCGGGACGGGGGCGCAGCTGCTGGTCGGCACCGGCCTGTGCGGCGCTTTGACCACCTACTCGACGTTTTCGTACGAGACGCCGCACCTGGCCGAGACACGCGCCGGGCTGCTTGCCGCCGCGAACGTCGTCGGCAGTGCGCTCGCCGGGGTCGGTGCGGCGGCGCTCGGCCTGACGCTCGGCCTCGCCGCGGGGTGACGGCCGTGCGTGGGAGGTCGCATTCGGGTACGACGGGCCGCCGGTGGTGCCGGGATCGGGCGCGTCCGAGTGTTGCGGTGAGGGTCGTGCGCAGGTGTGCTCGTCCTCGGGCGGGAAGCCCCGCGCGTGGTGGGCGGGCCGCGGCGGGTGCGGTGCGATGATCCGAGGACCGTGTCCCGTTCGTCCGGGGCCGGACTTCCGAAGGTGACAGACGCGAGGAGCAACCCATGCGCGGTGTCGTGATGCACGCCCCCGGCGACGTCCGGGTCGAGCAACGCGAGGATCCGGTGATCGTCGCCCCGACCGACGCGGTCATCCGCCTGTCGGCGACCTGCGTGTGCGGTTCGGACCTGTGGCCCTACCGCGGGATCGGGGCGACGGCCGGGCCCTCCCCGATGGGGCACGAATACGTCGGCGTCGTCGAGGAGGTCGGCGACGCGGTGACCTCGATCCGACCGGGGCAGTTCGTGATCGGCTCGTTCTTCGCGTCGGACAACACCTGCGAGATCTGCCGGGCCGGATACCAGTCCGCGTGTACGCGCCGCGAGCCGATCGGTGCGCTCGGCTCGCAGGCCGATCGGCTGCGCGTCCCGCTGGCGGACGGCACGCTCGTGGCCACGCCCGGTGTCCCCGACGACGACCTGATCCCGTCGCTGCTGGCGGCTTCCGACGTGCTCGGCACCGGCTGGTTCGGCGCGGTCGCGGCGCAGGCCAGACCGGGCAAGACCGTCGCCGTGGTCGGCGACGGCGCCGTCGGGCTGCTCGCCGTACTGGCCGCGAACCGGCTCGGGGCCGACCGCGTCATCGCGATGAGCCGGCACGAGCCGCGGCAGCGGCTCGCCCTCGAGTACGGCGCCACCGACATCGTCACCGAACGCGGCGACGCTGGCGTGGCACGCGTCAGGGAACTGACCGGCGGACTCGGCGCGCACTCGGTCGTCGAGGCGGTCGGAACGCAGGAGTCGATGATGCAGGCCATCCGCTCCACCCGTCCCGGCGGCCACGTCGGTTATGTCGGCGTGGCCCACGGTGTCTCCCTCGACGGCGAGGAACTCTTCTACTCCCACGTCCACTTGCACGGCGGCCCCGCGCCCGTGCGCCAATACCTCCCGGACCCGATCGACCTGATCTGGCAGCGCCGCATCGACCCGGGCAAGGTCTTCGACCTCGAACTCCCGTTGGACGACGCCGCCGAGGCGTACCGGGCGATGGACGAACGCCGCGCCATCAAGGCGTTGCTGCGGCTGTGATCCGATTTGGCGTGCGCGGGAGGCGGGTTCGCGGGTGAGTGTGCCCGCGGTGCGGCAACTCCCGTACGGGTTCCGGCGCTTGCCGTGGGCATGGGGGTACGCGCGGGGGTCGTCGAAGTCCTCGCGCGGCCTTCACACACCGCCGGGACCGCTCCTGCGGCACCGGCGGACGGTTCGGCGCGGGGCCCACGCGTCGGCTATCGTGCCCGGGTGGATCTCTTCGCGCACTCCTGGACGGCCCTGCGTACGACGGTCGCGGGGCTTCCGGACGAGGATTTCGGGCGGCCCTCCGGCTGCGCGGGGTGGCTCGTGCGGGACCTGGTGTGCCACCTGGTCATCGACGCGCAGGACGTCCTGATCACCCTGGTGACGCCCGTCGACGGCGCACCGACCCGCGACGCCGTGACCTACTGGGAGGTCTCCCGGACGGCGCCGAGCGGTGACGATCCGCTCGACGCGCTGATCGTCCGGCTGGCCGCCGCGTACGAGCAGCCGGGGTTGCTGAGGTTCCATCTCGACGATGTCGGCTCGGCCGCGGGGCGCGCGGCCGAACTCGCCGATCGCGGTATGCGGGTGGGCACGCGGGACGTCGTGCTCACCGCGGGCGACTACCTCGGCGCGTACGTCCTGGAGTGGACGCTGCACCATCTGGACCTGGTCGCCCACCTCCCGCACGTCGCGGGGCCGCCCGCCGAGGGGCTCGCGCGGTCGCGCGCGATGCTGGAGGAGATCGCCGACGCCCCCTTCCCCGCGTCGTTCTCCGACGAGGACGCGCTGCTCGTCGGCACCGGGCGGAGGGCCCCGACGTCCGCGGAAGCCGCCGCGTTGGGCGACCTGGCCGCGAGGCTCCCCTTCGTCCTCGGCTGACGGTGCGGGCGAACGCGCGGGCGGGCCTGGCTGGTTGGGTACCGGAGAGGTGATCCGGTGGGTGTGTGGGGGACTTCGGGCGTCGACCCACAGGGGCGGCACGTAGCGGCGCCATGAGGTGAGCCGGGCGGTGTGCCATCCGGGATCCGGAGTCGGCCGCGTTCGGAGGCTTTCACACGGAGGCTCCGACGCCGAACGTCGCGGCGGTTGGCTGTGGGCGGGCGGCCGGGCCGGCGCCGATCGCCCGCGCGGGTGTCCTCGCAGATGTGGGTGCGGCCTCCGAGGCCGGGCCGTCGTGCGGCGCGCTCGCGTCCCGCGGCTGGGCGGGCCACGCCGCCGTCGTGCGATCCGCGACCGCCAGGAGCGCCCACGGTGTCAGGGCACTCGCCAGATGTTGTCGAAGGCCGCCTCTTCCACACCGCGCCGGTGGCGTACCGCGCCGAGTTCCGCCACCGCGTCGTCGACCGCGGCGACGATCGTCGCGAGCGCGTCGCCGCCGGGCTCCGCGACCTCCCCGGCCGGCAGGCCGCGGATCCCGGCGGCGGCTGCCAGCTCCCGCAGGACGGGGTCGCCCTCCCACCGCTCGCGCGCCCGGCGACGCGCGGCCTCACCGTCGGCCGCGCCGCCCTGCGTCCCGCCGGGCTCGGCCCTGCGCCGAGGCCCCCGTCGGTGCGGTGCCGGGCTCTTGCCCTCCGCCTCCCACGCCTCGGCGTACACCGCGGACAGCCCCCGGCCGCGGCGCCACAGCCAGTCCTCCACGGTCTCGTACGGCCGCTCCCGCACCACCGCATCCGCCGCGGCGCGCTCGATCCCCGCGCCGGCGGCCCCGGGCGGGCCGGGGACGATCCGGTCGCCGTCCAGGTCCGCGGCCCCCGCCGCGACGAGGTCGGCCAGCTCCGCCCCGGCCAACGCGAGCGACACCTCCCCCTGCCCGATGAAACGCCCGCCGCTTCCGACGTCACCGGCCTCGGCCGTGTCCAAGGCGAGAGCGAAGAGATCCTGTGCCGTACTCATAGACGCCTCCGCAACCCCCAACCCACACCACCGGCCCCCACACCACAATTCTCCCGACAAGCCCCCCGCTCGCGAGCCCGCACACGACGCCCGCCGTGACCGTCGCGCGTGGCCGTGGCAGGGCGGCGATCGGGCGGGTCACCGTCCGGGTGACGGCCGGGACGGTTCACGCGGCGGTGGCGATGCCGCTGCCGCTGCCGCTGCCGCCTCGGGACGCGGTGTCAGGCGCAGCGAGGCCACGTACGACACGACGACCGCGACGATGACGAGGGGCATGACGGTGAGGCCGTCGGCCCCGAGGAGCAGCGTCGCCAGCAGTACGGACGTCATGGGGAGGCGCAGCATCGCCGTCGCCATCGCGCCGATGCCCATCGCGAACCCCGCGGTGGTGTCCAGGCCGGGCGCGTGCGTCAGCAGGAGGCCGCCGGTCGCGCCGACGAACAGCGACGGGAACACCGGGCCGCCTCGGAATGCCGCCAGCGACAGGCAGTAGCCCGCGGCCTTGCACACGATCAGCAGCAACAACGCGCCGACGGTGTACTTCTCGTGGTTCGTGAGCAGCGGGCCCAGCGCGTCCTGACCGGAGTAGAGGATCTCGGACGC
This sequence comes from Yinghuangia sp. ASG 101, assembly GCF_021165735.1. Classification (GTDB taxonomy): domain Bacteria; phylum Actinomycetota; class Actinomycetes; order Streptomycetales; family Streptomycetaceae; genus Yinghuangia. Next base: position 8,288,350 of record NZ_CP088911.1, on the reverse strand, counting down.
GTTGTGGCCCGACCCCTCGGCGTAGATGAGCGCGGCCAGGCCGACGGCGACGCCCGCGGCGGCCGTACCGAGCAGCCGCCGGCCCGCGACGCGCGTCTCCAGGCGCAGCGCGGCCCACCGGATGCCCGCGCCGACGAGCGCCGCCGCGAGCCCGATGACGACGGCCCAGCCGAAGCCGGCCGCATCGGGGGTGTCGGCGTGCGGGGCGCCGTGGATGGCCAGGGAGTACGTGCCGAGCCCCGTCCAGTCGCCCAAACCGGTGAAGAACAGCGCGCCGATACCCGCGGCCAGCAGCCCGGGCACCAGGACGACGCCGAGCATCGCGCCCCCGACCGTCGAGACCTCCATCAGCAGGAACGCGCCGGTGAGGGGTGAGCCCAGCAGCGTACTGATGGCGGCGAAGCTGCCCGCGGCGCCCACGATGGCCGCGGCGTTCCGCGGGAGATCGGGCTTGAGCAGGCGGGCGGCGCAGACGGCGAGCCCGCCGCCCAGCGCGATCAGCGGGGCCTCGGGGCCGAGGACCGCGCCCAGGCTCAGCGCGGCGATGGCGGCGAGGGCGATCCCGGGCAGTTCGCGCGCGGTCGGTGCGCCACCGGCCGACAGGCCTTGGGCGGGCCGGTGCCCGCCCTCGCCCGGCAGGCCGCGGATCACCAGTCCGACCAGCAGGCCCGACACGGCCAGCAGGGGCACGGGCCACCAGCTGGGCGTGCCGTCGAAGCCGAGCCCCTTCGGCAGGTCGGTGTAGGTCAGCTTCTGGAGCTTGGACACCAGTGCCAGGAAGCCGAACGCCGCCGCGGACACGGGTACGCCGAGGGCGGCGGTGATGACGAGGAGCCCCAGGTAGCCGCGGGTACGCACCGGCGCGTACGGATCCGACGGTGCCTCGGCGGGCGGGTTGTCGGATGCCGCCGACGTGCTCATACCGACCTCCGCGTCAGGCTCCACCGACAGGTCCCGGCGAGGCCCGCGTCAGTCCTTGGTGATGTGTTATCACGCGGTTTGTTGGCATTCCGGGAGCGGCGTGGCCGGAGTGACAGCCGTTCGAAGCCGAATGCGCCCGATCCGGTGCCGCGTGCCGCACGCGCGCCGGGTGGTCGACCTCGCGGGCCCGGTCCCGGGCGGTGACCTCGCGGATGATCATCGCGGCGAGGATGTAGTTGGTGTTGGAGTACAACACCTCGGTGCCCGGGACGCCCGGGGAAAGCTCGGGAGCCCGCCGGATCGCCGCCTCCAGCAGTTCTTCGGGGGTGTGGCCGCGGAAGCGCTCGGCGCGGTTGCCGTCCGCGCCGGTCAGCGCGGGGATCAGCGGCAGGACTTCGGGGACGCGGCTGGTGTGCTGCAACAACTGCCGTACGGTGATCCGGCTGCCGTCGTGGTTCTCGCTCCGGACGACCCCCGGCAACCACCGCTCGACGGTGTCCTCCAGGGACATCCGCCCCTCGCCGACGAGTTGCGGCACGACCGCGGCGGTAAACGTGCCTCGCACGACCAGGCCTGTGTGTGGCCGCGGCGCTCCGGGTGCGTGTCAGTTGGGGGTGAGGGTGTCGCACCAGTGCAGGAGGCGGTGCCACAGGAGGTGGCGGGTGCCGGCCATGTTGTGGCAGTGGGCGGCGTCGCGGAGGAGGTAGAGGGTCACGTCGCGGCTGTTGGGGAAGAAGGCCGGTTCGCGGTGGGGGTCCGGGGAGACGTCGACGTCGCCATAGCAGAGGAAGACGGGGACGTCGACGGCCGCCGCGGCGTCGCGGGCGGTGCCGGGGACCGAGGCCTGGGCTCCGGCGCGGCGGGGCACGACGGTGAGCGTGGTGGCGTCGTCGGCGGCGACGACGGCTTCGGGTACGTCGTCGCGGTGGAACCACGAGCGCATCCGGCTCCGGTCGGGCAGACCGGACCGGTCGGGCAGCGCGGCCACGATGCGGTCCACGAGGGCGGCCCTGCCCTCCGCGGTCTCCGCCAGCGCGGCCGTCTCGGGCGACGGCGGGCGCTGGGCGACGTACTGGTTCGTGGTGCCGAGGATGGCGAGACCGCCGTAGCTGCGGTGGGCGGCCTGCTGGAGCAGGGCCACGTACCCGCCCAAGGAGTGCGAGACGGCCACGAAGGGCCCGTCCTGTCCGAGTTTGCCGGGTACGGCGGCGACGGCGGACGCGGCGGCCGCCGCGAGGTCGGTGAGGTCGATCGCCCGGTTCGGGCGGCTGCCGGCTCCCGTGCCCAGGTGGTCCAGGGCGAGCACGCCGTAACCGCCGGCCGCGGCGTGGCGGGCGAAGCTGTAACCGGGGTGGCCCGGCACCTCAAGGTCGAAGTAGCCGCGGTCGTACGTGCCGCCGGGCAGACACACCAACACCGCCTTGGCCGCCCCGGGACCCGTGTGCGGGAAGTAGGACCCGGCGATCGTCGCGGGCTCGCCTATCGCCTCGCCGACGTCGAACTCGACGGCCAGTGGCTGCGCTGCGGTCATGGGCCGACTCTCACTTCGCTGGAGGGGTGGCAAACGGTGGTCAGCATGCTGGTGACGCTCCCGGCGGGTGTCAAGGAAACGGCCCGGGAAGGGACGGGCCTGCTCGGGGCGTGCGCCGCGAAGGGGCGCCCGACGCGCCGGATCGGCTTGCCCGTTCGTGTCCGGGGTGGCCATTCCCCAGACGGAGTCCGGGAGTTCTCCGGGGAGGGCCGCGGGCGAGAAGGAGGATCGGTTGCCCGACAGGCCGCGTCCACCGTGTCCAGGGAATCGCGGGAGCCGGGTTCTCGGTGTGGCGATCACCGCCTCCCCTCCCGGCGCCCTCGCGCCCGTCCTTCGGGGCGGTGATGGATAACCCTCATTGCACAGCGCGGCGCTTGACGTTCACAGATGGTGATAAATAACGTACGTACGGTAGTTGAACGGGCACACGGGGAGGCCGGGGGCGTGGGAAAACACCGCAAACCTGACAACGAAAACCAAGACAGCCGTCGGGAGTCACCCTCGCAGGATTCCCCGCAGCGGCAGGACGGTCGGCGCGACGAGGCCGGTGGTCCCGGCAGCGGCTCCCACCGCAAGCCGCAGTAGCGGTCGCCGTGTTCGGCCCCGGGATGGCCCGGCGCCGGACGCATGGCGCAACTCCCGGACGGCGGTCGGCCCTTCGCGCGGGCGTGGGGCCGACCGCCGTACGGGGCGGGGGTCATGGGGCGGCGACGGAGATCGATTTGGTGGTGGCGTAGCCGTCGATGCCCTCGGGGCCGAGTTCGCGGCCGTAGCCGCTGGCCTTGACGCCGCCGAAGGGTGCCGCGGGGTCCATCGAGTAGCCCTGGTTGACGCCGAAGGTTCCGGTGCGCACGCGGGCGGCGATGTCGAGGCCGCGATCGGTGTCGGTGGTGAACACCGAGCCCGCGAGCCCGTATTCGGAGTCGTTGGCGATGCGGACGGCCTCGTCCTCGTCCGCGGCGGGGATGACCGCGATGACGGGGCCGAAGATCTCCTCGCGGGCGATCGTCATGGCGGGGTCGACGTCGGTGAAGACCGTGGGGCGCACGTACCATCCGCGCTCGACGCCGTCGGGCAACTCGGTGCCGCCGGTGACGAGTCGGGCGCCCTCGGCGATACCGGTGTCGATGTACCGGCGCACGCGCTCTTGTTGGCGCCGGGCGACGAGCGGGCCCATCCCGGTCTCCGGGTCGGTCGGGTCGCCGACCCGGATCGCGGCCAGGGTGGCGGCGAGCGCGTCGGCGTGGTCGTCGGCGCGATCCGCGGGGACGACGACGCGGGTGAGCGCGTTGCAGATCTGCCCGGCCATGCCCAGGCCGGAGAATCGGACGGCTGTGGCGACTTCGGCCGGGTCGGCGTCGTCGAGGGCGATCGCGGCGGATTTGCCGCCGAGTTCGAGGCTGACCGGGGTGAGGTTGGCCGCCGCGGCTGCGGCGACCTGGCGGCCGGCGGCCGAGGAGCCGGTGAAGGAGACCTTGTCGATGCCGGGGTGGGCGACGAGGTACGCGCCGGCGTCCCGGTCGGCGGGGACGACGTTGACGACACCCGGGGGCAGGCCCGCCTTGTCGACCAGATCGGCGAAGAACAGCGCGTCCAGCGGCGACTCGGGGGCCGGTTTGAGGACGACCGCGCATCCGGCGAGCAGGGCCGGGACCACCTTGGTGACGGTGAGGAACTGCGGCATGTTCCAGGGGATCACGGCCGCGACGACGCCGACGGGTTCTCGGCGCACGATGATGTCCGGGCCGTACCGTCCCGGCCGGTTCTCCTGCCAGAGGTGGTCGGCCGCGAGGTCCGCCATCGCGTTCATCATCGACCACGGCAGGGCCACCTGCGCCCGCCGGGCGAAGGAGATCGGCGCGCCGAGTTCAGCGGTGATCAACTCCGCGAGCGCGTCGCGGTGTTCGCCGTAGACCTCGGCCAATCGGCGGACGGCGGCAACGCGTTCGGCGGCGGTGAGGCGCGGCCACGGGCCGTCGTCGAACGCCGTGCGCGCGGCGGCGACGGCCCGGTCGATGTCGGCGGTGTCGGCGGCGGCGACGCGGGCGATGGTCTCCTCGGTGTGCGGGGAGACGACCTCGAGGTGTCGGCCGGTGCTCGGCGGCACGTGTGCGCCGCCGATGGGGAAGTGCCTGTGCTCCTGCATGCCGCTCCTGTCGTCGGTAGCGCGCGGGAAGCCCTGCGGGAGGGGCGGTGCCGGGGCCCAGCCTAGGTTGATCAGTCGAGTAACATAAGGCGTCGCCGACCGCGGATTCCCCGGACGCGCATCGCCGAGCGCACCGGACGCCGAGCGGGCACGGACCCGGCGACCCGCGCCGTGTCCGTGCCCGAGGGGCCTGCGTGTGCCGGGACTACGCGGTGCCGTCCTCGTGCGCCATCCAGTGCACGAAACGGTGCAGCGGGTACATCGCGTCGTGCGGGTTGCCGATGGTGCTCGGGCCGGCCTCGCCGAGGCGGACGATGCGCTGGGCGCCGCCGCTGGCCAGGTGGTCGCGGTAGTCGGGCATGCGGTCGAACGGGTAGAAGCCGACGGTCTGCGTCGCGACGTTGACGTACTTCATCGCGTCTTCGAGCCGGTCGACCCGGACGACGTTGGCGGTCTTGTTGATCGGGTGGAAGTCGACCGGGGCGTCGGAGCGGATGACCACGCCCTTGCCGTCCGTCCGTCCCCAGACGCCGAATTCGTCGTCGAGCATCATCAGCGTGTCGATCTGCTCGCGCAGTTCGTGGTCGAGCGGCCGGACGTCGCCGGAGGCCGCCGCCTTGGCCGCGATCCGGGTCTGGAGCTTCTCGGAGAACCGGTCCGCGTCGGCCTCGTTCGCCTCGACGTAGACGAACCGGCTGGCGACGCAGGCCTCCTGGTTGAGGACCATGACGTCGGACGCGGCCAACTCGGCGGCCTCGTCGAGGGATTCCTCACTCGCGAAGGCCTCGCGGCCGACCATCGAGATCGACGTCTTCGGATCGAACGACACCAACTGGAAGCCCGGGCCCAGGTACTTGATGACGTTGTTGATCGCGTCGCCGCCGCCCCACGCCACGATCTTGTCGAAGTACTGCGGCCGGTACAGCACGCGCTCCACCGCGTCGTCGCCGCCGCGCCAGTACACCGCCGCCATCGACTTCACGATCGCGTGGTCCGGGTCGATGTCGGCCATCGTCCGCAGGATCGCGACGGTGGTGAACGGGTCGCTCGACGACATCTTGAACAGGTTGACGGCCTTGACCATCGCCCCCTGCGCGATGGATTTGACCGCGACCCCCGGGGAGTTGCCGGGCAGCACGTGGATCAGCCGGGGCGCGAACGCGCGCACGAAACTCTTGCGCCCGGTGAAATCGCTCTTCGGCACCCACGCGTCGAGCGCCCTCGGGTCCGGGAAGTTCTGCTCGACCACCGTCTCCAGCAGGCGCTTGTCGAGGTAGTGCGCGGCCCCGACGACCTGCGACTCCAGGACCGAGCGCGGCAGGACGTGCGTCGAGGACATGCGGTCGATGCAGTCCCGTATGAACGGATTCCTCGGGTCGCGGATCCGCTCGCCGGTCTCGACGAGGAAGTCGATGATCTCCGCGAGCGGGACGTTCAGCAGCGGCGGGACCTCGCCGCGCGGGCGCACCACGCGGTCCATGGCCATGCGCGGCGTCGCGAACGTGACGCCCAGGTCACGCGAGCGGTGCTTCTCGTCGTCGCCGTCGACCAGGTCGCCGTACAGGAAGAACGGCGCCGACACGACGGTGTCCGCCGCGGGCTCGGTGTGGGTGGCGGTCACGAAAGTCCCCTCACGTAGGCGTCGACCGTGCCGGCGCAGCCGATCTTGTCGTCGCCGGCCTGGATGTCGGCGTACCGGACGATGTTGTTGCGGATCGACGGGCCCTTGTTGCCGCAGGCGCACGGGTCGAGGTCGAGGCTGATCTTGTCGCCGGTGATGATCCCGCCCCAGCGCCCGTCCAGGGAGAGGTCGAAGAACCCCGCACGGCCCTCGAGTTCGCCCGACTCGTGGGGCAGCAGGGTGTCGCCGGTCTCGTCCAGCGCGAAGGGCACGATCCACGGCGGCACGTGGTAGCGGTTGCCCTTCTGGCACTTCGGCATGCCGGAGTTCAGCTCCTGCATGGAGTAGTTCTGGAAGTCGCGGTTGCCCGGGATGTTGAACGTCTGGTGCACGAACTCCTGGTAGTCGTCCGGGAGTTGCGCGCGTTTGAGGCCGCCGCCGACGTAGATGCAGTTGTCGGGGTGGAAGTCCTTGGCCGAGTAGCCCATGTCGCGGACGATCCTCGCGACCTGGTAGAGCGAGTTCCACATCCCCGCGAGGTAGAGCTTGTCCCCGCGGAATTCCACGACGGCCTCGGCCGCGGCGATGACCGCCTTGTCCATCGTCTCCTGGCGCTCCTGCGACGTGCGCTCGAAGTCGGCCAGCTCGTCCGGCTGCGCGGTGCCGTCGGCGATCTTCTTGCGCAGCACCACCATGCGCGTCAGCGAGCCCACCGTGATCGGCGGCACCGGCATGCGGAACGCGTCCTTCGACGGATCCGCGAACGCCGCCCGCTGCGCCTCGGCGATGACCAGGTTCTTGGGCACCGACGCGGTCGCCCCGAGCCCCATGATCCGCCGGTCCTGCGCGGGTTGTACGCCCGAGCCCCACGCGAAGACGTTCACGGTGTCCTTGCGCGACCAGTCCATGTCCTTCTCGGACGCGAGCAGCATCGCCGACTTGCCCGTGGTGCCGCTGGAACACGAGACGTAATGGCCGTGGGCCTGGAGCCGGTCGATCCACTCGTCGATGCCGCCGATGTCCGAGGTCTCGAACGGGCTGATCGGGTACGGCGACACCGTGCCGAGCCACTTGCCCAGCCGGTCCCACCGCTCCTCGATGAGGAAGCTCTCCGGGTAGCTCTTGTACGCGGTGTGCGGGAACAGCAGCGACACCGCGTCCGCCCGGTCGCGGATCTCCGTGACGCCGGCGTCCTCCGCACGGCGGGCCAGGAGCTTGATGCGGTCCCTGCGCTCCTGGAACCGCTCGTTCAGTGCCGCCGCCTGCACCTCACGCAACTCGGCATGCGCATGGTCGAAGCGGTCTTTCGCGTCCACCAACCGCGTCAACTTCTCCACGGCAGAACTCACCGGGTACTCCTCCCGAGTCTGGGGCCAGGATCAAAAACAAGACTGACTGGTATAGTTAACCGCGAGAACAGGTTCGCGCAAGAGGGAGATCCGCGGGAGACGCACAAACCGGCCGGTTCGCCCCGGACACCGCGCGTGACGCGGAAACGCGGACGGCCGGCGCGGCCGGGGACCCGGCGGCGCGAACCCGCGGCTCGGCTCCCCGGCGTCGACGCGCGCGGATTCAGGCGTGCCCGGCGGGCTCGGGGGCGGCGGACGCGCCCGGTGTGGCGGACGGCGACGGCACACCACGCGTCCCGGCCCCGGTGGCGAGGAAGAGAAAGGCACCGGCCGAGGCCAGGGACGCGGCGGCCAGCAGGTACCAGACGTGGTCGAAGGCCGCGCCGGCGTCCGGGCCGACGGACGTGCCGAGCAGGACGACGACCAGCCAGCCGATACCGGACCACACCGGCACGGGGCCGCCCGAACGGTGGCGGCGGCAGGGCGCGTGACCGCCCGCGTCGGCCGCGCGCATCGCGCAGCCGACCGCATTTGATCGAAAACTTTCCCAGGAAGATCTTCCCGGTTCGCCCGTGACAGTCCATGCTGTCCGCGTGCGTCCGAGAGGTCGCCGGTGTGCTCGACGCCGTCGTCCGTTCGGGAGTTCCGTCAGGCCTGCGCAAGCACGTCTCATATCGGGGGGAACGGGACATGATTGTCCTGGCGTCGGCGCGTCGCGTCCGGCACAAATGGCTGTTCGTCGTCCTGACCGTGGTGCTGCTGGCCCTGGGGATCGTCCCGCCGGGGCAGGCACTCCCGGGCGGGCAGCCGGCCGCCGGGGGCGGCCCCGCGGTGACGACGCCCGAGCACCCCGAGGGCACGTCGTTCGACCCGAACGAGATCAAGGACATCAAGGCCGCCGACCCGGGGGCCGGCGTCCACCTGATCGAGGCCCCGTCGGCGACCGGCAGCGGTGACGCACGGCTGACGTACCCGCTGGAGGTGCCGAAGGGGCGGGCCGGGCTGGAGCCGAAGCTGTCGGTCGCCTACAACTCCTCGGGCGGCGACGGCTGGCTGGGCACCGGATGGGACCTCACCGTCCCGACGGTCACGGTCGACACCCGCTGGGGCGTGCCGCGCTACGACGCCGCGCTGGAGACCGAGACCTACCTGCTCAACGGCGAGCAACTGACGCCGGTCGCGAATCGGGGCGAACTCCGGCCGAGGACGGCCGAGAAGGTCTTCCACAGCCGCGTCGAGAGCGGGTTCGACCGGATCGTGCGGCACGGCGACTCCCCCGGCGACTACTGGTGGGAGGTCACCGACAAGCGGGGCGTCCGCATGGTGTTCGGCGGCGCACCGGACACGACGCTGGCCGACGCCGCCGGCAACACCGGTGTGTGGGCGCTGCGCGAGGTCCGCGACACCCACGACAACCTCATGCGCTACCACTACGCCCGGGTGGACGACGGCGGCACCGCGAACGCGACCGTGCCGGGCACCAACCTCTACCCGAAGCGCATCACGTACACCGGCCGCGGCGACACCGAGGGCCGCTACTCGGTGACGTTCGTGCGGGACCGCGAACGCACCGAGCAGCGCCGCTCCGACGTGCAGATCGACGCCCGGCTCGGCTTCAAGAGGGTGACCGCCGACCTGCTGCGCCGGATCGAGGTCAGGCTCGACGACCAGCTGATCCGCGCGTACGAACTCGACTACCGCAAGGGCGCGTTCGCGAAGACCCTGCTGGCGTCGGTGTCGCAGTTCGGCGAGGACGGCGCTCTGTTCAACACCCACGCCTTCGACTACTACGACGACGTCCGCGACGCGTCGGGCGACTACACCGCGTTCACCGCCGCCGAGGGCTGGACGGTCCCGGACGACGACCTCGGCGTGAACGTCCCCGGCGGCGAGGCCGGCGCGCTGTCGGCCACCACGACCGTGGGCGCGGGCGGGCACCTGTACGTCGGCTACAACCCGGCGGCGCCGGTCAAGAGCGGGTCGGTGGGCGTCAAGGTCGGCGGCAACGCCGGGGTTTCGGACGGCCTGCTCGCACTGCAGGACGTGAACGGCGACAACCTGCCCGACAAGGTCTTCCGCAAGAACGGCGAGGTGTTCTACCGGCCGAACCTCTCCGGGCCGGGCGGGCAGCCGAAGTTCGGCGACACCGCGATCCCGCTGACCGGGCTGCCCGGCATCTCCCGCGAGACGACGCTGTCCGGCACCGTCGGGATCGAGGCGTACGCCGGGGTCAACGGCCAGCTCGACTTCGTGTCGACGACGACCACCTCGGACCGCTACTTCACGGACGTGAACGCCGACGGCATCGCCGACCTGGTGAACAACGGCGGCGTGCTCTACGGGCACCTCGACGCGAACGGCAACCCCGTCTACACCGCGAACAGCGGCGACACGCCCGTGCCGGTCGGCACCGGGGAGACGACGGGCACGATCGTCGGGGACCAGACCGCCGCGTTCGAGCGGGCCGTGGACAACTCGCCGCTGATGGACAGCGTCCGGCGCTGGGTGGCGCCGTACGACGGGACGGTGCGCATCGACGGCCGCGTCCACCTCGTCCAGGACACGTCCCCGCAGCGCGCGGAGTACGACAAGGCCGACGGCGTCCGCGTCACCATCCAGCACGGCGACAGCGAGCTGTGGGCGCAACGGATCGGCCCGGACGACCACTTCGAGTTCGCGCCGACCGGCGTCGACGCCGTGCGGGTGCACAAGGGAGAGGCGGTCTACTTCCGCGTCCAGTCCATCCTGGACGGCCAATACGACACGGTCGCGTGGGATCCGACGGTCACGTACGTCGGGATGCCCCCGGCCACCGACGTCAACGGGCTGAGCACCACGGAGTTCGACGCGCGGAACGACTTCACCCTCGCCGGGCGGTCCTCCCAGGTGACGGCGCCGCTGACCGGGACGTTGCGGATCACCGGCGACGTGGTCAAGACCAAGGCCACCTCGGACAGCGTGACGGTGCTGATCACCCACGAGACGACCGACATCTTCGGCAACGCGGTCACCAACGAGCTGATCCGCAAGGTCCTGCCCGCCGCGTCCACCGGCACCACGCCGATCAACCTGAACGTCGCGGTCGCCGCACGCGAACGGCTCTCGTGGAAACTGCTGGTGGACTCCCCCATCGACGCGAACGCGCTGCGGTGGACGCCGAGGGCGCACTACACGCAGGCGACCGGCGTCGACTCGGTCGTCGACGCCGCGGGCAACCCGACGATCGTGGTGAACCCGCCGTACGAGATGAACCTGTACCCGGTCAACACCCTGACCGCGCCGCAGAGTTCGTACACGGCGACGCAGACCGGCACGCTCGTGGTCGAGCCGGACATCCAGATGCTGGCCAACACCGAGAACGCCAAGATCTTCCTCACCGTCAAGAAGCGCGACGGGACGCTCGTCGGCAAGCGGTCGATCGACATCGTGCTCGGCGCCGGCCTGCCCGCGTCGCTGACCCGGCTGAACGTGCCGGTCACGCAGGGCGACGACCTGTTCTTCGACCTGAGCACGACGAACACGAAGATCCCCGGCCTGCTCACGTCGCAGACCGTGCGCGTCAGCACCAACGGCGGCTCGACCTTCACCCAGGTGCCCAGCGCGCTGCACGCCCCCGCCGAACAGGGCGCGTTCGCGCAGCCGTACCGCGGCTGGGGCGTGATCGGGTACCAGGGCAACCGCGACCGGGCCACCGCGCCCATCGCGCAGAACGAGCTTGTGCTCGACCAGAGTTACACGTCCGCGCTGCCCGACGCGCCCGTCGACGCCGACCTCGCCGCGTTCACCGCGGACCCGCGCGTGCCCACCCCGCGCATCGCGGTGTTCGCCCCACAACCGGCCCAGGGCCGCTGGGTCGCCTCCGACGACAGCACCTGGGTCGGCGCGGACGCGGCGGCGAGTTCGCGGCTCGGCCTGGACACCGTCGACATCGTCACCGACGCCGACCTCGCCGGGTCGACCGGCCCGATCCGGCGCGGCTATACCGCGCAGGTCTCCACGACGCTGACGGTCGGCCCGTTCGGCGGCACCGGCGCGCTGGGCACCACCGCGGGCTCGGTCGACTTCCTCGACCTCAACGGCGACCGCTTCCCCGACGTCGTCGGCGCACAGGAGATCCAGTACTCCGACATGGACGGCGGCCTCGGCACCACCCGGGGCGCCCTCGGCGGCAACGTCCGCGAGTCCGACTCCGTCTCCGGCGGCGTGTCGGTCAGCGCGGGCAGCCCCGCCCGGACCGTCGCCACCGCGAGCGGCACCGACGCCCCCTCCGGCGACGCCTCCGCCACCACCGCGCGGACCGGCACCGAGATGCCCGCGCTCGGTATCGGCGGCAACCTCGGAGGCGGCGAGTCCGACACCAGATTCGACCTGATCGACATCAACGGCGACAGCCTGCCCGACAAGGTGTACGCCAACGGCGACGCGGCACTCAACCTCGGCTACCGCTTCGCCGCCCGCGAGCCGTGGGGCGGCGGCCCCGTCAACGACGCGTCGACCCGCAACGCCGGGGTGAACCTGGGCTTCAACCTCGACAACTACGGCTTCGCGGGCGGCTTTTCGGCCACGACGGGCACCTCGCTGACCAACGCCACCCTCGCCGACGTCAACGGCGACGGCCTTACCGACCGCGTCTTCACCGACGGCGCCAACCCCGTCAAGGTCGCGATCAACACCGGCAGCGGGTTCACCGCCCCGACGCCGTTCCGCGGCTCGTTCACCGACATCGCCCGCGACCAGAACGCGAGCCTCGGCGGCGGCGCCTACTTCACCTTCGGGTTCTGCTTCCCCTTCGGCTGCGTCGTGTTCAACCCCGGCGTCGACGTGTCCACCGGCATCGGCCGCGCCGAGGTCGCGCTGCGCGACGTCGACGGCGACGGCCTCGTCGACCACGTCAAGACCACCCGCGACAACGATTTGCAGGTCGCGGTGAACAAGACCGGCCGCACCAACCTGCTGCGCACGGTCTCGCGGCCGATGGGCGCCCGGATCGACCTGGACTACGCCCGGGCGGGCAACACCACCGCGATGCCGGACAGCCGCTGGGTGCTGTCGCGGACCACCGTCTCCGACGGGGTCGCCGGCGACGGCGTCGACACCCGCCTGACGACGTTCCGCTACGAACAGGGCCGGTACGACCGGCTGGAGCGCGAATTCCTGGGCTTCGCCCGAGTCGTGACCGAGGAGCGCGACACCTCCGCGGGCGACGCGGTGTACCGGGCGGTGACGAACGAGTACCGCACCGACTCGTACTACGCCCGGGGCCTGCTCACCCGCGCCCTGACCGCCGACGGGGCGGGACGGCCGTTCCGCGAGACGGTCAACACCTATCGCCTGTACGACACGTCGACCGGCGCGGACGCGGACCCGGCGAGCCGGACGGCCACGGTGTTCCCGCAACTGACGCGCGTGGACGAGAAGTTCCTCGAAGGCACGGCAACGGCCGGCGAGTCCACGCACACCGAGTTCGCGTACGACGAATTCGGCAACGTCGTCCGGGCGTTCGACGCCGCGGACGAGGGCGCCGCGGACGATCTGGAGAACACGTACGGCTACACCGCGGCCGACCCCGCGTGCCGCGCCGCGGGCATCGTCGGGATCGCGAACGCGCAGTGGCAGAAAGCCGCGTCGACCGGCGCGGTGCTGCGGCACAGCGAGGCGAACGTCGACTGCGCGACCGGCGAGCTGCGGCAGGTCCGCGCATACCTCGACGCGGCGACACCCGCGGTGTCGGATCTGGAGTACCACCCGGACGGCAACCTGAAGTCGGTGACCGGCCCGCCGAACGCGACCGGGCAGCGCTACGCACTCGAATACGCCTACGACACCGCGGTCGGCGTGTACATCGAGTCGATCGCGGACAGCTTCGGCTACACGTCGACGTCGGCGTACAACCTCAAGTACGGCGTGCCGGAGCGCAACACCGACCAGAACAACCAGTCCGTGCTGATGTCGTACGACAGCGTCGGGCGCCTGGACACCGTGACCGGGCCGTACGAGCTCGGCGGCGGCCGGGCCACGATCGACTTCGCGTACCACCCCGAGGCACCGGTCCCGTACGCGACGACCAGCCACCTGGACCGCACCGCGACGGACGTGCGCGCCGACACCATCGACACGGTCACGTTCGCCGACGGCCTGGGGCGCGTACTCCAGACGAAGAAGGACGCGGCCGTCGCCGTGTCGCCGGGGGCCGCGCCGGAGCAGGTCATGACGGTCTCGGGGCGGCTGAGGTTCGACGCCGTGGGGCGCGTGGTCGAGAAGTACTACCCGGTGACCGAGGCCAAGGGGCCCGCGAACACCACGTTCAACGCGTCCTTCGACACCGTGCCGCCGACCCGCGAGACGTTCGACGTACTCGACCGGTCGACACAGACCGTGCAGCCGGACGGCGTCACCACGAGTACCGCGTACAGCTTCGGCCCGGACCACGCGGGCGTCACCCGCTTCGCGAAGACCGAGACCGACGGTGAGGGCAGGCAGCGCCACACCTACACCGACGTCCGCGACACCACCGTCGCGGTCCGCGAGCACAACGGCGCCGCGGAGATCTGGACCGACTACGCGTACGACCCGATGCGGCAGATCACCGCGATCACCGACGACCAGGGCAACGTCACGCGCGCCGAGTACGACGGGCTCGGACGCCGCACCGTGTTCGACAGCCCCGACGCCGGGCGCACCGAAACGCGCTACGACCTGGCCGGCAACATCACCGCGAAGACCACCGCGAACCTGCGGGCGGCGAACGCGGCCGTCGAGTACGACTACGACTACTCGCGGCTGAAGGCCGTCCGCTACCCGACGTTCCCGGGCAACAACGTCACCTACGCGTACGGCGCGCCGGGCGCGCCGGACAACGCGGCGTCGCGCGTCACCGAGGTCCACGACGCGGCGGGCACCGTGACGCGCGGCTACGGCCCGCTCGGCGAGGTGACCCGCGAGACCCGCACGTACCCCGCGGTCAACGGCGTCGTGCACACGTACACGACCACGTGGCGGTACGACGCGTTCAACCGCGTGCTGCAACTGACGTATCCCGACGGCGAGATCCTGACGTACGACTACGACTCGGGCGGCCTGGTCACCCGGGCGACGGGCGTCAAGAACGGCGACGACTACACGTACGTGGACCGGATCGACTACGACAAGTTCGGCCAGAAGGTCCTGCAGCAGACCGGCAACGGCGTGCGGACGACGTACACGTACGACGCCGAGGACCGCAGGCTCGCGACGCTCCGCTCGGCGGGGGCGAGCGGGACCGCGTTCCAGGAACTCGGCTACGCGTACGACGACATCGGCAACGTCACCGGGCTGACGAACACCGTGCCGCAGGGCGGGGACATCGGCGGGCCGAGCACGCAGACCTTCGGCTACGACGACCAATACCGCCTGACGTCGGCGTCCGGCCGGTACACCGACAAGAACAACCAGACCAACAAGTACACGCTCACGCTGGGCTACGACTCCATCCACAACACCACCGCGAAGGCGCAGACCCACGAAGTCACCGGCGGCGCCCCGGCGTTCCCGGTCGACACCGGGTCACCCGGGCCGATCGAACCGGTCGACGACCCGGCGAACCCGGCCGACGTCCAGGACAAGACCAGCTACGACTACGCGTACACCTACGCCTCCGGCAAACCGCACGCAGCCGACGCTGTCGGCCCGATCACGCAGGCCTACGACGCCAACGGCAACCTCACCGACACCGTCAACACGGCCGCGAACAACAAGCGGCGGCAGTTCGTGTGGGACGAGGAGAACCGCCTCGTCTGCAACCAGGACACCGCGGCCACGACCGTCGCCCAGGACCCGAGCGGCTGCGCGAACGCGTCCGCCGACTACACCTACGACGACAAGGGCGACCGGGTCGCGAAGCGCGGCGACGGCCTGACGCTGTACCCGAACAGCACCTACAGCGAGCGCGACGGCACCGGCTACAAGCACATATTCGTCGGCGACACCCGCCTCGCGACCAAAACCGTCGCCGCGACCGGCCGCGAGGACACCGAGTCGTTCTTCCACGCCGACCACCTGGGCTCGTCCGGCTACGTCACCGACGCCCACGGCACCGTGACCGAGCACCTGGAGTACTTCCCGTACGGCGAGACCTGGGTCGAGGAACGCACCGGCCAAACGAACACCCCATACCAGTTCTCCGGCAAGGAACTCGACCCCGAAACCGGCCTCTACTACTACGGCGCCCGCTACTACAACCCCAGAACCCAACTCTGGGCCTCCCCCGACCCGGCCCTCCCCGACTACCTCGACCAGAACATCGCCGGCGGCATCACCGAACCCCGCAACCTCGGCACCTACACCTACTCCCACAACAACCCGGTCCGGTTCACCGACCCGGACGGCCGTCTGCCGACGGATCGGACGACGGCGGACATCGCGAACTACATGGCGAAGGAGATGCGCCAGAACGGCAACAGCAAGGATGTCCAAAAGATCAAAGGCCTCATGGACGCCTCCTTGCTGGACCGATTGATTCCCAACAAGAGCAAGGTCGACAAGACCATCGCCCTCACCATGTGGGCCAACCTCGTCAAACCGGGCGGCAAATGGGACCACAAGGCCAAGATCCTCGAAATGACCGACGAGTACGAGTGGACACCCATCCCCGGCACCGACGACAAAGTCCGGTACGACCTCTGGTCGAACATCCACTACGGCTATGTCGGCAGATTGGCCGGGATCCCCGGCTGGATGCTGGAAACCGGCGCCGACGTCGCGGACTTGCTGACAGGCGACAACAAGACGGACCCCGCCGATCAAGCGGCCGTACGACTGGGCATCGACCTCCACGACAAGCGGGGCTACAGCCCCGACGAGATCACCCCGCAACTCCTGCTGAACGAAATCGAGCGATCCCGCGAGTCGTTCCTGAAGGTCGACGGCATGAGACACAAGTAACGCGGCCGGAAGTCGCGACCTACCGCTCTCCGGTCACCTGCCCATAACGCCGACGCCACATGTCATCTATCGGACATGCGGATGGTCCACAATCGAGGTCGAGCCAGAAGTGTGCCGGGGGGAGACCTGCGATGAACCACGCGGAGTGGAAGACCCGCCGCCACCGCAAGCTTCTCGGCGAGGCGGTCGAGGAGAACCCTGAGTACGACCGGCTGTACGAGGAGGCCGAGTTGGCCTTCGACCTCGGCCAACTTGTGTACGACCGCCGCACGGCGCTGGGGCTTTCTCAGGTCGAACTGGCCGAGCGCTGCGGTATGAGGCAGCCGCAGATCTCGCGGATCGAGGGCGGCGGCACCGTGCCCACCATTCCGCTGTTGCGACGACTGGCGCGTGCCTTGGACGCGGAACTGACCATCAGCCTCACACCGCATGGTGAGGCTGCCTGAGCCGGTGGGCGCTCGGCAGGCGGGGGTCGCGTTCTCGTGGGCCGCAGGGTCGGGCGTTCAGGAGGAGTGCGGCTGAGCGCGGAGGGGGTCTCGGCCGACGCTCCCGTGTGCGCGGTCGACACGCGCCACCTGCGCCGCTCCGGGCAGTCGCACGGTGACCGTCAGGCCGCCGGAGGGGCGTGGGGTGAGTTGCAGGGTTCCGTTGTGGGCGCGGACGATGCTGTGGACGATGGCGAGGCCGAGGCCGACTCCGGCGTGTTCGTCTGTTCGTACGCGTTCCGTTCCGCGCTGGAAGGGTTCGGTGAGGGTGGGGAGCGACTCGGGGGTGAGGGTGGGGCCGGTGTTCTCGACGCGGAGGACGGCCGAGTCGGGGCCGGGCTCCGTGTGGACCGTCACCGTGCCGCCGGTCGGGAGGTTGTGGACGATCGCGTTCTGGACGAGGTTCGTCACCATGCGCGGGATGAGTGCCGCCGAGCCGGCCGTCATGTTCGGTTCGCCGGTGACGTCGAGGGTGATGCCGCGCTGTTCGGCGAGGGGCAGCAGGGTTTCGGCGGCTTCCTCGGTGATGAGCGACAGGTCGACGGGCTCGGGGGCGAATCCGACGCGGTCGCTGCGGCTGAGCAGCAGCAGGGCCTCGATGAGGTCGATGGCGCGGGTGTTGGCGGCGTGGAGGCGTTGGAGGAGTTCGTCGCGGTCCTGTGCGGGGTCGTGGCGGGCGACGTCGAGGAGCGTCTTCGTGATCGCGAGCGGGGTGCGCAGTTCGTGGGACGCGTTCGCGGCGAATCGCCGTTGTTCGGCGACGTGCGATTCGAGTTGTTCGAGCATCGTGTCGAAGGCGTCGGCGAGTTCGCGGAACTCGTCCTGACGGCCCTTCATACGGATCCGGTGCGACAAGCCACCTTTCGCGGCCCTGCGTGTCGCGTCCGAGATCCGGGTGAGGGGCGCGAGCATGCGGCCGGCGAGGAACCATCCGCCCACCAGGCCGAAGACGAGGAGGAATCCCAGCGCGGTGGCCGCGGCGGGGGCGAATCCGCTCATGAGCTTGGGGCGGTCGGGCCCGGTGATGATCACGACGCCGGCGGCGTCCTTGTAGTCCTCGGGGTCGTTGTGGGACGGCAGCCAGCGGAGCACGAACACCCACACCACGGCCAGCATGAGGAAGCCGGCGGCGAAGAGGAATCCGGAGTAACTGAGCGTGAGTTTCCACCGGGCACTGAGCCCCGAGCGCCTTTTCCCCGGTGCCGCGGGGGCGTTGGCGGGCCGGGCGCGCGGACGTCCGTCGTCGGAAATCCGCTGCCGGGGGGCGACCTCGTGGGGCACACGCATGCGTGCCAGCGTAAGCAACGCGGCATATCGCCCGCGTATGCGGAACCGCTCGACGGCGGGCCGGGTGCGACGCGTGGGGGCGGGGCGGAATCCCGCCCCCACGCCGCGATCGGGCGTCGTCCGGGTTGGTCGTGGACGCGGTCAGGCGTCGACACGATCAGACCTTGATCGATCAGACGCGATCAGCCGGTCGCCGCCGGTCAGACGTTGACGCCGAAGTCGCGCGCGATGCCCGCGAGGCCGGACGCGTAGCCCTGGCCGACGGCGCGGAACTTCCACTCGCCGCCGTGCCGGTACAGCTCGCCGAAGACCATCGCGGTCTCGGTCGACGCGTCCTCCGACAGGTCGTAGCGGGCCAGCTCGGCGTTGTCGACGCGGTTCACGACGCGGATGTAGGCGTTGCGGACCTGTCCGAAGGACTGGCCGCGCACGTCGGCGTCGTGGATGGAGACCGGGAAGACGATCTTGGCGACCTCGGGCGGCACCGAGCCGAGTTCGACGTTGACGACCTCGTCGTCCCCCTCGCCCTCGCCGGTGAGGTTGTCACCGGTGTGCTGCACCGAGCCGTCCGGGCTGGTCAGGTTGTTGTAGAAGACGAAGTGCGCGTCCGACAGCACCCGGCCGGTGTCGCCGAGCAGCAGCGCGCTCGCGTCCAGGTCGAAGTCCGCACCCGAGGTCACACGTACGTCCCACCCCAGGCCGACGGCGACGGACGACAGGCCGGGAGCGGCCTTGGACAGGGAAACATTGCCGCCCTTGGCGAGGGTGACTCCCACAGCGTGCGTTCCTTTCGACAGGTGTCAGAGCGTCGGGCGCGCCCGGGTAGGGCGCCGCCCGTCCCGGAAATCTACCGGGTTGTAGATCATGTGGTGCGGGGTGTGCGCGGATTTAACCGAGACATTGCTCACCGGGTGAACCGTCCCCACGGTGCCGCGTCGGGCCGGTATCCGGCCGACGCCGGACCGGTGTCAGACCGGGTCCCCGCCGCCCCCGTCGTGGCCGCCGGGGGCGTCCCCGGGCACACCCGGCGCGTTCTGCCACACCGGTGAACCGTCGACATACGGGTTGTGCTGCGGGACGCCGAATCCGCTGTGCGGGGCCGGCGCCGACGCCTGCCGGTGCAGGTCGAGGTACGACGGGCCGCCGAGCACCCCTTGCGCGTTCGCGTTGGCGGTCCACTGGTGCTCGGTCCACCCGTCGCTGACGATGCTCGCGGACGTGGCCTGCGCCGCGCGGCCGAAGGCTCCGCTGATGCCGGGGTCGGGAACGCTCGCCGGGCCCGCGAGCGCCACCGTGCCCAGGCCCGCGCCACCGGGAACCGCCGCCGCGAGCGCGGCGAGCCCCTGCTCGTCGCGCACCTGCGACCACAGGTGGCGCACGGCGTTCTCCGTCAGCGGGCCGCGCAGCTTGTTGTAACTGCTGAACAGCAGCATGGCGGCGCCGATACACGCGGCGGTCCCGAGCAGCACCACGACCAGGTTGGTCACCCAGAGCGCCGTGTCGTCGCTCGGCGAACCGGCGTACGACTCCAGGAACAGGCCGGCGATCGCGATGATCGGGACCACGGTCAGCGCGACGCGCACCGGGCGCAGCAGCGGATTGCGCGCGGCCGGGTTGAGGAACCCGAGCGCGAAGAGCCGGTCGCGCGGCGCCCGGACGGACGGCTTCGCGGCCAGCACGGCCCGCACCGACGCCACGTCGGCGGCGGCCCCGCCGATCCGTACCGCGTCCGCGGTGTCGGCCGCGACCGCGTCGCCGCCGTCCTGGCGCAGCATGGTGACCCTGCCGTTCCCGTCGATCCCCACCGCTCCCCGGCCCCGCGCGGCGAGCAGCGCCACGTCCGCGGCGCGGCCGGGCCCGCCGGCCAGGTACGCCAGCTCCATCAGCCCGAGCGTCCCCGGGGGCGGCAGGGGAGCGCTTCGGGCTCTCCCCAACTTGTCGACGCGTACCGCGAAGGCACAGACGGCGACGAACAACAGCACGTTGACGACCAAGCCGATCACCGCTAGGACCCCCTACTGCCCACAAACCGACCGCGGAGGCGATCGCCCCCGCCGTATAACACGATCCCGCCACCGTGCCAGTTCCTTGCGGGAAAGTCCCGGTTCGATATCGGCCGGGCGGCGGCAGGACGCGGGCCTTGTCATCCCGCTGCCGGCCCGGTCCCAAACTCGTGACGGGGCAGAAGTTCGCTTCGGGTCCGTGTATTCCGTGTATGCGGAGTGGGGTTCGGTTCGCCGCCGGGCGGACTGGCTGCCGCAGTCGCCTCGGGGCGGCGTCGTTTCCGAGGAGCCCGAGTCCCCCGTGGCCGGGCGGGGCCGTCACTCCGTGGGGCGGGGTTCGAGAACGACCACCGCGGTCTCGGAGGGCCGCCGCGCCGCGTGGGCGTCGAGGTGGTCGTCGGACGCGCGCCAGAGCTCCCACAGCCGGGCGCGTTCGTCCCCCGACGCGGCGCGGGCGCGCACGAGCTTTCGCCCGCCGACGAGTTCGGCGGTCGCGTCGGGCCGTGCCAGGAGGTTGAGCCACCACGCGGGTTCGCCTTCGCCCCACCCGTTCATGGCGAGCGTGACCAGGTTGTCGCCGTCCTCGAAGTAGGCGACGATGACGCCGCGCTGCCGTCCCGTACGGCGTCCGACGGTGGTCAGCCGCAGGGTGCCCCACTTGGTGCCGCGCGGCGGCCACAGTCCGACGCGGCCTCGGAAGATCCGCAGGATCCCGCGGTGCGCGTACCACGCCGTGCGAATGAACCAACGGGGCGGAAGCCGCGGGGGCTTCGGCTTGTGCTCCGGTCCGAACGACATCACGGGGAACTCCTCGCGCCGCGCCTGCTCCGGTCACCGCCGGGACGCCAAACTCTGCCGTGCGCGCGACGGCCGGCACATCAGGGAGAACCCTGGGATTCGCCCGGAGCCCGGGGGGACGAGCCGGCCGGGCCCGGCGGCTCTTCGCGCGCCGGTCGGCGTCCCGGCACCCGCACGACACCCGCCCGCCACCCGGCTCATGTATCGTCCTCCGATATCGGATGGCGATATCGGAGGATCAGTCGGGAGGACGGCCATGGACACGGCCCGCCGGTCCGGTGACGCGCGGCAACTCCCGCGGCACCTCGGCCTGTTCGACGCCGTCGTGATCGGCCTCGGGGCGATGATCGGCGCGGGCGTGTTCGCCGCCCTGGCACCCGCAGCCGCCGCGGCCGGCTCCGGCCTGCTCATCGGGCTGGCCCTGGCCGGCATCGTCGCCTACTGCAACGCCACCTCCTCGGCCCGCCTGGCCGCCCGCTACCCGCAGTCCGGGGGCACGTACGTGTACGGCCGTGAGCGGCTCGGCGCGTTCTGGGGCTTCCTGGCCGGGTGGGGGTTCGTCGTCGGCAAGACCGCGTCGTGCGCGGCGATGGCGCTGACCATCGGCGCGTACGCGTGGCCGGGCCAGGCGCACGCGGTCGCGGTCGCGGCGGTGGTGGTCCTGACCGGGGTGAACTACGCCGGCGTGCGGAAGGCCGCGTGGCTGACCCGGGCGATCGTCGCCGTGGTCCTGGCCGTGCTCGCCGCCGTGGCCACCGCCTGCCTGACCGGCGGCACCGCCGACGCCGACCGCTGGGCCCCGGGCGCGGACACCGGATTCCACGGCGTCCTGCAGTCCGCCGGCCTGCTCTTCTTCGCCTTCGCGGGCTACGCCCGCATCGCGACCCTCGGCGAGGAGGTCCGCGACCCGCGGCGCACCATCCCCCGCGCGATCTCGGTCGCCCTCGGCATCACGCTGGTCGTGTACGCCGCGGTCGCCCTCGCCGTCCTGGCGGTTCTCGGCCCGGGGCGCCTGGCGGACTCCACCGCGCCGCTGGCCGACGCGGTCCGGGCGGCCGGGGTGCCCGGGCTCGTCCCCGTCGTCCGCGTCGGTGCCGCGGTCGCGGCGCTCGGCTCCCTGCTGGCCCTGATCCTCGGCGTCTCGCGCACCACGCTGGCGATGGCCCGCGACGGCCACCTGCCCCGTCCCCTGGCCGCCGTCCACCCGCGCTTCGGGGTGCCGCACCGCGCGGAACTCGCCGTGGGGGCCGTCGTCGCCGTCCTGGCCGCCACCGCGGACGTGCGCGGCGCGATCGGTTTCTCCTCCTTCGGCGTGCTCGCCTACTACGCCGTCGCCAACGCCTCGGCGTGGACGCTCACGCGCGACGAGGGACGGCCGCCGCGCGCGGTGCCCGTCGTGGGCGGGGTCGGCTGCGTGGTCCTGGCGTTCGCCCTGCCGACGGCGTCCGTGCTCTGGGGCGCGGTGGTGCTCGCCCTCGGCGCCGCGGCCTACGGAGCGCGCCGCCTCCTCACCCGTATGTGAGCGAACCCGCGCCCTCAGCCCCGAAGTTCGTCCTCGGGCAACAGCTCCCGGGCCAGCTCCGCCAACGCCCGCCGGTCCTGCGCCAAAGCCGCCCGGCCGGCGTCGGTCGCCCGGTAGACGCGCCGCGTACGCCCGTCGACCACCCGCTGCTCGGAGGTCAGCAGTCCGTCGCCCTCCAACCGGTGCAGCGTCGGGTACAGCGTCCCGGGGCCGATCTCATAGCCGTGCGACGCCAACTCCTGTGCCATCCACGCGCCGTGGATCTCCCCCTCGGCCGCGTGATGCAGAATGTGCAGCCGCACCGCCCCCCGCTGGAACTCCCGCACCCACCCCACCTCCCCGCCGCACCCAGCGACCGACGAAACCGATATCGGCCCCCGATACTACGGGGGCCCGGGCCGCGGCCGAAAAGAGCACGCGCCGCCGCACTGCCAAAAGCAAGTACTCACTAAGTTCTTGTCAGCGGCCCGACCCCCCGCTTACGGTGTCCGTGCCCCGATCGGTGCAGGAGGAGGCGGCTGTGATCACGGACGAGCTTGTCGCGAAGCTGTGGCGGCACTGGGAGGACGGGTTCAACCAGTACGACGTCGATCTGGTGATGGCCCCGATCGACGAGGACATCGTGTTCAGCTCGCCGTTCGTGCGGCGGCGCACCGGGGACCCCGCCAAGGTCACCGTGGAGGGCTTCGACACGTTCCGGGACTACATCGACGACTCGATGCGGCGTTTGCCCGGGATCCGGTACACCATCGACTCGGTGCTGGTGAGCCCCCGGACGGTCGTGTTCCTGTACGGGATCGCCTTCGCCGACGGGCAGACCGCGAACGGAGCCGACTATCTGCGGCTGAACGACGCCGGACGCGTCGTGGAGTGGCGGTGCCACTACCCGCGGGAGTTCGTCGACGCGCGGTTGTAGGGACGGCCGTTCGGTCCCGCGCGATGACGTGTGCGGGTGGATGTGCCCGGGGATGTCGGCCACGATGTCGGTGGTGATCCGTACGTCCGACCGGCCAACACGCCCCCACGGCAAAGGAGTCCCACGATGTCCGCGCAGAACCTGTCCGCCGTTTTCCCCGTCGCCGACATGGGCGCCGCGGTGAAGTTCGTCAGCGCCGTGCTCGGCACGCAGCCCACCTTCGTGGACGGCGACCGCTGGGCGCAGTTCGACGTCAACGGCGGCCGGCTCGCACTCTCCGGCACCGACCGGGAGGGCGACGGCCCCTCGGTCATGGCCAAGGTCGCCGATCTCGCAGCGGCCCTGGCCCCGGTGCGCGAGGCGGGCTTCGACGTCGGCGACAGCGTCGAGGGGCCGCACGAGACGCGGGCCCGCGTCACCGGGCCCGACGGCTGGAGCGCGGTGCTGTACGCGCCGCGCGGCTGAGCCGCCGAAGCGCGGCGAAGGGGCGGCCCCGGGCGACCGGGCCGCCCCTTCGCCGTCGGCGGTGCGCGTTCCCGTACGCGGTCGCGCCGCCGATCAGTCGTCGCGCACCGTGACCCCCAGGGTCTGGGCGAATACCGGTGCGAGTTCCAGGAGTTGCCCCCCGCTGATGGTGGCGCCGCGAAGTGCGTCGGCGCCGTCCGCGATGCCCAGCGCCACGGCGCCGCGCAGGTCGACCGACCGCATCCGTGCCTTGCCGAAGCGCACGCCGTCCAGGGTCGAGCCGGGGAACGTCACGTCGTGCAGCGTGGCACCGGCGAAGTCGACGTCCCGCAGGAGGCAGTCGACGAACGCCACGTCGCGCAGGGTGCCGGTGCGCAGGTTCACCGAGTCGAACTTGCAGTTGTGGAACGCGACCCGGCGTAGTTCCGCCCCGAACGCCTCCACCCCGGCCAGGGCGCTCGCGATGACCTCGACGTCGAGCCAGTCGGACTCGGCCAGTTCGGTGCCGACCCAGCGGACCGTGTGCATCCACACGTCGTTGAACCGGGCGCGCCTCATGCGGCAGCCGGTGAACGTGACCGAGGAGAACGCCGATTCGGTGAACCGGGCGCTGCCGGCGTCGGTGTCCGCGAACGTGTGCCCGTCGGCCCGCACGGAGTCGTGGTCGCCGTCCCGCCGCAGGGCGCCGTGCCACGGCTCCAGGTGGCGCGCGTAGGGGAGGTCGGCGAGTTCGCGGGGTGCGGGGGCGGGCATGGGCGGACCTCGTCGGCGTCGCGGGCGGTACGGACACAGGGCACAAGAGGCCCGCGCGATCGCGGGCGCCCGGGCCCCGAGGGCCCGCCTTCGCGGGGAAGGCGCGCCCGAGGGACAACGCCTTTGACCCTATCGGCGCGGCCGACCCGGGGAGCGCGTCCGTACGCCCGCCCGTTGACGCCCACCCCCCGAGCGGTCATGATGGACGCGCTTGAACAACTGTTCAAAGAACGGTCGTACGGCGTGCTCGTCGGTCGACGCGCCGGAGGCCCGGCACCGCCCGCCGCACGGCGTCGGGGCCGGCAGGCATCAAGGCAATCGCGTGGAGGTCCGGTGAATCTCGAAGGACGTTCGGCTCTGGTCGCGGGCGGGGCCGGCGGATTGGGCAGCGCCACCGCCCGGCGGCTCGTCGAACTCGGTGTGGGTGTCGCGGTGTTCGACCGGGACGGCGACCGGGCCGACAAGCTGGCGGCGGAACTCGGCCCGCGGGCCGTCGGGGTCGGCGGCGACGTCAACAACGACGCCGACGTGACCTCGGCCATCGCGGCGGCCCGGGCGCTCGGCACGTTCTCCATCGCGGTGATGGCCAGCGGCGACGTCCCTCCGTCGCCCGCCATCGTCGACGCCGACGGGAACCCGATCGGCATCGACCTGCTGGACAACATGCTCGCCTTCCACACACGCGGCACCTTCAACATCGCGCGCCTGGCCGCCGCGGCGTTCACCGCCAACGAGCCGGACAAGGACGGCCAGCGGGGCGTCATCGTCAACACCGCGTCGATCGCCGCGTTCGAGGCGCAGACCGGACAGGTCGCCTACGGCGCCGCCAAGGCCGCGGTCGCCGGCATGACCCTGCCCCTGGCGCGCGATCTGGGCCCGCACGGCATCCGCGTCTGCGCGATAGCCCCGGGAATCATCGCCACCCCGATCCTCCCGCCCGGCCACGAGATCTACGAACTCCTGCGGAAGGACGTGGTGTTCCCCAACCGGCTGGGCCACCCCGAGGAGTACGCGCGCCTGGTCGAGTCGATCGTGACGAACCCCTATCTCAACGGCGAGAACATCCGCCTCGACGGAGCGATGCGCCTGCAGCACAAATTCGGGTGACCGCACACCGCGCTGTCGCGCCCATGGCGGTACGGTCGCGCCTCCTCCGGGGGCGAGGCTCGTACCGCCATGGGCGTTCGCGCGTGGCGGCGACGCCGCGAAACCGGCACCGAAACCCGCCTTTTCGAAACCTTGCTTTTCCTTGTGCGGACGACCTACCGTAATGGCCGCACGATCCCTCCCATCCCAGGAGTTCGATCATGGCCGCCGGTATTTCCGTCCAGCCCCGCCGGGGCAGGCGCACTTCGGGCCCGACGCCCTGACCGAGTAAACGGTCGGTTCACCGGGACAAGCCGCGGCATGCCGGCTTGACCGTCCCCGGGCACGGCACCGCGGATTTCCCCCGCGGCAATGCGCGCTGCGGCCGTGCGCGGCTCCCCCGTCGGTTCGGCCCCTTTGTTTCTCCCTGCGTCAAAGCACAGCCGAGGAGAGCACCTGTGACATCGAAAAGAACGCGAAGAATAATCGCCGTCTTCACCATGAGTTGCGTGCTGTTCGTCACCGCGTGCGGCAGCCGCGGTGACGACGGCGGCGGCGAGGACGGCGGCACGCCGGTCCGGCCCGCGGCCGTCGACGCCGACTTCGGTGATCTCGGCCGGATCTGCACCTCGGGCACCGCGTCCGGTTCGTCCGTGCAGGGCGTGACCGACAAGGAGATCCGGGTCGGCGTCGTCTCGGATGTCGGCTTCACCAAGAACTCCGAATTCCTCGACGCCGCCAAGGTGTTCACCTCGTGGTGCAACGACGCCGGCGGCATCAACGGCCGCAAGCTGGTCGCTGTCACGCGCGACACCAAGATGCTCGAAGTGCGGCAGCGCATGGCGGAATCCTGTCGCGACGACTTCGCTCTCGTGGGCGGCGGCGGGGCGCTGGACGCCATGGGCGTCCGGGACCGCCTCGAATGCCTTCTGCCCGAATTCCCCGCACAGGTCGTGCAGTTGGAGAACCAGGGGTCGGACCTCCAGGTCTCCGTCCAGGCCGCCAGCCCCAAACACTGGGCCTACGAAGGCTTTTACACCTGGCTGACGAAAGAGGCCTATCCCGGTTCGGCCGACGCGGTGGGGATTATCGGTGGGGACTCGCCGGTCTCCAAGGGCCACATCGCCCGCACCTCGGAATCACTGCGCATCGTGGGCGCGAATCCCTCGTACACCGAGCTTTATCCGCCGACCGGTGTCGCCGACTGGACCCCCTACGCGCAATCCATCAAGAACAAGGGCGTCAAGGGTCTGATCTTCCACGGGGATTACAACAGCCTCGCGAAACTGGAGCAGATCCTCACATCCATGCAGTACAAGTTGGACTGGATCGACGCGAACTCCAGCGCATACACCCCCGCGTTCCTGGAAGTGACCGGCGACAAAGCCCTCGCCTTCCAGAACAACGTCGCCGACCTCGGCGGTTTCCACCCGCTGGAGCGCGCGGACTCCAGCCCGGCGGTCAAACAGATCCTCGACCTGTACGCCAAATACGCCCCCGGCGCGAACGTCACGTTCCCCGCTCTGAAGGCCTTCTCCTCCTGGCTGCTCTTCGCGAAGTCCGCCGTCGCCTGCGGTGACACCCTCACGCGCAGGTGCGTCTACGAGACCGCCGCCAAGGAGGCCGCCTGGACCGGTGGCGGACTCCAGGCCCCGATCGACCTGACCGTCCGCACCGGTGTTCCGGTCACGTGCTTCAACGTCGAGCAGGCCGGGCCCGAGGGCTGGAAGCCCGCGGACTTCGGCGCCACCACGGGCCCGTACCGCTGCAACGCGCCGGCCACCGAGCTCCGCGGCGACTACGGCAGACCCGTCACCCTCGCGGACGTCGGCAAGAGCATGGACGACTTCCACTGATGTTCCCCTGACAACGACGTGTCTCCCGGGCCGGCGGAGCGCCGCCGGCCCGGGACACCGGATCCCTCGGGTCACCCGGCCGTTCGGACCGACCCCGCGGTGATCAGCGGCAGTTCGTCGACGGTGACCAGGCCGGGACGGGCCGCGACCACCGCCGGGATCGCGTGGACGGCGGGGTGCGCGGTGGAGGCGGCGATTTCGCCGGTCTCCGACGCGTCGATCTCGAAGCGGACGCGCACGTTCGGGACGCCCCTGACCTCGATGACGTAGCCCTCGGCGATGGGCCAGTCCGGCTCCATCGCGTTGCCGAGCCGCCAGCGCAGCCCCAGTTCGATGACCGGCTTCCCGCCGACGATGCCCCGCCAGACCCCGTTGAGCCCGCACACCGTGCCGCGCGGGATGTGCATGTAGCCGAGGTCCAGGTCCTCGGTCGCCAACCCGAACTCCGGGGTGTAGCGCACCTCGTCGAGGTCGAGGCGCAGGGCCTTGGCCATCGTCTCGACGGCGTCCAGGAAGACGAGCTGGCGCTCGCGGGCCCGGTCCGCGATCCCCGGGGTGTCCGGCGGCGAGCCGAACCCGAGCGCCGTCCAGGTCTCGGCCGACGCGTAGTCGGTGCAGTCGGCGGCCTCCCACACGGAGATGCGCTCGATCTCCCGGCACGCCGCCGCGGAGGTGAGCGCGACCGCGCTCGCGTGCCCGGGGTTGATGCCGGTCCCGTACAGCGAGACGCCGCCGCGCACCGCCGCGTCGTGCAGCCGGTTCATGTCGTGGTCGCCGTACGAGTGCCCGGTGATGAAGTTGGCGGTCGAGATGACGTTGACGCCCGCCTCCAGCAGGCGCACCATCGCGTCGACGTCCCACAGCAGCGGGGTGTACAGCACGATGTCGGGGCGCAGTGCCAGGAGTTCGTCGACATCGCCGGTCGTGGTGACGCCCAGCGTCCCGATGCCGCACAGGTCCCCGGCGTCCTTGCCCGCCTTGTCGGGGCTCCAGGCATAGGCCCCCACCAATTCGAGGCGGGGGTCCGCGAGCACGGCGCGCACCGCACTCGCCGCGACCCGTCCGGTGGTCCACTGCACAACGCGTATTGTCATGTCGCTCTCCTTGTCTGGGGTCCGGCCCCGGTGCGGATCAGCGGAGGGGGCCCGGGCAGGCGCGTTCGCGGCGGCGGTGTGCGGCCCGCCCGCCGCCCGACGGGGGTCGGGCGGGTCCGGCGCGCTGTCGGTCGCGGTGCGGGGCAGGGGTGCGGGGCAGGGGTGCGAACGGCCGCGGGGGAGCCGGCGCGGATGGGCCGGCCGATGTCACTCCGCGTGGTGCTGATGGGGAGACTAGACACGATCGTCCCCGGAACTCAATAAGAGAACTGAAGTTTTCGAAACCTGGATTTTCGCTGCGTGCCTGTCTACAGTGGCGCTCGCACGACACCTAGACCACCGGAGTGGCCACCATGACCGCCGAGCCGTCAGCCCCCTCCCGCAAGGGCCGCCTGTCCCCAGACCGCGAGAGGGAACTACTGCAGGCGGCCGTGGACTTGGTCGCGGAGCTGGGCTACGAGCAGGTGACGATGGCCGAGTTGGCCAAGCGCACGAAGAGCAGCACGGCCACGCTCTACCGCCAGTGGGAGAGCAAGCCGAAGATGGTGGTCACCGCACTCAGGATCCAATCCGACGAGCGCCGGCGGGAGATCGACACCGGCACCCTGCGCGGGGACCTGCGCGCCTTCGCGCTGCACGTCTTCGGGGAACCGTCCTCCGCCGACCCGATGACGAGCATCTGGTACGCGGCCGGTACCGACCGGGAGTTGCTGCGCACGGTGCGCGAACTCCTGATCCTGCCCGGGCTGGAGAACCTGCGGCGGATCCTCGACCGGGCGACGGAGCGCGGCGAGATCACGGACCCGGCCGCCGCCGCACTGGTCGCCCACGGCCTGTTCGGCGCCATCATGATCCACGAACTGCTGACCGGGGAGAAGGCCCGCCCCCGACTCGCGGAAGAGCTGATCGACAAGCTGGTGATGCCCGCCCTCACCGCTTCCTGACCGAAGGGAACACATGGACGACGTCGAGGCGATCCGACAGCTCAAGGCGCGGTACTGCCGCCTGCTCGACACCAAGGACTGGGACGGGTACCGCGGGATCTTCGCCGACGACGTGGTGATCGACACGACCGGCTCCGGCGGCGAAGTCGTCACCGGGGGCGACGCGTTCGTGGCGTACGTCCGAGACACGCTCGCCGACCGCGTCACCGTCCACCACTGCCACACCCCCGAGATCGCGCTCACGTCGCCGTCGACGGCGACCGGGATATGGGCCATGCAGGACCTCGTCCGTTTCGCGGACGGCTCCGAGCTGACCGGCTACGGCCACTACCACGAGACCTACGAGAAGACCGGCGACACCTGGCGCGTGACGTCGTCGACGCTCACGCGGCTGCGGATGGACATCGCCCGCCCCGAGGCCGGGTGACGGCGGGGCGCGTCGGGGCACGTCACCGTGTAGCCTCCGCTCCAGCAGCGACAACGCGCACCACTGGAGTTGCACCACATGGCGGAGCAGGCGGGACCGGGCCCGGGGCAGGACGCCGCGTCCGAGCGGCGGCGCCCGTACGACAGCCCGGTCCGCCGCGAACGCGCCCGGGAGACGCGCGACCGGATCGTGGCGAGCGGATGCGCGCTGGCACGGGAGTTCCCGACCTGGGACTGGACGGGTCTGACGGCGGCGGCGGTCGCGGACCGCGCGGGCGTCAACAAGACAACGGTCTACCGGCACTTCGGCACCGAACGCGACCTGCACGACGCGGTCATGCGCCGTCTGGAGGACGAGGCCGGTATCTCCATCGACGCCCTCGACCTGGCGAACTTCCGTGCCACGGTGACCCGTTCCCTCGCCAACCTGGCGGCCTTCGCCGCCCGCGCCGAAGGCCAGGAGCCGGGCACCCCGACGCTGGACGCCGACCGCCGGCGCCGCGACGCGCTGCTGCGGGTGGTGCTCCCGGTGACCGCGGACCGGTCGGAGGACCAGCGGCACATGGTCGCCGCCGTCCTCGACGTGCTGTGGGGCACGCCATCCCACCGGCGGCTCACGGAGGTGTGGGGCTTCGACGCCGACCAGGCGACGAGCGCGATCCTGTGGGCCCTCGACGCCGTGCTGTGGGCCGCCGAGGCCGACCCGCCGCCGCGTCCGCCCCGAGCGTAGGCGCGGCGGCGGATCGGCGGCCGTCAGCCGGAGGCGGCCCCGGCATCCGGCCCCGGAGTCCTGTCGCGGGCCACGACCGCGGCCTCGCGCAGCAGTTCGCCGCGTCCCGCGACGGCGGCCACGAGGTCCCCGTGGGTGACGACGTACCGCTCCCCCGCGAGCAGGGCGTCCGCGATGTTGCCGGCGGCCACGTCGGGAGAGACGGGGTTCCGCACCATTTCGGGGTTGCTCGCCACCATCGCCGCGTAGTCCTCCGGCCCGCCGATCTCACGGCGCACGTGGTCCGGTTGGGCGGCCGTGCTGGTCTCCAGGTGCCGCGAGGCCATCCCGGACGGGAACACGACCGAGACCGAGACGCCGTCGTCCGCGAGTTCGAGCCGCAACGTCTCCGCGAGCCCCCACACCGCGAACTTGCTGGTCTGGTACACGCCAAGGCGCGCGGCCGGGGCCAGCACCCCGGACGAGGTCGTGAAGGACAGCCGCCCGTGCGGAGCCGCGCGCAGCAGCGGCAGGAAGGCCTGAGCCGTACGCGCGGCACCGATCACGTTGACGTCCAGCACCCACCGCCACTCGTCGTCGGTCAGCCGCTCGACCGCGCCGAAAAGCTGGACGCCGACGTTCGACACCACGAGATCCGCCCGCCCGAAGCGGTCCGCGACGCCCTCCGCAGCCGCACGCAGCGCGGCCTCGTCGGCGACGTCCACCGCCGACCCGAACGCGTCGACGCCGAACTTCCCGGCCAGCGCGCCCGCTTCCGCCTCGGCGCGCTCCCCGTCCCGGTCCAGCAGCACGACCCGCAGCCCGCGCTCGGCGAAGCACTCGCCCAGCGCCCGCCCGAGCCCGGAGGCCCCACCCGTGATGACCGCGACCTCGCGACCCTGCTCGGGAATGCTCATCCGATATTCCCTTTCTGTGGTTGCTGCGCCCCGTCGAGAAGGCCTCGCAAAATTGATGCAACTCTAGTTGCATCAATATCGCGCGTCAAAGGTCCGCGTCCATGACGACCGGTTGTCGAGAACTTGTTTTTCCCCCGCGGAGCTACCTACGGTGGCGCCCAGATAAAACCCCCTCTCACCGCAGGAGTACGAATATGGCCGCGGACGCTCCCTCCGTGCCCCAGACCGAACCGGAACTGCTGCAGGCGGCACTCGACTACGTCGCGGAGGTCGGCTACCAGCGGGCCACCATGGTCGAGTTGGCCCAACGTACGAACAACGACGTCACGGCGCTCCACAGCCGTTGGGAGGACAAGCCCACGCTGATCAGCTTCGCCCTGCGGACGTACACCGACGAACGCCAGAAACTCGCGGACATCGACACGGGCACGCTCCGCGGCGACCTGCGGCTGCTGGCTGTCGGCGTCTTCGGACAACCGACCGCCTCGGCCGCGATGGACAGCATTTGGAAAGCCGCCGCGACGGACGGTGAACTGCTGCGGGCGCTGCGGGAGATCTTCGCCATCCCGGGCCTGGAATCCCTGGACCGCATCCTGGCGCGCGCCCTGGCCCGCGGCGAGATCGACGAGAACAACCCCGCCCTCGTCCTGGCCGAAAGCGTCCTGTTCGGCCCGCTCATCATCCAGGAACTCATCAACGGCGACCGGCCCGTTCCCGAACTCGCGCTGAACATCGTCGACCACGTCCTGATGCCGGCGCTCACCGCGCCTCCCGCGGTGTCCCCCGCCGGAGCCGGAGCCGACACCACCCCGTGACGTCCGCCCGGATCGCGGTCCACGCCCGCGATCCGGCACGGCGGCCCGGGCCGCCGGGGTGTTCGGGCCAGGCTGTTCAGGCCGGGGCGTCCGACGGCTCCGCGGTGGTGGGCAGGCGTACCTGGAAGGCGGTGTCGCCCGGGGCGGACTCGACGTGGAGGCTGCCGTGGTGGCGGTTCACGACGATGCGCCAGGAGATGGCCAGGCCGAGGCCCGTGCCCTCGCCGACCGGTTTGGTGGTGAAGAAGGGGTCGAAGATCCGGTCGCGGACCTCGGCGGGGATTCCCGGTCCGGTGTCGCGGATCTCGACGAGGAACTGGTCGCGGTCGAGTGCGGTGCGGACGGTCAGCGTGCCCGTTCCGGCCATCGCGGCGACGGCGTTGTCGATGAGGTTGGTCCACACCTGGTTCAGCTCACCGGGATAGGCGGGGATTCTCGGCAGTGAGCGGTCGTACTCCCTGACCACGCGGATGTCGCGGCCGATCTTGCCGGAGAGCATGGTCAGCGTGCTGTCGAGCAGTTCGTGCAGGTCGGCGACCTGGTAGGGCGCGCGGTCGAGTTGCGAGTACTGCTTGGCCGCGTCCACGAGGTTGGAGATGCGGGCCGTCGAGTCCTGGATCTCGTTCATCAGCAGCTCGGTCTCGACGGTGTAGTTGAGCCACCGCACGGCGCCTTCGAAGGTCTCCTCGTCGACCGCCGCGGCGACCTGGTCGAGCCAGTCGGTGCCGAGGCCCGCCTGCACGAACGTGGGGGCCAACTGCCAGCCGTCCGCGATGCCGTGCGCGTCGAGCCAGTCGGCGAGCGCGTCCTCCCGGTCGGCGGCTTCGAGCGGGCTCAGCGGCGTCGCCTTGGCGACCTGTTCGGCGGTGCGCTCCTGGATGCCGACGAGGGTCTCCAGGGTGTCGCGGCGGTACGGCCCGGCGGCGATCACCCCGAGCTTGTGCCGCATCCCGGCGACCCGCTCGCGCAACGCGGACGTGGCCCGGACCGCGGCGGCGGCCGGGTTGTTCAGCTCATGGGTCAGACCCGCCGACAGCGAGCCGAGCGCGAGCAGCCGCTCGCGCTGGTTGACGACCCGCTGCGTGTTCTGGGTGCCGAAGAACAGCCCCTCCAGCAGGTGGACGGCCATCGGGAACCAGTCGCGCATGATCGCGGCGAAGGTCTCGGCGGGCAGGACGAACAGCCGCGACGGCTCGGTGACGCGGGCGGAGCCCTGGTAACGCGCGTGCTCGGGGCCCTTGACGTACGCCTGGAACGCCCCCGCGTACACCCCGCGCTCGGAACTGCGGGTGACCTCCACGTCGTCGCCGCCCACCCGCCGCGACAGCACGATCGTGCCCTGGAGCAGCACGTAGAAGCAGGTGGCGTCGTCGCCCTCGCGGTAGAGGTAGCCGGGCTCGACCCGCTCGACGCGGCCCTCCCGGCACAGGCGGGCCAGCTGCTCGTCGGACAGCTTGTCGAAGAGGAAGAGCGTGGCGAGTTCTTCCTTGTCACAGGGCATCGGCTGCGCGGTCACGACTGCTCCAGGTACCGGTGGACGAGCATGACGGCCATGGCTCCTTCTCCTACCGCCGAGGCGACGCGTTTGGCCGATTCGGCGCGGGCGTCCCCGGCCACGAATACCCCGGGCACGCTGGTCTCCAGGTGGTACGGCATGCGGTCCAGCTCCCAGCCCTTCGGCGTCTCCCCCGCGACGGCCAGGTCGGGGCCGGCGATGATGAACCCGTGCGCGTCGCGCGCGACCGTGTCGGCCAGCCAGTCGGTGAGCGGGGCCGCGCCGATGAACACGAACAGCCATTGCGCGTCGACGCGTTCGGTGATCCCGTCGGCCACGTCGCGCAGCGTCAGGTGCTCCAGGTGCTCGGCGCCGTGGGCGGCCTCGACGGCGGTGCCGGTGCGTACGGCGATGTTGGGGGTCTGCTCGATCTGCTGGATCAGGTAGTGCGACATCGACGCGGACAGCGACGGGCCGCGCACCAGCAGGGTGACCGACTTCGCGCCCCGGGCCAGGTACATCGCGGCCTGCCCGGCGGAGTTGGCGCCGCCGACGATGTACACGTCGTGCCCCTGGCACGCGGCGGCCTCGGTCAGCGCCGATCCGTAGAAGACCCCGCGCCCGGTCAGCTCGGCCAGGCCGGGGGCGTCGAGCTGCCGGTACGACACCCCCGTCGCCAGGATCACGCTGTGGGCGGAGACCGCCGAGCCGTCCGAGAACCGGACCGTCCGCGACGCGCCGGTCACCTCCAGGCCGGTGACCTCGCACGCGGTCAGGATCTCGGCCCCGAACTTGGCGGCCTGCCGCCGGGCCCGGTCCGTCAGCTGGGCGCCCGAGACCCCGTCGGGGAAGCCCAGGTAGTTCTCGATCCGCGAGCTCTGGCCGGCCTGGCCTCCGGTGGCGGAGCGCTCGACGATGACGGTCCGCAGCCCTTCGGAGGCGCCGTAGACGGCCGCGCCGAGACCGGCCGGCCCGCCGCCGACGACGATGAGGTCGTAGAAGTCGGCGGTCGGCGCGGTGGCCAGGCCGACGTTCGCGGCGAGGTCGGGGGCGGCGGGCTCGACCAGCGCGGACCCGTCCGGGGTGATCACCACCGGGAGCCGTTCCGCGTCCTGGCCGGCGGCGGCCAGCAGGCGGCGGCCCTCGGGCTCGTCGCAGGAGTACCAGCGGTAGGGGACCTGGTTGCGCGCGAGGAATTCGCGTACCTCCGACGACCGCGCGGACCAGCGGTGGCCGACGACCTTGGTGGCCGTCACCGACCGCCGCTCGGTGGCGCGCCACGCGTCGAGGAGGTCGTCGAGCACCGGGTACAGCTTCTCCTCGGGCGGGTCCCAGGGCTTGAGGAGGTAGTGGTCGAGGTCGACGACGTTGATGGCGTCGATCGCCGCGTTGGTGTCGGCGTACGCGGTGAGCAGCACGCGCCGGGCGGCGGGGTGGATGTCGATCGCCTGTTCGAGGAATTCGATGCCGTTCATCTGCGGCATGCGGTAGTCGGCGAGGATCACCGCCACCAGGTCCCCGCGCAACTTGAGCTCCCGCAGGGCGTCCAGCGCGGTCTCGCCGGACTCCGCCCGCACGATCCGGTACGACCCGCCGTAGTGACGCCGCAGGTCGCGCGCCACCGCGCGCGACACCCCCGGATCGTCGTCCACGGTCAGGATGACGGTCTGCCCCGATCCGGATGCTGTCTGCGCCACGTCTCCCACCCGAGTTCCACGGCCGTGCGGCCTCCGAACACCGGGCTCTCCGAGCCACGGCGACGCCCCCGGCGCCTCCACATCGTATGCCGCGTGTTCGACCGCCTCACCTTGTCTCGAATCAACCCCCAGTGTCGCAAAAATCAGCTTTTCTTGTCAGCGATTGGGGCTGGGGTGGCCGAAGGCGCCCCGGTAGAAGAGCAGCGGGCCGCGGTCGTCGCGGGGGGCTTCGAGGGCGCGGACACGGCCGATGACGATGAGGTGGTCGCCGCCGGGAACGGTGTCCTCGAGGGTGCAGTCGATCCAGGCGAGGGTGCCGTCCGGGATCGGCGGACCGGCCGGCGCGGCCGTCCAGGGGACGCCGGCGAACTTGTCGGCGCCGCTCACCGCGAAGCGGCGGCACAGGTCCTCCTGGTCCTCCGCGAGGATGTTGACCGCGAAGCGCCCGGCCTTCGCGATCCGCGGCCACGATGTCGAGGTCTTCGCGACGAAGAAGGCGACCAGCGGCGGGTCGAGCGACAGTGCCGAGAACGACTGGCAGGCGAAGCCGACGGGGGTCGCGCCGTCGATCGCGGTGACCAGCGTGACGCCGCTGGCGAAGTGGCCGAGGACGTGGCGGAACGCGGCGGGGTCGACGGTCGGGTGGGGATGCGGGGTGCCCATGTCGGGATCCTCAGGGTGCGGGCGGACGAACGTCCGCGCGGTGGACGGCTGTTCGGTGGCGCGGCCGGGGTGCGCGGCCGGGCCCGGCGTCACTCCTTGACGCCGACGCTCCACAGGTACGCGGGCGCGGCGCGGTTGAGCAGGTGGTCGCCGACGACGCGCTGCTTGTAGATGACGGGGTTGTGCACGCTGAGCGTGCGCGCGTTGCGCCAGTGGCGGTCCAGGGCGCGGGAGCCGGCGACCGTGGAGGCGCCGCCGGTCTCGAACAGCAGGGTCGCGGCGGTGAGGACGGCGTCGGCGACGGTGATGTACGCCTTCGACACGGCGATCTCGGCGGTGTCGTACGCCGCCTCGGGCACCGGGCCCGCCGGCCGTAGCCGGTTGATCTCCTCCAGGTGCGCGACGGCGGCCAGGGTGGTGGCCTCGGCGGTGAACGCGTACGCAGCCAGCCGCCCGACGACCTGCTGCACGAGCGGGTCCGCGGCGGGGGTGTCGCCGCTGCCGTGGCTGAACACGCGGCGGCGGCCCCGCACGTAGTCGACGCCGTCGCGGACGACCGCGCGCGCGACCCCGCTGAGCGTGGCCAGGTGGACCAACTGGTAGAAGGCGTACATGTAGTTGGGGCCGCGCTCGCCGCGCCAGAAGACGTCGTCGGGGTCGACGGCCACGCCGTCGAGGCGGGTGGTGCCGGACGCGGTGAGGCGCTGTCCGAAGCCGTCCCAGTCGTCGACCCGCTCGACGCCGGGGGCGTCGCCGCGCACGAGGGCCCAGCCGAGGTCGTCGCCGCGCTGCCCGAGGACGGCGATCCAGTCCGCGTACAGGCTGCCGGTGCTGTAGTGCTTGCTCCCGGTCAGGTGCCATGGGCCTTCGGGGTCGCCGGACAGCGCGGTGTCGAGGCGGCCGGGGGCGCCGTCGCCGATCTCGGTGGCGGCGTTGCCGACGACCGCGCCGTCGCCGATGCGGCGCAGCCAGCGGTCGCGGGCCGCCGACGGCGCGTCGGCCAGGCGGTCCTCGGTGAAGCCGAAGTGGGCGCGCAGGATCTGCGGCAGGTTGGAATCGGCCTCGCCGAGGTCGACGAGCAGGCGGAACAGGTCGGTGACGGACGCGCCGGAGCCGCCGTACTCGACGGGCACGCGCACGGCGGTGAAGCCGGCCTCGGCGAGGCGGGCGACGGCGTCGTACGCGAGTTCGCGGTGCTGTTCGCGGGCGACCGCGCCGGCGGCGATGTGGTCGAAGACCGGCCGGAAGCGGGCGGCGAGTTCGGGGTAGCCGGCCGGGGCGGTGGAGGTGTCGGTCATGTCAGGCGTCCTTGAAGGCGTTGCGGTAACGGGCGGCCGGGTGGCGGTCGTTGACGAGGTCGGTGCCGAAGAGCTTGCGGCGCAACGTGCCGGGGGCGTACTCACGTTGGGCCAGGCCTCGGTCGCGCAGCACGGGCAGCAGGTGGTCGACGACTTCGGTGTAGGAGTCGGGGAGGCGCCAGTTGACGACGTTGACGCCGTCGACCCCGGCCCGCTGCCAGTCTTCGAGCCGGTCGGCGATCTGCTCGGGGGTGCCGACGATGCGGGCGCGCCGGGAGACGAGCGCGGCGAGGTCGGCGACGACGGGCTCGCGGTCGGTGACGCTGCGGCGCAGCCAGTCGAGGATGCTGTGGCTGCTGTTGGTCTCGACGTCGCGCAGCGGGGTGTCGGGCGGGTACGGGGTGCCGTCGGGGCGGATGCCGAAGTTCATGTGGGTGAGGAAGCCGTCGGGGCTGGCGTAGGCGTCGAGTTCGGCTTCCTTGCGGCGGGCTTCGGCCTCGGTGGAGCCGATGACGAAGGAGATGCCCTGGAAGAACTTGACGTCGCCCGGGCGGCGGCCGTTGGCCTCGGCGAGGGCGCGGGTCTCGCGGATGCCCTCGGCGGCGACCTCGGGGGTGGGTGCGGCGATGAACACGGCCTCGGCGTGTGCGGCGGCGAAGGCTTTCCCGGCTCCGGACGCGCCGGCCTGGAAGAGGACGGGCGTACGCTGCGCCGACGGCGAGGGCAGGTGGGGGCCTTCGACGCGGTAGCGGGGGCCGCGGTGGTGGATCTTGTGGATGCGGGCGGGGTCGGAGAAGACGCCGCGCTCGCGGTCGCGCAGCAGGGCGCCGTCGTCCCACGAGCCTTCCCAGAGCTTGTAGGTGACGTCGACGTATTCGTCGGCCCACGCGTAGCGGTCGTCGTGTGCGGTGAGCCGGTCGAGGCCGAAGTTGCGGGCGGCGTTCTCCTGGGTGCCGGTGACGATGTTCCAGGCCACGCGTCCGCGTGAGATGTGGTCGAGGGTGGAGACGGTGCGGGCGAAGTTGAACGGGTGCTGTTGCATGACGTTGCTGGTGAAGGCCAGACCGAGGTGTTCGGTGTGGACGGCGAGGGCGGCCAGCAGCACGGACGGGTCGTTGCTGGGGATTTGCAGGCCCTCGCGGACGTTGACGTCCCAGGGCGCGTCGGCGGGTCCGTAGAGGCCGACGACGTCGGCGAAGAACACCGCGTCGAACAGGCCGCGTTCGAGGGTGCGGGCGAGGTCGAGCCACAGGTCGATGTCGTTGAAGTCGGCCTGCCGGGCGTCGGGGTGGCGCCATTGGCCGTGCTGGATGTGCGAGCCGGTGTTCATGACGAAGGCGTTGAAGTGCAGGGTCACGCGGGGGTCCTCGTGGGTGTGTCGGTGCCGCGGCCGAGGCGGGGTGCGGCGTCGAGAAGGCTGCGGGTGTAGGGGTGCCGCGGGTTGGCGAACACCTGTGCGGCGTCTCCGTGTTCGACGATGCGGCCGTGGCGCGTGACGGCGATGGTGTCGCTGACGTGTTGGACGACGCCGAGGTCGTGGGAGATGAAGAGGTACGCCAGGCCCAGTTCGCGCTGGAGTTCGTCCAGGAGGTCGAGGATCTGGGCCTGGATGGACACGTCGAGTGCGGAGACCGGTTCGTCGCACACGAGGACGCGGGGGCGCGGTGCGAGGGCGCGGGCGATGGCGACGCGTTGGCGCTGGCCGCCGGACAGGTGCCGCGGGCGGCGGTCGGCGACGGTGCCGGGCAGGCCGACGGTGTCGAGGAGGGCGGCGACGTCCTTGTCGTGTGCGGCGGCGCGCTTGCGGCGGCCGTGGGTGAGGACGTCGACGAGGATCTGGCGTACGGTCAGCCGGGGGTCGAAGGAGCCGAGCGGGTCCTGGTAGACGGCGCCGATGTGGGCGCGCCGGGTGCGCCGTTCGCGTTCGGGGAGGTCGCTCCAGGGTTGTCCGTACAGTTCCACGGTGCCGGAGTCGGGCGCGGTGAGGCCGAGCACGATGCGGGCGGTGGTGGTCTTGCCGGAGCCGGATTCGCCGACGAGGCCGAGGGTGCGTCCGCGGTGCAGGGCGAAGCCGACGTGGTCGACGACGACGCGGGTCGTGCCGTCGGGGTCGCGGTAGTGCTTGACGAGGTCGCGGGCTTCGATCAGCGGCGCGTCGTCGGGGCGTGCGGCGTCCGGGAGTTCGGGCGGGGTGCCGGGCAGGGTGAGCGCTCCGGTGCGTGACATCCGGGCGGACAGCCGGGTGCCGCGCGGGTGTCCGGCGGGGACGGCGCGGATGAGCTGCCGGGTGTAGTCGTGCCGGGGCCGGGTGAGGACGTCGTCGGGGCTGCCTTGTTCGACGATGCGGCCGTGGTGCATGACGGCGATGGTGTCGGCGACGCGCTCGACGACGGCGAGGTCGTGGCTGATGAGCAGCAGAGCGGTGCCGTCGGCCTTGACCTGTTCGAGAAGGTCGAGGATCTGGCCCTGGACGCCGGCGTCGAGGGCGGTGGTCGGTTCGTCGGCGATCAGGACGGGCGGGTCGAGCGCAATGGCCGCGGCGATCAGGGCGCGTTGCCGCAGGCCGCCGGACATCTCGCCGGCGCGCTGTCGGGCGCGCTGTTCGGGTTGGGGGACGCCGGCGCGTTCGAGGAGTTCGACGACGCGTTCGCGGCGCCGCGCGGCGGACAGGCGGCCGTGCAGGCGCAGCGTGTCGGCGATCTCCCGGCCGACGGGCCGGAGCGGGTCGAGGGAGACGAGCGCGTCTTGGAGGACGAGGCCGACGTCGGCGCCGCGCAGGGCGCGCAGCGCGCGGGGGGCCGCGTCGAGGACGTCGGTGCCGCGGACGCGCAGGTGGTCGGCGCGGATGTGGGCGCCCGGCCCGGCGAGGCCGATGAGGGAGCGGGCGGTGACGCTCTTGCCGGATCCCGACTCGCCGACCAGGGCCAGGCACCGGCCGGGGTGGAGGGTGAAGGAGACGCCGGCGACGACGTCGGTGCGTGCGGTGCGCGTGCCGAACGAGACGTGCAGGTCGCGTACGTCGACGACGGGTCGGCCGGGTGGGGCCTGGGTCGGGGCGGCGAGGCCGGGGAGGTGGTCGGTTCGGGGC
Organism: Yinghuangia sp. ASG 101; assembly: GCF_021165735.1. Taxonomy (GTDB): domain Bacteria; phylum Actinomycetota; class Actinomycetes; order Streptomycetales; family Streptomycetaceae; genus Yinghuangia. Next base: position 8,247,546 of record NZ_CP088911.1, on the reverse strand, counting down.
ATGTCAGCGCTCCCTGGTGCGGCGTTGGAGGCTGCGGCCGAGCACGGTGACGCAGGCGGCGCCGAGCACGATGAAGACTCCGGGGAAGACGGTCAGCCACCAGGCGTTCTGGATGTAGGGGCGGCCGGCGGAGAGCAGGGCTCCCCATTCCGGGTTCGGCGGGACGACGCCGATGCCGAGGAAGCTGAGCGAGGTGGCCCACACGACGGCCTGGCCGATGCCGAGCGTGCCGAGCACGTACAGCGGGGCGAGCGTGTTGGGCATGATGTGGCGGCGCAGCAGGGTCCATCGGCCGCGGCCGAGAACGGTCGCGGCCTCGACGTAGCCGGCGCCGCGCACGGCGCGTACCTGGCTGCGGATGACGCGGGCGTAGCCGGGTGCGGTGGCGAGGCCGACGGCGAGGCCGGACGCGACGACGCCACCGCCGAGGACGGCCGCGAGGAGCAGCGCGAGCATGATGCCGGGGATCGCGAAGCCCACCTCCAGGATCCGGCTCACGACGAAGTCGACGGCCCGGTTGCCGAGGCCGGCGGCGGTGCCGAGGACGACGGCGACACCGAGGCCGAGCGCGGTGGCGAACACCCCGATGAGGAACGACGACCGGGTGCCCTGGATGACGCGGCTGAACAGGTCGCGGCCGTTCTCGTCGGTGCCGAACCAGTGGGCGCCGGACGGCCCTTGGAACGCCTCGGCGGGTTGGATGCCGTACGGGTCGTGGGTGGTCAGCAGGCCGGGCGCGAGTGCCGCGACGAGGAGCAGCGCGAGGACGGCCAGGGCCAGGGCCTCCCCCGGGCGCGGCAGGGACGGGCGGCGGGCGGGTGCCGCGACGGGGGCGGCGGACGCGGTCACCACGGTGTCACCGCCTGGCGCAGGCGCGGATCGGCTATCCGGTCGGCGATTTCGGTGAGGGCGGTGACCGCGAGGTAGACGGCGGCGACGACGAGGACGACGCCGATCACCAGCGGTGTGTCGGAGGCGAGGACCGCGGAGAGCAGCGTGCGGCCCAGCCCGGTCCGCGAGAAGACGGTCTCGACGACGACCGCGCCGCTGATGAGCGAGCCGAACGCCCAGCCGGACAGGCTGATCGCGGGCAGCGCGGCGTGCCGCAGGGCGTGGATGAGCCGTAGGCCCGTCTCGCTCTCCCCGCGGGCGCGGGCCGACAGTGAGAAGGGCGCGTCGAGGGCGTCGAGGAACGCCTCGCGCATGACCTGGCCGAGGAAGCCGGCGAGCGGCAGGGCGAGGGTCAGCACCGGCATGATCAGGCCCTCGATGCCGGGGGTGCTCAGGGGTGGCAGCCACTGGAGTTGTACGCCGAGGACGAGCACGAGGACGCTGCCGAGCCAGAAGTGCGGGACGGCCGCGGCGGTGATCTCCAGGGCGGTGCCCAGCGCGGTGGAGATGCGCCCGCCGCGTGTGGACCACAGGGCGACCGCGACGGCGATGACCCACGCGACCGCGAGGGAGCACACGGCGAGGACGAGGGTGCTGCCGAGTGCTTCGCCGAGGACTCCGGTGACGTCGGTGCGCAGGGTCCACGAGGTGCCGAGGTCGCCGCGGACGAGGTGGCCGAGTTCGTCGGCGTACTGCGCCAACAGCGGCCGGTCGAAGCCGTATTGCTCGCGGACCTCGGCCAACTGGGCTTCGCCGGCGTGGGATCCGGCCCCGCCGAGGACGGCCTCGGCGGGGTCTCCGGGCACCAGGTGCATGCCGAGGAACGTGAGGGTGACGACGGCCCACAGGACGAAGAGCGCGCCGGCGAGGCGGGTGGCGACGCGGCGGGCGAGGCGCCGGACGCGCGGGCGGCGGGCGGGGTCGGGGGCGGCGGAGTCGGGGGCGGCGGGACCAGGGGTGGCGGTCGCCGCCGCGGTGGCCCCCGCCTCCTTGGCCTCGGTGCGCGGTGTCGGGGGTCTGGTCGCGGCCATCAGCCGATCCACGTGTCGTAGAAGGACGGCAGCGCGAGCGACGGCAGCAGGCGTATGCCCTTGACCTTCTTCTGGGCGCCGATGCGGGTCTGCTGGTCGTGCACGGGGAGGATGTAGTGGCCGTCGGCGAGGGTCTGCTGCACGCGGCGGTAGAGGTCGGCGCGGACGGCCTCGTCGGTGGTCTGCCCGGCCTCGGTGAGCAGGCGGTCGACCTCGGGGTCGGCGAGGTGCACGTTGTTGGCGTGGTACGAGTTCGGCGTCGCGTCGGCGTTGGCGGCGCTGTGGTACGTGATGCGCAGGACGTCCGGCGAGTTCTTCGTGTAGTACATGGGCAGGGCGTCGTAGTCCCACTCGTTGTTGGCGATCCACCACTTCGCGGTGTCGAGCGGACGCAGCTCCACGTCGAAGCCGGACTTCTTGGCGGTCGCCTGGATCTGCTCGTAGACGCCGGGTTGCAGCGGGATCGCCGTCGTGTAGGGCAGGGAGACCGTGAGGCGGCGGCCGTCCTTGGTGCGGATGCCGTCGCCGTCGCGGCCGGTCCAGCCCGCCGCGTCCAGGAGGGCCGCGGCCTTGGCCGGGTCGTACGTGTCCCGGATGGTGTCGGCGGCGTACCGCGTGGAACTGCTCAGCGGGGAGGTCGCGCGTTCGGTCGTGCCGAGGTAGACGCTGGCGAGGGCGGCGTCGATGTCGACGGACGCCCAGAACGCCTCGCGGACCGACGCGTCGTCGAACGGCGCCCGGGTGGTGTTGAGTTCGAGTTGCACGGGCTTGCCGGGGCGGGCGGCGATGGTCACCGCGAGGTTCGGGTTGCCCTTCGCGGCGACCGCGTGCTGCGGCTCCAACACGTCGACGACGTCGGCCTGTCCGCTCTGCAGGGCGGCGAAGCGCGAGGTGCCGTCCGGGACGAACCGCCACGTGATGCGGTCGAGGTAGGCCGGGCCGGTGTGTGCCGAACCGGGCGGCGGCGTCGTGAAGTTCGCGTTGCGCACGAGGGTGACGGAGTCCTGCCGGTGCCAGCTCTCGACCGTGAACGGGCCGGTGCCGACCGGGGATTCGCAGTTCGCGGTGAGCCCTCGGGCCAACGCGGCGGGCGACTGCATGGGCAGCCACACCATCGACAGCGACTCCAGCAACGCGCTGTCGGGCTCCTTGAGTTCGATGCGGGCGGTGTGCGGCGCGGGCACCTGCACGGCGGCGACCTTGGAGAGCGCCAACCGGCCCGTGGTGGAGCCGGTTTCGGGGTCGAGCACGCGTTCGATGTTGGTCTTGACGGCGGCGGCGTCGAAGGGGGTGCCGTCGCTGAAGCGGACGTCGTCGCGCAGTTCGACGGTCCAGCTGAGGTGGTCCGGGGCCTCCGTCCAGGAGGTCGCGAGCCACGGCAGGATCTCGCCTTTGTCGTCCTGGAAGAACAGCGTCTGGAGGTACTGCGTCGCGAGCAGCGCCTGCGGCACGTTGCCGCGCTGCTGCGGGTCGAGGCAGGTGGGCTCGTCGTCGCCGGTCGCGTAGACGAGGGTGCCGCCGGGGCGCGGGGTGGCCGACGCGTCGTCGTCGCCCGACCCGCCGCAGGCGGTGAGCAGCAGGGCACCCGCGGCGGTCAGGGCCGCGGCGGTGGAGGTGAGCTTGCGCACGTTCGTTCTTTCTGTACGGAGGCCCGCGATCGGGCCGGAGGCGGGCGCGCCGGCGGCACCCGCCGGTGGAGGCGGGGCCGGTCGGCGCGGACCGGGTGCGGAGTCGGTGGGCAGGGGTCGGGCGCGCACGGTCCTGGGGCCGTACGGCGGTTGCGCGCGGCGTGCGGGCGGGCGCGTCGGTTCCGGCGCGGGTCGCGCGGGCGTCGCGCCCCCGGCCGGTGGTCAGCGACATGCGGCGCTGCATGTGCGCTTGAGGTCGACGTGGCGGCGTACGACGAGGGGTACGCGGTGGATGGGGCGCATGGGCGGTGCTCCGGTTCTCGTGGCGCGGATTCAGTGGGCGGCTGAGGGCAGGAACGGCGTGTGTGCGGGGGCGGAGCCCGGCGTGCCCGGGGCGTGGAACAGGCCCCGGCGGGCGAGTTCGGGCAGGACGCCCTCGCCGAACCAGTACAGCTCCTCCAGGTGCGGGTAACCGGACAGGACGAACTCGTCGATGCCGAGGGCCGCGTACTCGGCGATGCGGTCGGCGACCTCGCGGTGGCCGCCGACGAGTGCCGTGCCGGCGCCGCCGCGGACGAGCCCGACGCCGGCCCACAGGTTCGGGGAGACTTCGAGGGCCCGGGCGTCGCGCCAATCGCCGCGGTCGCGTTGCTCGGCGTGCAGGGCGCGCATGTTGGCCTGTCCGGTGGACTCGCTGCGGTCCAGGCCGTGTTGCGCGCGTTCGACGGTGTCCTCGCCGAGTGCGGCGAGGAGTTCGCCGGCCTTGCGCCACGCTTCCTCGGCGGTGTCGCGCGTGATCACGTGGAGGCGGATGCCGAAGCGGAGGTCGCGGCCCTGCTCGGCGGCGAGGCGCCGGATCCACGCGATCTTCTCGGCGACGGCCGCCGGGGGTTCGCCCCACGTGAGATAGACGTCGGCGTGGCGGGCGGCGACCGGACCGGCGTACGACGACGACCCGCCGAAGTACAGGGGCGGCACCGGGTCGGGCAGCGCGGGCAGCGCGGCCTGCTCGACGGAGACGTGGTCGCCGCGGTGGGTGACGGTCTCGCCGCGCCACAACGCCCTGACGACGTCGAGGAATTCGTCGCATCGCGCGTAGCGCTCGCGCTTGTCGAGGAAGTCGCCGTACGCGCGCTGTTCGTGTGCCTCGCCGCCCGTGACGACGTTGAGCAGCAGCCGCCCGGGGGCGTGTGCGCTGAACGTCGCGGCCATCTGCGCGGCGAGGGTCGGACTGATCAGGCCGGGACGGAACGCGACGAGGAACGCGAGCCGTTCGGACTCGCGGGCGAGCATCGCCGTGGTGAGCCACGCGTCCTCGCACCACGCGCCGGTGGGCGTGAGCGCCCCGGTGAAGCCGAGTTCCTCGGCGGCGCGGGCGATCGAGGACAGGTAGCCGATCGTGGCGCGCCGGTCTCCCGCTGCCACTCCGGCGGGCAGGCCGTGGCCGCCGCCGACGATGAACCGGGAATCGCCGTAGGTGGGCAGGAACCAGTGGAACGCGAGGGTCATGGGGCGGTCTTCCCGTGGGTGAGGGGGTGGGGACGGCGGGTGGGGGCGTGGGGCGCGGTGGGGGTTGCCTGGGCGGGGTGCTCAGGGCTCAGCGGGCTCAACGGGCTCAGCGGGCTCGGTGCTGAGTGCTGGGTGCTCGGGCTCGGTGCTCGGGTGCGTGTTGGCGGGGTGCCGGGCGCACTCGCGGTGTGTGGCGGCCGAGGGGCGCAGCCGGTCACAGCAGGCCGTGGCGCGGCGGTGGTACGTCGTCGAGCAGCCACCGTCCGATGTGCTGGATTTTCCACCGGGTCGGATCGTGCAGGGTGTGGGTGCGGGCGTCGCGCCAGAAGCGGCTGAGGTTGGGCGGTGCGACCGCGCAGCGGGTGCCGCCGAGTTCGAACAGCACGGTCGCCGCGTCGACCGCGGCGCGGGCACACGCGACCTTGGCGACCGCCGTCGCGACGGACGCGCGTTCGGTGCTCGCCGCGGTCGGCTCGTCGCGTGCGCGGTCGACCTCCGCCGCGGCCTCGCGCAACAGGGCCTCGGCGGCGCGTACGGTGACCTCGGCTTCTCCGGCCTGCTGCGCGAGCAGCAGGTCGTCCACCGCGCGGTCGGCCCCGCTCTCGAACCAGGGCCGGGCCTCGCGCGCCTGGCGCACCGCCTCCTCCAGCGCCGCCCGGGCGATCCCCGCGTCCAGTGCGGCATGCAGCACCTGGGCGAACGACCCGTAGGCCGTGGGCTGTTCGAAGATCTCGGTGTAGGGCACCACGTGGTCGGCGGCGACCGCGACCCCGTCCAGGACGACGGTGCCGCTGCCGGTGGTGCGTTGGCCGATGCCGTCCCAGTCGTCGATGATCGTGACGCCGGGGGCGTCCGCGCGGACGAACGCGACGGCTTTGCGCGGCGTCGGGGTGGCACTGCCGGGCACGGTGGCCCGCACCGCCAGCCAGTGGGCGAAGAGCGAACCCGTCGCGTAGAACTTGCGCCCGTCCAGGACGGCGGTGCCGTCATCCTTCCGGGTCAGCGTCGTCGTGTCCTCGGTGATGGTGCGGCTGGTGCGCTCGGACTGGGCGTTGGCGATGCGGCGTCCGGCCAGGGCCTCGGCGAAGAAGTACGCGCGCTGCCGCTGCGTGCCTTGGAGGCGCAGTGCCTCCAGGAACACGAAGTGGCTGTGGGGGATCTGCCCGATGTTCGGGTCGGCGCGGGCGAGCAGCCGGAAGGCCTCCGTCAGCGTCGACACGCGGACGTCCGGCCCCCCGAGGGCGGACGGGACCGTCAGCCCGAAGAAGCCGGCGTCCGAGAGGCGGTCGATCTCGGGCCCGGGCAGGCGGCGTTCGCGATCGCGGTCGGCGGCGTGGACCGCGAACGCGTCGGCCAACTCGGCGACGGCGGCCAGCGCCGCGGCGTCACCGGCGGGCATGCCGGCGGGCACGGTCGGGACCCCCGGGCCGGGAGGTCGTGTGGTTGGGGACTGCGGCGGGCATGGCGGTCTCCGGGGACGGGTGCGCGACGACGGCATCCCGGCGTCGCGTTGTCCGTGGAAAGGGCAATCCGAGCGGGGAAAAGCGACATCATACGGCGCACACAAAAGGCGATGAAAAATATTTGTGAACAAGTCGTGAAAAGAATGTGACACGAGTCGGCGAGGCGTCCGGATAATCGTGGGAATCACGGGATCGCGCGGGGATACGTCGCGTCATCCCCCGTCTTCTCGCGCTCTCCCCCATGCTTTATCCGTGGGTTTCCCCCGGGGCCGCGCAGGTCCGCACGTGATAGGGGCAGCCGATCTCGCCCCGCGATCCCGGGCTCAGCGGGAACGGACGCGACATCGGCGGGCGGCGGCGCCGCTCCTGGCGCGAGAGCGGTCGGCGTACCGTCGGCTCCGGTCAGCTCGTGTGGACATGCGAGAAACTATCGCGGCCGGTGTCCGGGGGTGTCAAATAGGCAATTGCGAAAGTGCGATAGGGAAATCCTTGCACCCTTCCCCCGCGCCCCGGATTCAGCGCGCGTGGCGCTCGGCGTGCTCGACAAGAATGCGACGCAGGTCACCCGCGGCCCCGGAAACGGCTTTCGCTTTACTGGACTGCACCATCAAAACGACCTCCGTGTGCTCGTCCTCGACCGGCCGGAACGTAATCGCGCCGCAGCGCTCCAGCGGATCACCGATGACACTGAAGTCGGGCAGCAACGTGACGCCCAGCCCCTCCGCCACCATAAGCTTGCCCATTTCCGCGCCGTCGGTGGAATACGAGAACGACGGAGCGCGCCCGGCGAGGAGCCGGTGTGCGTACCGGTGCATCACATAGCCCGAGCGCATCACGATCAACGGCTCCGTGAGCAGGTCCGCGACGGTCACCGTGGGCAGTGCCGCGAGGGGGCTGTCCGGACGCAGGCACACCACCGGCCGCCCGCGCAGCAACTCGGTGGACTGCAACTCGGGCGACGTGTCGTCACCCCCCAGGTGATTCACCAGACCGAGGTCGAACCCGCCTTCCAGCAGCGCCTGTTGGATGTCGGCCTGCTGCGCGGCGACCACTTCGACCTGGGTGGTGGGATGCGCGGCGCGGAAGTCCCGGACGGCCGGGACCAGCAACGGCACGGTCGCCGCGTTCACCGTGCCGAGGCGGACCATGCGACTGGTCCGGTGCTGCTCGTCCGCCGCTCGCCGCAGCCGGTCCACCGCGTCCAGCACGCCCACGATGTGCGGCAGCAGCTCGCGCCCCTCGTCGCTGATCCGCGCCCCGGACCGCCGTCGATCGAGAATCGCCACCCCCAGCTCGCGCTCCAGATTGCGCACGGTCTCGCTGAGCGCCGGCTGCGACAGATGCAACTCGGCAGCCGCCCGCCGCAACGACCCCAGCCGCGTGACCGCCTCGATGTACTCCAACTGCTCGATCCGCACATCTGTCCCCTCCCACGACACCAACCACGGCGCACCCTACGTCCTCCGACACCCGAGGCAACCGGGGCGGTGGGGATCGCGGACCGGTATCCGAGCCGTGTCGCCGCGAACCCGGCATCGGCCGGTCGGTCTCCCCGGCACCCCACGGGCGCCATCGCCTCCGGGTCCGTGGCGCCAGACCATCGTGCAACAACTGGCCCGGCGCGCCCGCGATCCCATGTGTCCGGCTTACGGGAACCGTGCCGAGCGGGGATCCCCGTCGCGACGTTCGACGCACCCGGTGGCCGGGCCCGTGTCGGTCGCGTCCAAGTCGCGTGACGCGGCAGGTCGTCCGGCCACCCGTCAGGCGTGGTGGGCCGTCAGGCGTGGTGGGCCCGTCGCGCGGCTCGGTTGATGATCTCCGCGGCTCGCTCCGGGTGGTCGTCGAGCCATGTGCCGAGGTGTTTGCGGATGGAGTCGGCGACACAGGTGCGTACGAGGGTGCCGCCCAAGGTGTCGTTGGTGGCGCCCAGGAATTCGGGGGTGTCGAGTCTGACCGACACAACTGCTGTCAGGCCCACGCTGACACGGTCGGCAGACAGGCCATCGGCCGGCACCGGCAACCCGTGTGTCCGGGCGTGCGCTTCGAACGCGGTGACGAGTCCGTCGCGGAGGCCCTGCACGTGTGCGCCGCCGCCCGGGGTGGGGCGGCAGTTGGCGAAGGACAGGACGTGCTCCGGGCCCGCGTCGCGCCACAGCATGGCCACGTCCAGTAGGCCTTCCCTGCGAAGGTCTTCCTCCGCGAAGCCGATGACGTCCGCGTGCCCGTTCGCTGCTTCGAACGTGCTGAGCCAGGCGACGAAGTCCCGTACCCCATCGGGGAATCGGTATCGGGCCGTCCGGAACTCACCCTTCGCTTGCCGTCGGTCGGCGAGCGTGATCTCCAAGCCCCGGTTGAGGAAAGCGATTTCCCTGAGGCGCTGCTCCAGTGCCTCGAACGAGTGCGTCGCGGAGCCGAAGATCTCGTCGTCCGGCCAGAGGGTCAGAGTCGTCCCGGTGTCGGTCGACGGGCCCATGGCGGCGAGTGGTGTGGCCGCGACGCCGCGTGCGAACTCCTGTGTCCATCGGACCCCGTCGCGGCGTACCTCGGCGGTCATGCGCGACGACAGGGCATTGGGGACGAACATCCCCATGCCCCAGAACCCGACCACCACCTCGTGGCGACCACCGGGCCCGGCTCCGCTGTGCGTTTGGGTCAGCAGCGCAGCGAGATCCGGAACACCGACTCCCGGGCTGTTGTCCGCGACACGTACGCCGCCCTCGGGAACGAGGGTGACGTCGACGCGGCCGAGCTGTCCCGGAACGCCCGAGACCTCGTTCACGGCCCGCCCCACGACCCCGAACACCATCTCCCGCACGCCGCGTTCGGACGTCGAACCGACATACATCCCAGGCCGCTTGCGTATGGCTTCGCGTGGGTCCATGACCTGGATGTGCTTGGCGTCGTACGGTGCGGGTTCCTCGTTCACGCTGCTCCCGACGGTGTGGCGGACCGACGCGCACAGCCTAGGCGTTTTTCGGGAAAGCACCAGGTCAGTGTGCGGGCGCCGGTCCCGCACAGATGTGCCTGAGCGCCTGGTCGCGGGCAGTCGTCCCCGTCCTCTGCCCGCCACCCCCAAAACGTCTTCACGGAACGCCCGTTGCGGCGTACGACCCCCCGCACGGGCGACTGTGGGTGTCCGATTCACCGGTTCCAGGCCACCGGCAGTCCCGAAGACTCGGTGACGGTCTCAGGAGTATTCACCTCGTTCCGCCGTTCTTGTCGTCGAGGTTCCCGTACAGTGCCGCCGGGGGGGGTACGCCGGGTGGGGCGTCGCGAGGTGTCTTCGGACGCCTTCTTCGTTGTGCGGGGCGGAACTTCGGACTTGCCGGTCCAGGGGGGGAACCGACGGATCTCATGAGCTTCACGTACACGGCCGGTCCGCCGGTCACCGCGCTTCGCGGCAAACGGGTGGGGGTGCCCGAGGACGCCGTCGGCATGCCCGCCGGCCTCGACGGCCGCACGGAACATCCACGGGCCGGCTGCCCGGACCCGTGACGCCGGGCCCACACCAGGCCACGCCAATCCTCGGTCCGCGCACGTGAGGCCCACGCAGACCACGGAGACGATGCACACACGCGGAATCGGCGACGGATGCGTCAAGCGCGTCGGCGTCCGCCGCACCCCCACCGGGCAGCCACGCGCCTGACACCCCTCGGAGCGCCGTCTCGCCTTCCCCGGGCGAGCCCTCCCGTCATGCCCTGATCCGACACGACAAGGAACCGATCACCCCGTGAATCGTTACCGAGGCCCCGTCCCGTTCCGCCCGTGGTGGGCGAGGACGCCGGCCATTCTCGGCGCCCTCGCGCTGGTCGCCTTACTTTCCGCCATGCACATCGGCCTCGGCTTGCTCGCCATGATCGCGGCGATCGTCGCGGTGTGGATGCTCGCGCCCTGGCACATCGCCGCCAGGATCGGTGCCACGCTCGGAGCGTTCGTGCTCCTGTCGATCGGTGCGGGGGCGACGGGCCAGCTCGACGAGAAGGACAAAGACAAGACGGCGACGGCGTCCGCGGAGAGCAGCCACACCCCCGGCACGACTCCTCCGGCCTCGCCGATCGTCTTCCCGTCCGCCACACCCCCTGTCCCGATCGGCGACTTCGTCGGCCAACCGCTGGACGCCGCGGAGCAGCAGGCGAGTTCGTCCGGCTATGCCGCCGGTCACCACGACGCCTCGGACGAGCACCGGCAAATCCCGGTGACCGCCGAGTGGACGGTCTGCTTCCAGCGCGCGGACGACACCGCGCGGACCGTCGAGTTCGCGGCCGTCCGCAAGGGCGAACCCTGTACGAAACAGGACGGCGGCCCGCTCTGGCCGCTGATGCCGGCCGTCGTCGGCTCCACCTACAACGCCGCGGTCGAGACCATCAAGCAGGCCGGCATCGATCCGGCCCGCGTCACCGTCGACGACGTCTACCTCGACGTCGCCGCACCGAGCGCCGCCGAGGTCGCGCGGAGCGGTGACGAGTGGCGGGTGTGCTTCCAGCAACCGTCCGCGGGCGAAAAGGTCTTGCCCGCCGCCGGCATCCACCTCGACTTGGGCCGGTGGACGGGCGTCGACCTCGTGCGGAGTTGTCCGGCGGCGAAGGACACCACGTACAAGATCCCGGCCAATGATCCTTCGTACCCCAAGGACAAGGGCAAGGACACAGGCAAGGACACGAACACCACCACCGGCGGCGGCGGTTCGACCACCGGCGGGGGCACCGGCGGAACGTCCTCGACCACGGGCGGCAGCACCGCGACCGGCGGCAGCTCGTCGACCGGCGGTGCCGGCACCGGGGGCAGTGCCGCGACCGGGGGCACCGGCACATCGACCGGTGGCAGTACGTCCGCGACCGGCGGAAGCACGGGAAACACGTCTACGACGGGCGGTACCGGCACCACGGGCGGAGGCAACGGGTCAACGGGCGGCGGCAGTGTCGGCTCGGTCCACCCCGGCGCGTTCTGCGCCCCGGCCGGGGCAACGGGCGTCAGCAGCACCGGAAAGCCCATGGTCTGCGGCCCTGCCTCCGACGGCCGAAACCGCTGGCACAGCCCCTGACGGCCAACGCGACACATAAGGCGCCTTCCGCGAAGACGGGCGACGGCGCCTGGCCCACCGCCGAACTCCGACGATTCCAGGCGCCGTTCGGTTCGGCCTCGATGCACCCGCCCTGGGCCCACGTCGAGCTTCGGTCAGTGCGGAAACGTTCGCCGCGGACGGGTCGACTCCAGTCCCTCCCGGAACTCCCGGATGACGGCGGACACCTCTCTCATGGTGTTCGTCTGTCGAAGGCGCGTCAGGTAGATGTTGCGCCGGGCAAGCGCCTCCAGCTCGACCGCGAAATACATCGCCATCAGCGGATTGATGAACAACTCGGTGCCGGCGGTCCGTTCACCGAGCGGGACATCGCCGAACCCGCCCCTCACCGCGGCCGCGACCGACCCCTGCACGATGCTGGGACGTGACGGTGTCTCCGCGACGGCGTGGTCGACGGCGTCGACGTACAGGCGTCCTTCCCGCGACTCACGCGGTATCGAGAAGGCCCCCAGATAGGCACCGTCGCGGTCCAGCGCCGCCAGGTTCTCCAGCACGTGACTGTGGCACACACCGTGGTACGCGTCGACACCGAACCCGAGAGCGACCACAAGGCGCGTCGGCACCTTGATCCGGTCGGCGGCGGCGAGACTGGTCATGTCCTCCTCCGGGGTGCCGAGGCCGGCCTCGTCGCCGCGCATCAAGATGTCCGTACCGCCGTCCACCAGCACAAGGGCGTCGAGGTCCAGCTTGCGCACGAGCGCCTGGTATGCCGCGCGCAAAGGCCGAACCCCCGTTCTCTGGAAGGCGAACACCGTGTCGGGCAACCCCGTCTCGGCCAGCCAACGCGACAGCGAGCGCTCGGGGAAGTACGCGGCGGGCCCGCCACTGCCCGGCCCGACGGCGGCGAGACCGGGCCGCAGTAGGTCACCTCGCGCGAGACGGTCGACGTCCACGAACGACAGGTTGGCCAGGTGTACGTGCTTGCCCGATTGCCACAGGGCCAATGCCAGGGGCAGCCCCGCGTATACGTCGAAGCCACCACCCGCCCCGGCGATGAGGATCCGCTCGCAGGTGTTGAGGCGGGTGAACAGCGGAGGTTCGGTGAGGGAGAACGGCACTTCGGGACGGTACCAAGAGCGCGGCTCGCGCTTGTCGTTCGGCTTGCCTGGCCGAGTCCCCGCCGTGGCCATCCGGCTCACGCCGACCCTTGGACGCCTGCCGAATGCCAAGCGTGGTGGTGCCAGGGCGCGCGATCAGTGGTGTCATCGCGCCCTGTTGACTTGTGTTGTGGGGGGCGGCGCGGGTCAGGAGACTCGCGCGATTGACTATCTGTGTCGTTGGCGCGTGGCAGGATCTCGGCCGCACACGTACGCGTCGACGACAGGAACCACCATGGTGCCCGACTATTACCGATTGACCGCCCTGGGCGGCCTCCCCGTGCACGCGTTCGAGGAGTTGCACGGCTGGGGCCTGGCTCGGCACCGGGTCGACGAGGCCGCGACCGGCGCCGCCCGGTGGGCCACCATGTGGGACGAAGTCGCGGCCGGTGCACCGGAGTCCGGCACGGTGGCGTGGCGATTGGAGACGCCCTTCGACGCCGACATCCGGTTCGGTGAACTCACCGACGCCTTCTTCACCCGCATCGACACCACCGCCGTACGATCCCTGGTCATCGGGCACTGGCACCACGACTACCTGCGCTACACCTCCGAAACCCGCGTGGTCGACACCCTGTGCGCGCACGCCGACCGGCTCCCCGCGCTGCGCCACCTCGCCGTCAACGACATCAACATCGACACCGCGGACATGTCGTCGATCCCACCCACCGATCTCACCGCGCTCCTGGGGGCCTTCCCGCGCCTGGAGGAACTCCGGTACCGCTTCGGTCGCGACCAACGGCCCGAGGACGACGAGCGGTTCATCCTCCGGGCCGGTCACCACCCGGCCCTGCGCCGTCTCGTGCTGGAGACCACCGGGATGCCCGCCGATCTGCCGCGGGCTCTGGCCGACAGCGACCTTCCGGCACTCACCGACCTGGAACTGTGGCTCGGGACCCGCCACTCCGGCGGCGATGTCGGGCCCGACGACTTGTCCGGCATACTCAACCCGCCCCACCCGTCGCGGCTGCGTCGTCTCGCGCTGCGCAACGCCGAACAAGCCGACCTGCTCGCCGCCACCGTCGCGGCCGGGTCGATCGCCCCTCATCTGCGCGAACTCGACCTGTCCCTCGGCACGTTGAGCGACGCCGGGGCGGACGCCCTCCTCGACGGCCACCCCTTCCCCCGACTCGAACGCCTCACCATTCACCACCATTTCCTGAGCGACCACCGACGCCGTCTCCTCCAGAGCGGCTACCCACACACCCACGTCGACATCTCCGCCCCCGCAACGCCCTACCACTCGGAACAAGACCCCGAACTGCACTACGTACCCGACGAGTACGGCCGCCACGTCCACTTCGGTGTCTAGCACGGCGACCGGAAACACTCGCCGGTTTTCCGCGCTGGTCGGGCTGTTCGCGTGCAGGACATCGCCCACCCGACGACACCACAGACCGCCTCCACCTGGGGAGTGCGCCTGCGGCTGCTGTCAGCCGTGAGCAGCGGGCATCGGCTCACGGAGGGGTCGGTCTGCGGAGAGTTCCGAACGGATCAGCTCCAAAAGCCGGCCCATCCAGTTGCGTCCTTGCCGGTTGCAGGAATCCCTCCAGAACGGGGCCTCGGAGAACCCGGTGTAGCTGATCCTCGCGTCACCGGTGGAGAGCAGGACTTCGGCGAGTTCCGGGTACGAGGTGAACTTCGCGCGCAAGAGGCCGGCCATGACGGACAGCCGCAGGGTCGCCCAGTCCGCGCGGCGGGCGGCCCGGCCTCCGAGGTCGTGTGCTGCGTCGGCCGTGGCCGCGTCGCGGATCAGGTCGTGGTCGGCGGCGTCGGCGGCGGACAAGGCCCAGTAGCCGTGGAGAACCGACGGATACGTCTCACCGCCGTACGTCACCGGGACCTGGTAGTCGTTCCGCAGCACAGGCAGGCCCGGCACGTTCGGCCACGAGGCCGGTCGGCCCATTTCGTGTGACGTGACCACCGCACGGCCCACTTCCTCGGGGTCGTCGGCATGGCGCACGGCGCGCTGCTCGGCCTCGCGGGCGACCCCGTCGGATACGCGGTCGAAGTAGTCGAGCGCCCACTGGTGCAGTTCTGCCGTGGCCACCGGGCCGTCCCCGTCCACGGCCTCGCCGATATCGGTGGCCAGGATCCGCAGCGGGCGGTCCTGGTTGTCCATGTCACCCAGCATGAAGATGCGTTGGTGCGGCGGCACTTCCCGGTAGGCGACCCGCAGCGCTTCCCGCAGCGGCGTGGTCGGCGTCTCCTGGTAGGCACGGATCGCGTCCCAGCATCGCTGTGCCGCAGTGGAACGTCCGTTCAGGGCGTCGATGTGGTCCGCGACGTCGGCCAGGAGCCCCTCGGCCGTCAACGGCTCACTGCGCCGCGACCGCCACCTCGACGGTTCTTCGGGTAGCTCCGGCGCGCCGGGGTCCGTTGCCGCGATACGCCCGGACGCCAACGCCTTCGCCAGCCCCGTGAGGTCATACCGGTCCCCGCACACGATCAGGCCGTCCAGTTCGGCGATGATCAGCGCGGCGGCTTGGACGAGTTCGGAGTCGACCGGCCAACCCCAGTCCACGAGTTCGTGCAGCGCCTGGGAGTTCGTGCAGCGCCTGGTGACGCGCTCGGCGTGCGGCGTCGGGGGTCGATTCCAGGAAGGCCACGAAGCGCAGGGTGGGAAGGGACGTAGGAGCGTTCATGTGCCCAGCGTCGCGGCGCGCAACGGCCGGTTCCAGCCACCCACGCGCACAACGCGAGCGTGGCGGTCGACAACCAGTGCTTCACTTGGCTGCGGGCCACGTGGCGCGCCACATGCCCGACGACGACGTGCGCGATCACCGGCGGTCCCCCCGACCGAATCCCCGTCGCAGGGAACAACCCGACGACCCACCCCACGCGCGCGCCGAGGTTTTCCTCCCCGCCCATCGTAGGGCGCCATGCCGCACGGCAGTGGCCGAATCAGCGGGAGTCCGCCGGGTCTTGGGCGGGGGAAGGCACCGTGCGCGGCTCCCCCGCCGTCGACGACCACCGGCCCCGCGTCTCCCCCGATGACCGACGGCTCGCCCACTCGTCAGAGCGGGATGCCGCGAACTCGTCGCCGACCGGGTGGCCTTCGCGGTGACGGGGCGTTCCGCGACGTGGTGTGACGTGGCGTCAGCACACGTCCTCGGGGGTCTCGCCGCAGGCGCGGACCACGCCGTCGAGCCACGCTCGGACCGCCGCGCGTTCGTGGTCGGAGAACGCGGCCTCCAACTCGGCCTCGCGGCAGCTGACGGCCTTCGCGGCCTCCACGCGGCGCTGCTCGCCCAGTGCTGTGAGGTGGATGCGTTTGCTGCGGCGGTCCGACGGGTGAGGTGAACGTTCGATGAGGCCGTCGCGTTCGAGGGCGGCGAGCATTTCGTTGGCGGCTTGGCGGGTGCTGCCGACCCTGCGGGCGACATCCGAGTTCGAACAGCCGGGGTATTTCGCGACGATGCCGAGGGTCGCGTACTGCGGTGTGGTGAGGTCGTACGCGCGCAGTTCCGCGCCGATGGCCGCGCGCATGGCGAGCCAGGTGCGCCGCACCAGGAAGCTGAGCGTGCCGTCGCCGTCCAAACCGATGCTCCTTCGCGTACCGCCACACTCCGCCGATTGACAGGTTCCTGACATTTTCGCGAGACTACTCGCGGTTCCGCTCGTCAGGAACCTGTCAATCATACGACGGAGTACCCGGATGCCCCCTACCCCGACGCCGCCCGGGAGCCGCAATCGGCTGATCCTCGGCGTGCTGGCCCTCACCCAACTTCTCATCTGGATCGACACCACGGTCCTCGGCGCCGCGTTCGAAACGCTCGCCGATCCGGAGCGCGGACTCGGCGCGTCACCGGACGAACTCCAGTGGTCCGCGGGCTCCTACACACTCGTCTTCGCCACACTGATGTTCGTCGCGGGCGCGCTGGGCGACCGGATCGGGCACCGCAACATGCTCGTCGCCGGCATGGTCGTCTTCGGCGCCGGGTCACTATGGGCCGCGTACCCGGCCGACGCCGTGCAACTCGTCGCGGCACGCGGGGTGATGGGCCTCGGGAGCGCGCTCGCCGTCCCCGCGACCATGGCGCTGCTCACCATGACGTTCACCGGCGAGGCCCGCGCTCGGGCGTTCGGCATGTTCTCGATGACCGCGGGCGTCGGCCTCGCCGCCGGCCCGGTCCTCGCCGGCCTGCTGCTCGAAAAGTTCTGGTGGGGCTCGGTGTTCCTGGTCAACGTGCCGATCACCATCACGACCACGGTCGCCGCGCTGCTGGTCATCCCGAATGAACGCGGCAGCGCACGGCGGACGTTCGACCTCGCGGGACCGCTCTTGTCCGTCGCCGCCCTCGGGTTGCTCGCGTACGGGCTGATCCGCGCCGGCCAAGTCACCGCATGGGACCGCCCCGACGTGTATCTCCCGGTCGTGGCGGGCCTGTTGCTCGGAGTGGTGTTCGTCCGCGTCGAACTGCGGCTCCCTCAGCCGAGTTTCGACCCCCGGCTCTTCCGCGACCGGACGTTCTCCGCCGGACACGCGGCGCTGGGGCTGGTCTTCCTGACCCTCGGCGCGGCATCGTTCACCACGGTCTTCTACCTGCAAGGCGTGCGCGGCTTCTCGGCGCTGGAAGCCGGAATCGTCGGCCTCCCCGCGGCGGCGGGCGTCGCCCTGGGCGCACCACCGGCTCTGAAACTCGTACGCCGCTTCTCCGTTCGTGTCGTCTGCTCGGCCGCGCTCGCGGTCACCGCGCTGTGCACGGGCGCGTTCGCGTTGTTCGACGAGCACACGCCCATCGCGTGGTTCGCGGCCAGCGCCCTGGTCCAGGGACTGGCCATCGGCATGACCATCGCGCCGGTGACCGCGGCCGTGATGAGCGGTCTCACCGCGGAGAACGCGGGGGCGGGGTCGGCGGTCAACGGCACCGTCCGCCAGGGCGGCAGCCTCCTCGGCATCGCCATCGGAGGCACCGTCCTGTCCGTCGTCTACCGCGACAGGATCACCCCCGACCTGACCGACGTCCCGGAACCGCTGCGCACCGACGCCCGCGTCTCGGCGGAATTCGCCCGCCACGCCGCCGCCGCGGCCGACCGCCCCGACATCGCGCACGCCGCCGACCACGCGTTCCTGCACGCCATGCACGTGACCGCCGTCGGGGCGATGGCCGTCACCCTGCTCGGGGCGCTGGTCCTGAAGGTGGGGCTGCCGGGCGAGCGGTCGCAGCCCCCGGCCACCGCATCGGCGCCGCGCACGGGCGGCGACACCGCGGGCGCGGGCACCGAGGCGGGTTCGGACGTAGAGGCGAGTGCGAGTGCCGGCGCGAGCGCGCGCACGGAGACGAGCCCGGGATCGGGAACAGCCCGTGATCAATCTTGAGCAAACCAGTGTTTTGGAATGCCGCCCGACCGGCTCTCGCCCCATGGACACGGCACTCACTCAAGTTTTACTGTGTGGCACTCAATATTCACGCCGAGGAGGCACCGTGGACCCATCGACGCCCGGCTTCGACGAGCCCTACCTCGACGTCGACGAGTGGCGTGACGCCCCCGTCCGCCATCGCTACGTCCACGGTGGGTTCACGGGCACCGGTACGCGGTTCTCGCTGTACTTCCCGCCGCCGGAGCAGTACCAGGGGCGGTTCTTCCAGCACATCACGCCCGTTCCCGACAGCGAACACCTGGCGCAGAGCGCGACCGGGCGCGAGGACAAGATCGGGTTCGCGGTGTCCAGCGGCGCCTATTTCGTCGAGACCAACGGGGGTGGCAGCGCCGCGACGCCGGGCGGGGGCGATCCCACGGTCACCGCGTATCTGGCCAACGCCGCCGTCGCACGGCATTCGCGTACCGTCGCCCGCGACATGTACGGCGACCACCGCACCTACGGGTACGCGTACGGCGGCAGCGGCGGCGGCTATCGGACGATCGGCGGCGCTGAGAACACCGAGGGCGTGTGGGACGGATTCGTCCCGTACGTCATCGGCAGTCCGATGGCGATCCCGAACGTGTTCAGTGTCCGCATGCACGCCCAGAGGGTGCTGCGCGGCTCACTGGGCCGCATCGCCGACGCCGCCGACGCCGGATCCCGCCGCCCGCTCGACGCCGGCCTCGGCGACGAGGAGCGCCAGGCCCTGGCCGAGGTCACGAAAATGGGCTTCCCTACGCGCAGTTGGTTCGGTCACGCGACCATGGGCTTCCACGCCTTCGGCGCGCTCTACCCGCACGTCGCGATGGTCGACCCGGGCTACTTCGAGGAGTTCTGGACGGTTCCCGGCCACGAGGGCGCCGACCCCGCCTCGTCGGTGCACCGCGACCGCGTACGCCACCGCTGCGCGACCACCGGCCCCCTCGACCGCGACCAGGCCGGCGCCCTCGGCGTCCCGGAGCACCACGCGGCCGGGACGCCCCGAGGCGGCGTCGACCACGCGTTCAAGGGACCCGACGGAGACAAGGGCGCCGCGGTCGCCGTGGGCGTACCGGGGCTGCCCGCCGACGCGCCGATCCAGGGCGCGGACCTCAGGGTGCTCAGCGGCGAGGCCGCCGGCGCCCGTGTCACCGTCATGGCGTTTCACGGCGACGCGGCCGTCCTCGACACCCCCGACCGCGACGGCGCGCTGGCCGGACTCCGGCCCGGGGACACCGTCGAGATCGACAACAGCGCGTTCCTCGCCGCGCAGACGTATCACCGGCACCAGGTCCCCGACGACGGCTACCCCGTGTGGGACCAGTTCCGCAACGCGGACGGGACACCGTCCTCCCCGCAACGGCCTTTCCTCGTCGGCCCGTTGTTCACCGAGGCCGCCTCGGGGCATCTGCCGACCGGGCGGTTCTCCGGCAAGATGATCGTGGTGTCGTGCCTCCTGGACCGCGAGGCCTTCCCCTGGCAGGCCGACTGGTACCGCGGCCGGGTCCGCGCCCACCTCGGCGACCGCACCGACGAGCACTTCCGGCTCTGGTACGTCGACCACGCCCTGCACGGCGACGACGAACAGCAGGAACACCCCACCCGCACGGTCAGCTACCTCGGCGTACTGCACCAGGCCTTGCGCCGGCTGAGCGCCTGGGTCGAGACCGGCCGCGCGCCCGCCGACGGCACCCGCTACACCGTCTCCGACGGCCAGGTGCACCTGCCCGACCGCGCCGCCGACCGACGCGGCGTCCAACCCGTCGTCACCCTGACCGCCGACGGGGGCGACCTCGCCGAGGTGCCCGCGGGCCGGAGCGTGCGGTTGCGCGCCGTCGTCGAGACGCCTCCCGACGCGGGCGTCGTCGTCGCCGTCGACTGGGACTTCGACGGCACCGGCGCGTTCGAGGCCACCTCGCCCGATCCTGCCCCCGCGGTGACCGTCGAGCGCGACCACGTGTTCACCGAACCCGGCGCCCACTTCGTCACCGTCCGCGCGACCAGCCAACCCGACGGCGACCCGGCCACCCCGTACGCGCGCGTGGACAACCTCGCCCGCGTGCGCGTGGTCGTCGGCTGAGGACGGGAGGCATCCACGGGATCGGCCGTACCGGGCGGTGGAGGCTCGCTCGGTGGCAAGCGCCGCCCGCCCGGCCAAGGCGGCTCCGGCCCGGCGCAACCAGCGCGCCGCGTCCACCCGGGCCCGCTCGGACGACCCGGCGAGAACGGACTGGTCTTCGTACGCGGCGACGCCGGGTGGTGGGACGCCCCTGTCGTCTCCGGGGGGCGAACCTCCGACCACCCCGCGACCGACGCCTCGGCCGCCGGGGCGGCGTCGACGGTGCCCTTGAACGCATCAGGGGCGAACAGCACGCGCATGACGGGAGGTTCCCTTCGGCGGGCGGACAAGCCGACGGTCACACAGCCACGCGGTCACACAGTCACGCGGTCACGCGCCCCTGCCGGATCACCACGATGCATCATGGAGGTTCCGCCCCGCTCTCCCGTCTCCTCACTCTCGGAGCCGCAGATGAACCGCACACCTCTCGCGTCGGCCGCCGAGCTGTTCGATCCGACGGTGCCCGCGCCGCCGGTCGTGGATGTCGGCGCGTACGGATTCGAAGGACGGCTCGACGCGCTCGCCGACGACTGGTCCGCCGACGCGCGCTACTGGGAGTACACGAAGGCCGCGAACCCGATCGGGTCCGGGCAGGTGTCCGCGATCCCGGCGGTGACGTTTCCGGCCGCGCTGCACGCCGGCGGCCCCACGCGCGTCGTCCCGCTCGACCTCGCGGAGCGGCTCCACATCACCGACGGCCCGGCGACCAGCCCGGCGCTGCTGGCCAACTTCGTCCGCGTGGACGCGGGCGACCGGATCGCGCTCGATGTGACCGCGACGTCCCAGCTGTTCTATGTGATGTACGGGCGCGGTACGACGGTCGCCGGGGGCCGGATCTCGCGGTGGGAGAAGGGCGATTTCCTGGTGCTGCCGGCCATGGGCGAGGTGGTGCACCACGCGGACGCCGACACGCTCATGTACTGGGTGCACGACGAGCCCCTGCTGCGCCATCTGGGCGTCGCCCCGACCGGGCCGCGCTTCCGCCCGACCAAGTTCTCGCGCGAGCGGGCCGTGGCCGAACTCGACGCCATCGCGAACGCGCCCGGCGCCAATGCCAGGAACCGCGTCAGCGTCCTGCTCAACAACGCCGACCAGGACCGCACGCTCACCGTCACGCACGTGCTGTGGGCGATGTTCGGCTTGCTGCCCGTGGGCCAGATCCAGCGCCCGCACCGGCATCAGTCGGTCGCGCTCGATCTGATCCTGGACTGCGAACCAGGCTGCTATTCCCTGCTCGGCGAACGCCTCGACGAGCGCGGTGACATCGTCGACCCGGTCCGCGTCGACTGGGAACCGGGCGGCGCGTTCGTCACACCGCCGGGCATGTGGCACGCCCACCACAACGAATCGGGCGCACCCGCCCACCTGATCCCCGTTCAGGACGCGGGCCTGCAAACGTACTTGCGCAGCCTCGACATCAGGTTCACCGACCGCCGCTGAGACCGGCGCGAGAGCGCGAAGGCGCGAGAGCGCGAAGGCGCGAGAGCGCGAAGGCGCGAGAGCGCGAAGGCGCGAGGTAGCCCTCGCCTTGCGGGGCCTACACGTCCCCGATCCGCGCAAGACGGAGCGGGATGCGCCGGGGGCGCTCAGCGCGACGGGGTGGCCGTGGGGGCCTTGCCGACTGGGGCGGTTGGGTTTTCGGGGGCTTGTCATGTGCGGCGGCGGCGTGCGAGTGCGTGTCGGCGTTCGGCGCCCGGCCGCGGTGATCCCCGCCCAGCGTGCGCACGGTGGCGACCCGTCGGGGTCCTCGTCGGACCGGGCGCGGCACGGGGTGGCGTCCCGCGTGTGGCGGCGGGCCGGGGTGGAGGTCGGGCCGCCGGGCGGCGCCGGGAGGGGGTCCCCGGGCCGGGGCACCCGGCGTAGCGGCCGTCCGCGATCCCCGCCCGAGCGCCGCCGTGACCTGCGGGAACACCGGGGCGCGGGTGGGGTGGCAGGGGGCATTAAGGTGTCCGGATGGCGATTGGCACAGACGCGCGGGTGCGTGAGGTTGTTTCCGATGTGGTGGCGCACGAACGGCGCGACGCGCTGCTCGGCTTGCGGCGCCCGGCACTTCGGATCGCGCGGGGCGAAAGCGTCGACGCCGGCGCGCCGGTCTCGCGGCTCGGCGGCCGACCGCTCGCCGCGCCGGGGGCGACCTGGCCGGTGGCCGAGGACGGGCCGCTGGATCTGCTCGCGCAGATCGATCTCGCCGAGGTCGCCCGGCTGATGCCCGACGGGCCGCTGCCCGACCACGGCCTGCTGTCCTTCTTCTGCGACATCAACGAGCCGCCGTGGACGTTCATGGCCTCGGACCCGGCGAAGTGGCAGGTGCGCTGGGATCAGGGCGAGGTGGAGCCCATGCCGTTCCCGGAGGACGGTTGGCCCGTCCTGCCGGCGTACGGCATGCGGTGGGAGCCCGCGACGACCCTTCCCCGGGCCGCCGAGGACGACATCGTCTTCCAGAACCTCGGCCTGACCTCGGAACTGGCCGCCGTGAACGACGCGTTGGGGGACGGCCCGGCGTTCCACCAGCTCCTGGGGTGGCCGCATCTGCTCCGGGGCTCCACGACCACGCAGTGCCAGCGTGAGATGGCCTTCATGGTGGAGGACCGGCAGCAGTACGCGCCGAACGTCAACCTGTCGGAACACGACTGGGACACGCTCGACGAGGCGACCCTGGCCTCCGACTGGCGCCTGCTCCTCCAGCTGGGCCCCGACAACGGCTGGAACCGCGAGGGCGGCGACGCGCTCTACTTCTGCGTCCGCGCCGACGACCTGGCCAAGCACAATTTCGAGCGGGTCTGGACGGTGGTGCACCGCTGACGGCGACCGGGCGGGGAAGCCGCCCGGTTAGGATCGTCGGCGGTGACGCCGGGCAGTGGTGGACCGGGGTCGGAGGGAGCACAACACCGATGGGCAGCGCCTCGCGCGTCGCGGCCGGTCGCGGGTACGGCGGGCCGGGGGGCACGGCCGTTGCCGCCCGGCCGGATCCGACGGTCCGTCACCCGCGCCCCGCCTCCCTCACCCACGCGGCTCCCGAACGGCCGTCGTCCGCGACCGCCTCACGCGCCGTGCGGCCGGTGGCCTAGTGGCCCTGCAACCGGCGCCGTCGGCGCAGCGGGCGGTCGAGATCGTCGGCTTCCTCGCGGAGCATCCCGCCGAGACGTTCGCGGTGGCGGACCTCGCCCGGCGGCTGGGGCAGAGCCGTGCGACGTGCCAGGCGGTGCTGCTGGCGCTGGAGTCCGCGGACTGGGTGCGGCGCGGCGAGCAGGGCGGCTACACGCTGGGCGCCGGGCTGATTCCGGTCGGAGCGGCGGCGCAACGCGGCCTCGGGGTGGTCGAGTTGCTGCGGGACACGGTCAACGAGCTGTATCTCGCGCTGGGGCACGAGGTCATGGCGTGCGTGCCCATCGGCGGGCAGATGATCGTCGTCGCGCGGGCGGGTTCGAGTGATCCGTTCTCGGTCGCGGTGACCGTGGGCCAGTCGTATCCGCTGGCTCCGCCGTACGGGCTGGCGTTCGCGGCGTGGGACGACGGCGAGATCGACCGGTGGGTCGCGCGCAGTCCGCACCTGGACGACGCGACCGAGGCCCGGCTTCGTGAGGCCGCCGCGCTGGTACGCGAACTCGGGTACAGCGTCACGCTCGACCCCGCCACCCGCCGGGCCCTCGGCTCGACGGTCGACCGGCTCTCCGAGGCGCGGCGCGCGGAGGTGCTGCGCACGCTGGCCCACGACGAGTACGTGACGGTGGATCCGGTCCAGCGGCAGAGCATGCGCGTCACGCACATCTCCGCCCCCGTCTTCGGGACGCACGGCGAGGTGGTGGCCTTGATGGGCACGTTCGTCGGGATGAACGACCACGAGCAAGTCCCCATCGCCGCAACGTCGTTGTGTGCCGCGACCCGGCGGCTGAGCACGGTCCTGGGCGCGCCGCGCGCCGGGAGCGGGCGCGAGCGCTCGGCCTGACCGCGCGACCTCCCCCCGATCGTTCACGACGCCCGGAACAGCCCGCCCGCGACGTCCGCGTCCGACGGCGGGTGCCGTCGTCCTGCCCTTTTCGCGTCATCCGGGACGAGGCGCCGGTCCTGGGCCGAGTGACAAAGAGGGGGTGTTGACTGGTCATCATGCGTGCTAATTTCTCAACGCGTGTCTTCGAGATGCCACGACGAGACAACGGGAGCGCCGCATGCCGACCAGTCCAGACGTGCTCGTCGACCGGGCCCGCACGGAAACCGGATGGTCCGACTTCGGGCCCGACGGCTGGCAGGAAGGACTCGACCGCTTCCTTGAGGCCGCGGCCGTCGACCTCGGCGCCGACCGCGACGCCGTGGCCGCGGTCGAGGCGGTCGCCGCCCGCCGCCTGACCAACCGCCTGCGCATCGAGCGGTGGTACGCGCGCAACCCCGCGCCGACGCCCGAGGTCGAGGGCCCGGTGGTCATCCTCGGCCTGCCGCGCACCGCCACGACCGCGCTGCTCCATGTCCTCGCGCTCGACCCCCGGTTCCGCTGTCCGCGCTGGTCGGAGGTCCACGACCCGGTCCCGGACGACACGTCGGCGACCGCGCGCGACGACCGGCTCATGCGCGCGCAGGGCCGGTCCGACGAGCGCCACATCAGGTCCGTCGACGGGCCGATGGAGGACGTCCACATCCCGGCCCTGCACTTCCACAACCAGGAACTCGGGCTTCCCCTGCCGACGTTCACGTCGTGGTGGCGGGACGCCGACTTCGCCGGGACGGTCGCGTACCACGAGCGTGTGCTGCGCCTGCTGCACGCGCGACGGCCGCCGTACCGCTGGCTGCTGAAGGCCCCGCAGTACATCTTCCAGGCGGCGAGCCTGGCCCGGCACTACCCCGGCGCCCGGTTCGTGATGACCCACCGCGACCCCGCGGAGGCGTTCCCGTCGACGTGCAGCACCGTCGCCAAGGCGCAGCGCGACTCCGTCCCGACGCGGACACCCGACCCGCACGTCCTCGGGCGCGACCTGCTCGACCACTTCGTCGCGGGTACGCGGCGCGTCATCGCGGACCGCGAGCACATCGGCGAACACCGCTTCCACGACGTCGGGCAACGGGAGTTCGAGACCGACCCGATCGCCACGGTGGAACGCGTGTACGACTTCCTCGGCCTGCGGCTGACCGACGACGTCCGGGCGTCGATGACGCGGTGGGCCGCCGAGAACCGGCGCGGCGCCCGGGGGCAACACCGTTACACGCCCGAGGAGTACGGCCACACGACGGCGGAGATCCGGCACGCCTTCGCCGAATACGTCGACAGGTTCGGCGCGTTGGCCACCACGGGGTGACCGGCGACGCGAACCGCGGACAGCTTGGAGGACATGCGGTGACCACCATCGACCTGACCGGCGGGATGAGCCCCGAGACGGACGGCGTCACCCCGGGCACCCCCGATTCACCCACCCACCGGGAAAGCGCGTCGATGTGGATCTGGGACGACGCCGGCCGCCTCGCACTCCCCCGGGTCGGCATCGAGGCCGTCGGCGCCACGTGGGAGACCTCCCGCAACGTCCAGCTCAATCTGGCATTGCCCGACGGGCGGGTGCTGGCCGGCTGGGGCGACCACGCCGCCCACCCGGCCACCGACTCCCGCGGGCGGCCGAGGGTGCTCGGGGCCGGGCCCCTGCGGTTCACGTGCGTGGAGCCGTTCGCCCACTGGCGGTTGGAGTTCGACGGCCCGGTCACCGCGACGACCGGGGACGACCAGGTCACCGGCCGCTATGTGCGCGGCCAACAGCCCACCCCGGCCACAAGCGTGGCGCTCGAGGTCAGCCTCGACGCGCACATGGCCGCGCCGCCGTGGGTCCAGGGGTCGTACGAGCCGGAAGGCCGCTTCATCCCGGGCGAGGACCGGTTCGAGCAGCTGTGCACCGTCACCGGAACCGTGCGCGTCGACGGCGTCGCCACCGCGTTCACCGGCGGCGGGCTGCGCATCCACCGCAAGGGCGGCAACCGCAGCGACTACGGCGAATTCTTCGGCCACTGCTGGCAGTCCGCGCTGTTCCCGAGCGGGCGGGCCTTCGGATTCATCCACTACCGCCCCGGCCCGGGCGGTCCGGTCAAATACCACGAGGGGTGGGTGCGCGACGGCGGCGAAATCCTTCCGGCCCGCGTGGTCGACACCCCGTGGCTGACGGAGCTGCGGCCGAGCGGGCAGGACGTGTCCGTGACCCTCCGCACCGCCGCGGGGGACGTGCACGTCGCGGCCGAGACCTTCGCGTCGTCGCTGACACCCGAACGGCCCCTCGGCCAGGGCAGGACCTTCCCCGATCTCCAGCAGGGCATCGCCGCGTACCGCTGGGACGGCGAGGAGGCGTACGGCATGATCGAACGCTCGACCCGCCCGTACTGATCCCGCGAACCCCCGTCGACGCGCGGTTAGATTGCTCCCGGGGCCGGGCCTCCCGGCTCCTGCCCGGCCGCGCCGCCGGGCACCGACGGCAAGCGACGGGACGGGACGACCATGCCCCTGCAAGGCGAGTACGAGCCGAGCCCCCAGGCCTGGGTGCGCAACCAGGTCGAGGAGTACGAGAGTTCGGGCGGGACGAAGGGCACCACGATAAGGGGGATGCCGGTCGTCGTGATCACGAGCCGCGGCGCGAAGTCCGGGAAACTGCGCAAGTCCCCGGTGATGCGCGTCGAGCACGACGGCGTCTACGCGATCGTCGCCTCGCTCGGTGGCGCGCCGAAGCACCCGCTCTGGTACCACAACATCGTGGCCGACCCCCGGGTCGAGCTCCAGGACGGGCCGGTGCGGCAGGACATGGCGGCCCGGGAGATCACCGGCGACGAGAAGGCCCTGTGGTGGGAGCGCGCGGTGGCCGCGTACCCGGACTACGCCGACTACCAGAAGAAGACCGAGCGCCCGATCCCGGTGTTCCTGCTGGAGCCGGTGCCCGGCGGGCACTGACCGCGGCACGCACGCCGGATGGCGACGGGAGCGGGCGCACCAGGCCGCCCGCTCCCGTCGCCCGGGTCAGTCGGTCTGGCCCGTGATCAGTGCGGCGTGCATGCCCGCGTCGGCGTGGAGGTTGACGCCGTTGAGGTACGCCGCGGCGTCCGAGCCCAGGAAGGCCAGGATCAGGGCGATCTCGCGGGCGGTGGCGGGCCGGCCGTTGCCCTGGCGGACCGCCCAGTCGACGATTTCGTCGGTCATGGTGGCGCGGAAGTCGGCCAGCAGCGGCGTCCCGACCGGGTTCGGGCACACGCTGTTGACGCGGACGCCGTCGCGGATCGCGGCGCGCGCGGCGTACATCGTGTGGAACTGCGCGCACTGCTTGGAGAGTCCGTAGGGGTCCTCGGCGAGCTTCGGGTGCGCGGCCAGCCACGCGTGGGCCTCGTCCCAGTCGTCGATCGCCATGAGCGCGGCCAGTTCCTCCTGGTTCGCCTGCCAGCCGATGCCGGCCATCGACGAGGTGCCGACGACGGCGCTCCCGGCCTGCATGCGGTCGGCGAGGCGCTGGTGGAGGCGGCGCGGGGCGAGGAAGTTGACGCTGAAGACGACGGGGGCGGGCTGGGTCGCGGCGACTCCGGCGTTGTTGAACAGCACGTGCACCGGCCCGTCGACCGCCGAGGCCGCGGCCTCGACACCCGCCTCGGTGGACAGGTCCGCGGCGATGCCGCGGTCGTGCGGGCCCGAACAGGCGTTGCGGTCGATCGCGGTGACGTGCTCGGCGCCGAGTTCGGCGAGCACGTCCAGCAGTGCCGCGCCGATGCCGGAGGCGGCTCCGGTCACGACGACGCGCTTGTTCCGGTAGCCGAACGGGTTCGTCACGGGACGGGCCTCCATCAGGTGGGTGTGCCGAAAGGTGTCAGCGCGGAGGGAGTTCCAAGGTTCCCGGATCGCGGATCGCGGCACAGGCGTTGGCGGCCATGGGGGGGCCATGCGGGGCCATGCGGGGCCATGGGCCGGTGTCGAAGGCGTCGCGGGCGGCGGCCACGGCCGCGTCGGTGTCGGCGGTGGTGCCGGCGGGGGCGCGGCCGATCACCTCCTTGGTGGCCGAGGAGGTGACGTCGAAGCCTTCCGTACGGGCTTGCGGGGTCCACCGGCCGCCGATGTACGGCTCGTTCGGGTGCTTCACCGTTCTCCTCTCGGGTGGTCGGAGTCGGCCGACGCGTGGGGGCGGGCTTCGGAGGCCGCGCGGTCCAGGTAGGCCTGGCGCAGCGGGAGCTTGTAGAGCTTTCCGGTGTCCAGGCGGGGCAGTCGCGCGCGGAAGTCGACTATGCGGGGCACTTTGGGCCCGGCTAGGTGTTGCCGCACGAACGTCCGCAGTTCCTCGGCGAGTTCGGGGGTGGGCCGGACGCCCTCGGCGGGTTGGACCACGGCGTGGACGTACTCGCCCATCTCGTCGTCGGGGAGGCCGAAGACCGCGACGTCGGCGACGTCGGGGTGCAGGACCATGCGGGCCTCGATCTCGGCGGGGTAGATGTTGACGCCGCCGGAGATGATCGTGAACGCGCTGCGGTCGGTCAGGAACAGGTAGCCGTCGTCGTCCAGGTAGCCCAAGTCGCCCGTGGAGTACCAGTGTTCGTGGTGTGGATGGCGGGCGGACCGGGTCTTGGCGGGATCGTTGTGGTATTCGAAGGGGGCCGCGTCCCGTGCGAAGTACACCGATCCCGTTGCCCCGGCGGGCAGTTCGCCGCCGTCGGGGCCGCAGATCCGCGGGGTGCCGAGGATGGGCCGGCCGACCGTGCCGGGATGGGCGAGCCATTCCTCGGAGGTGGCGACGGTGGTGCCGATGCCCTCGGTCGCCGAGTAGTACTCGGTGACGATCGGGCCGAGCCAGTCGATGAGTTCGCGTTTGGCGTCGACCGGGCAGGGGGCGCCCGCGTGCACCAGCGTGCGCAGGCTGGACAGGTCGTACGCGCCGCGCACCCGGGCCGGGAGCTTCAGCAGGCGGATCAGCATGGTGGGCACGGCCTGGAGGTGGGTGACGCGCTCGCGCTCGATGACCGCGAGCATGCCCTCGGCGTCGAACTTCTCCATCACCACGAGCGTGGCGCCGAGTTCGTGCACACCGCGCACCCATCCCAGCGGCCCGGCGTGGTAGAGCGGCGCCGGGCACAGGTAGACCGCGTCCCGGTCCATGCCGGCGACGCGGCGGCACATGGCCGCGCTGCGGACTCCGGTGGGGTCGGCGACGTCGAGGCCCAGGAGGGGGCGCCGAATTCCCTTGGGGCGCCCGGTGGTTCCGGACGAGTAGAGCATCATCTCGCCGCGCGGCTGGTACGACGGCGGCTCCCCCGGGTACGCCGCCACGGCCTTCTCGTACGGCTCGAAGCCGTCCGCCGTGCCGTCGATCATCAGGCGGATCCGGCAGTCGGTGCCCCGGACCGCGTCGCAGGCCGCGTGCGCGAGCCGGTGGGTCGCCACCAGCGCCGCCGCTCCCGCGTCGCGCAGGATGTACGCGGCCTCCTCCGCCGTCGCGTGGCGGTTGATCGCGGTGAGGTGGAGGCCCGACCGCATCGCGGCCCACAGCACTTCGGTGTAGCGGATGTGGTTCTCCGCGAGAAGGGCCAGGACGTCCCCTTCGCGCAGCCCACGGTCGTACAGCAGCCGGGCCAACCGGGCGGAGCCTTCGTCGAGTTCGCGGTAGGTGACGGTCTCCCGACCGCCCGCCATGACCACGGCGGGCTTGTCGGGGGTGACGGCCGCGTGGGTCCCCGGATACATGTGTCCCCTGTCTGGGAGGGCGGAGCCGCCGGGCGCCGGGGGTGTCGGCGGCGCCCGCTCCGGCCGTGCGGCGCGTGCGGCGCGTGCGGCGCCTCGGAGCGTCGGGAGTTTCAGGCCGTCGGGAGCCTCAGGACGTCGAGCGCGTTGTCGCGCGCGACGCGGCGCAGGTCGCGGTCGTTCAGGTTGCCGAGTGATTCGGCGACGAAGTCGGCCGGTGCCGCGACGCCTTCCGCGTGGGGCCAGTCGGATCCCAGCAGCAGGCGGTCGGTGCGGATCTCGCCGAGGAGGCTGTCGACGTCGTCCTCCCAGAACGGGGTGACCCACACGTGCTCGCCGAAGACGTCGCGGGGGTGCTCCTTGAAGTACCCGGGGTTGCGGTTCGCGGCGTCGTCGATGCGGTGGAGCAGGTCGGGGATCCATCCCGCGCCGTTCTCGACGCTGGCCATCCGCAGGCGGGGGAACCGCTCGAACAGCAGGTGCGACAGCGCGGCGCCGTAGAAGTCGGTGACCGCGCGGCCCTTCGTGACGACTCCGCGCAGCGGGGTGCGCAGCACCGACTGCTCGCTCGATCCCGGCTCCCACATCTGCACGAGCGCGTCGTAGCCGTCGTTGCCCGCGTGCGTCGCCACCGCGACGCCGGACTCCTCGGCCAGGCCCCAGAACGCGTCGTACGCCGCGTCGAACGGCGACCGGTAGCCGCCCGGCACCGGCACGGGCGCGTTGCGGATGTTCACGACCGCGGCCCCGCGGTCGAGGACCGCGCGCAGTTCGGCGACGGCGTCGGCGGGGTCGAGCAGCGGGATGTAGGGCACCGCGTACATCCGGTCCCGGTAGCGGTAGCCCCAGTCCTCGTCCAGCCACAGGTTGAACGCGTGGAACACGGCGGCGCAGGCCTCGGGGTCGGCCTTCAGCGCCTCCTCCAGGCCGACGCCGAGGGTGGGGAACAGCAGGGTTCCGGCGACCTGTTGCGCGTCGAGCGCGCGCAGCCGCGCCTCGCGGTCGCGGTACTCCGGGCGGATCGGCTCCAGTGCGCCGAACGCCTCGCGGATGGACTGGCGCTCCGGGTTGCCCCGGTACCACGCGTACAAGGCTCCGGGGCGCGCCACCGGATCGAACGTCGGGTTGGCGATGTAGCCGTTGACCACCCCGCCCACGACCAGCCGCCGCCGGCCGTCGATGTCGGCCCAGCGCACGCCCCGGCTGCCCAGGGAACGGTCCTGGTGCCTGGTGAAGGCGTCCTCAGCCTCGTAGTAGTGGCTGTCGAAGTCGAAGATCCACGCGTCCTGTTCCACGGGTCTATGACACCTCGTGCGCGACACGCTCGTCAATATCGACATCAAAATCAACTCACGACACCGCCACCGCCCGCTCCACGCACGTCGCTT
This sequence comes from Yinghuangia sp. ASG 101, assembly GCF_021165735.1. GTDB lineage: Bacteria > Actinomycetota > Actinomycetes > Streptomycetales > Streptomycetaceae > Yinghuangia. The sequence goes on along the minus strand of NZ_CP088911.1, from coordinate 8,216,326 downwards.
CGATTTAAGCTGATTCAACTATTCTAATAACATCAATTCAAAGCTATCGTGCCCATCGCAAGCGGCGGACGGGCCCGCTCCGGGGGTCGGACCGGCCGCCGACCCCGGCCTCAAGAGCGTGCGCACCGCCGCCCTTCGGGACGGGGACGCGCGGGTGATCCACGGGTCGCATGCGGCGGGCCGGATCACTTCGGGGTGAGCCGGGCGGCGGCGTCGACCGCGGGGACCTCCGCACCGCTGCCCGCCGGGACGGGACGCGGGGGTGTTCGACGGGTCGCACGTGGCGGGCGGGCTCAGTTGGGAGCGGGCCGGGCGGCGGCTTCGGCCCCAGGACCCTCCGCACCACCGCCCGCCGGGACGGGAACGCGGGGGATCGACGCGTGGCAAGTGGCGGGCCGGGAGGGCCGGGAGGGCCGGGCGCAGGCTTCCACCGCGGAGCCCTCCGCACCATCGCCCGCCGGAGTGGGGACGCGTGGGTGTTGACGGGTCGCAAACCTTCGTCGTCGGCGGATTCCCGGCCGACCACGGGGTCGTCGTGTGGCGGACCGGACGCGGCGGCCGGGCGCCTTCGGGGGCCGGATTCGGGCGCGACGCGGCGCGCACCCGCGGATCCTCCGGGCCCGGCACCGGCACTTGCTAGTTTCGGCTGGCCGGCACGGCGGCGCGGCACGCGCGAGGATCGATCGCTCAACCGACGAGGACACCGATGGCAACGTCTGATTCCAAGCGGCGCGTCACGGCGACGGACGTGGCCCGCGCCGCGGGCGTCTCCCGCGCCACCGTGGGGTTCGTCCTCAACGAGACTCCCGGACAGTCGATTTCGTCCGAGACCCGCCGCCGGGTGCTCGACGCCGCGGGCGCGCTCGGCTACCGGCCGAGCAGTTCGGCGCGCACCCTCGTACGGGGGCGCAGCGACGTCTTGCTGCTGGTCATGCCCGACTGGCCGGTGAACGAGATCCTGGCGCGGTTTCTGGAGCGGCTGTCCGGTCTCCTCGACGAGGCCGGGTACTGCCTGGTGGCGTGGGTGCCGCCGGCGAACCCCCGGACCCGGCCGCTGTGGGAGTCGATCGACGCGGACGCGGTGCTGGGCTTCGCGATCTTCGACGAGGAGCGGGTGGCCGCGCTCGAAGCCAACGGCTTCACGAACATCTTCCCCACGCGGCGGGACGTGCCCCGGCTGGACGATTCCGGTTTCACCGCCGCGTCGCGGCTCCAGGTCGATCATCTCGCCGAACTCGGGCACCGCCGGGTGGCGTTCGCGGGGGCGGGGGATCCGCGGCTGGCGGAGTTGGAGGAGTACCACCTCGGCACCATCCGCGCGCGGGCCGCCGCGTTCGGGGTCACGATCGTCGACGCGCGCCCGGTGAGCCCGCGCGGCGATTCCGCCGCGCACGCGGTGCGGGCGTGGCTCGACGCGGGGTGCACGGGCGTGATCGCGTACAACGACGAGACCGCGGCGACCGTGATCGCGGCGGCGCTGCGGCTGGGGGTGTCGGTACCGGGCGATCTGTCGGTGGTGGGCCACGACGACAGCCCGCTGGCCGAGTTGTTCGTGCCCGGGATCACCAGCGTGCGGCCGGACGTCGAGGCGCTGGCCCGGGAGATCGCGGCGGAGGCGCTGCGGGTGGTCGGGGCGCCGCCGATCGCACGGGTCGATGCCGAGGTCGTCGTGCACGTGCGGGCGTCGACGGGACCGCCGGGCGGCGGCTGACTCCCGGGTGGGCCCGGCGGCTCGGGGCTCGGGGCTCGGGGCTCGGCGGCCACGAATATCAATATCGATGTCGACATAGATGGCCGGTCGGGGCTATCGTCGGCGCTCCGGAGCCGTCGGGCCCGCGCGCCGACCCGTCGCGAGGCGCCGCCCGCCACGGCACTCTCGGCGGTACGAAAGGTGGTCCCGTGGCCCCAACTCCCTCCTCCGGCCCCGCCCCCGCCGGTCCGCCCCGCCCCTTCGGGGTGGGTGTGATCGACACGCTGGTCGGGTTCCCGCAGGACCCGGCGACGCTCTACCGGCAGATCCGGGCGTCGCTGCGCGACAAGGAGTCGCGCGAGGACTTCGCGATGCCGGCCGCGTACATGTTCCACGACATCCCCGACAGCCATGTCCCGGACGACGTCGACCCGGTCGGGCTGGTGCTCGGCGAGATGGACCGGCACGGCGTGGACGTCGCCCTGGTCAGCGTGAGCGCGAATCCCGAGGTGGCCGGCCGCGCGCTGTCCGAGCACCCCGAGCGGTTCGCGGGCGCGTGGACCTGCGACCCCAACACGGGCATGGACGGCATCCGCGCACTGGTGCGCGCCCACGAGCGTTGGGGCATCCGGGCCGCCGCGGTGATGCCGCACGGCACACTGCCCCAGGTCGCGATCGACGCCCCGCAGATGTATCCGATCTACGCCAAGTGCGTCGAGCTGGGCATCCCGGTGTTCGTGACGGTGGGCATCGCGGGGCCGCGCGTGCCGTCGATGGTGCAGCGCGTCGAGCTGATCGACCAAGTCATGTACGACTTCCCCGAGTTGGTCTTCGTCATGCGGCACGGCGGCGAGCCCTGGACCGAGTTGGCGGTCAAGCTCATACTCAAGTGGCCCAACCTGTACTACTCGACCAGCGCGTTCGCCCCCCGGTACTACCCGCCGGAGATCATCGACTACGCCAACACGCGCGGCCCGGACAAGGTCATGTACGGGGGCTACTTCCCGATGGGCCTGACCCTCGACCGGATCACGGCGGAGTTCGCGCGGGTGCCCCTGAAGGACGACGTCTGGCCGAAGTTCCTGCGGCACAACGCCGCTCGCGTGCTCGGGCTGCCCGACGGCGGCTCGTCGGCGCGGCCCTGACCACGCGCACCGCCCCCGAACCGCCCTTCCCCCGAGGGCGGTTCGGGGGCGGTGCGCGTGGTCAGCGTCCGACCCACCGCGGGGTGCGCTTCTCGATGAAGGCCCGCGCACCCTCCCGGGCGTCCTCGCTGTCGACGATGGTCCGCACCGCCGCCGAGATCATGTCCCAGTCGGCGTCCGGGATTTCGGCGGCCATGAGCCGCTTGGTGGTCCGGACGGCCAGGGGACCGTTCGCGGCGATGCGCTCGGCCAGGGCCAGGGCGGACGCGCGTACCTCGGACGCCGGTACGACCAGGTTGGCCAACCCCATCTCGCGCAGCCGCGCCGCGGTGACCAGGTCGCCGGTCAGGCCCAGCTCCAGGGCGAGCGGGAGGGGGATGCGCCGGGGCAGGCGGGTGCCGCCCCGGGCCGGGATCTGCCCCCCGGCTCACCTCGGGCAGGCCGAACCTCGCCGTCTCGGAGACCACCAACAGGTCGCAGGCCAGGGCGAGTTCGAAGCCTCCGCCGACGGCCGTGCCGTTGATGGCGCCGATCAGGGGCTTGGGGAAGGTGCGTTGGACGAAGATGTCGATGCCGGGGCCGGGGATGTTCTTGACCGTGCCCGCGGCCCAGGCCTTCAGGTCCATCCCGGCGCAGAACGTCCGCTCCCCCGCCGCGGTCAGGACCACCGCGCGTACGGCGTCGTCCTCCTCGGCGTCGCGGAAGGCGTGGCCGAGCCCGGCCTGGGTCTCGGCGTCCAGCGAATTGGCCGCCTCGGGGCGGTTGATGGCGATCACGGCGACGGAACCGTGGCGTGCGACGTCGACGGACATGTGTCTCCGCGCGGTGGGGTGTCCTGGGGTCGTCTCGCTCACTTCGGCGGAAAGCGGAGGGCGCCGTCGAGGCGGATGTTCTCTCCGTTGAGGTACGGGTTGCGCACGATCGACCCGACCAGGAGCGCGAACTCCTCGGCCGGCCCATGCGTTTGGGGAACTGGATGGTCTCGACCAGGCGCGTCTTGAGGGCGTCGGACGCGCCGAGCATGACCGGGGTGCCCATCGTGCCCGGTGCGATCGCGCACACCCGGATGCCGGCCGGCGCGAGGTCGCGGCCCATCGGCGGGCTCATGCCGAGGATGGCGGCCTTGGCCGCGGCGTACGCGAGTTGCCCGGTCTGCCCCTCCAGGCATGCGATCGAGGCGGTGTTGACGGCGACGCCACGCTCGCCGTCGTCGGTGGGCTCGTTGCCGGCCATCGCGGCGGCGGCCAGCCGCGCGACGTTGAAGGTGCCGACCGCGTTCATCTCCAACACGTCGACGAAGGCCGCCTTGTCGTGCGGGGTGCCGTCCCGGACGACGGTCCGGGCCATCGCGCCGCCGCCCGCGCCGTTGACGACGACGGAGAAGGTGCCGAGCGCCCGCGCCGCCGCGATCGCCGCGGCCACGTCGCCGTCGTCGTTGACGTCGCCGCCCGCGGCGACGGCCGGGCCGCCCACCTCGCGGGCGAGTGCCGTGGCCCGGGGCTCGTCGCGGTCGAACGGTCACCTCCGTGGGGACGCGGGGGTGACACGCGACGGGGTGGCTCAGGTGACCGCGCCGACGACCTTCAGGTCGAGCACTTCCTCCTCGGTGAGCCCCAGCTCCCCCAGGATCTCGTCGGTGTGCTCGGCGAACAGCGGGCCACGGGTCGGCTGTGCCGCGGTGCGGTCGAACTGCACCGGGTTGCCGACGAGTTGGCGCGTCCTGCCCTCGGCGTCCACGACATCCGCGATCTGCCCGTTGGCGCGCAGCGACACGTCGTGACCCAGTTCCCAGGTGTTCTGGACGACGGCCCATTGGCCCTCGATGCCGGTGAGAATCGCGACCCACTCGTCCTTGGTGCGGCCCGCGATGACCTCGGCGACGATGTCGCCGGCCTCCCCGGCATGGGCCATCAGGCCCTCGGCCGTGGCGAAGCGCTCGTCGGCGGCGAGGTCGCCGCGGCCGACCGCGGCGCAGAACTCCGGCCAGTAGCGGGCGGGTTGGAGCATGTTCAGCATGATCCAGCGGTCGTCGGCGGTGCGGTACGTCGCCACGAGGGGGTTGGTCGCGGCACCCCGGCTCCCCGGCTCCGGCTTCGGCAGCGGGCCGCCGGCCATCAGCGCGAGGTTGACGCTGAGTTGCGTCGCCCACGCCCCCACGCCCAGCAGCGACACATCCACGACCGGGGCGTGACCGGTCCGCGCGCGGGCGAACAGCGCCGCGGCGATGCCGCCCGCGATCGTCATTCCGCCGATGGAATCGCCGTACGCACCCGCCGGCTGCTGGGTGATGCCGTCGGCACCGGGCCGCGTCAGGTAGTCGGCGGCCCCGCTGCGGGCCCAGAACGCCGTCGAGTCGTACCCGCCCTTGTCCGCCTCCGGGCCCGCGTGCCCGAAGCCGCTGCCCAGCGTGTACACGATGTCCGGATTGATGGCACGGATGTCCTCGATGTCGATGCCGAGCCTCGCGCGCGCACCGGGCAGGAAATTCGTCAGGAACACATCGCTGCGACGCACCAGTTCGTGCAGGACCCGCTTCGCCTCCGGCTTCTCCAGCGACAGCCCCAGGCTCCGCTTGCCCCGGTTCGGGCCGTCCATCAGCGGGGCGAAAGTCGTGCCCTCCGTCGAGACGTTGTGGCTGAACACCTTCACGATCCCGCGCTGCGCGTCGCCCTTCTCCGCGTGCTCCACCTTGACCACATCGGCGCCCCAGTCCGCGAGCACGGCGCCGGCCGCCGGGACGAAGGTGAACTGCGCGACCTCCAGGACCCGCACACCCGCCATGGGCTTGAACACTGGGCCACCCCTCTCGCCGTCCCTGCCGCATCGACATCAGGTTATATGTAGAACTATCGAAATCAACGGGTGTCGGCCAGATGATTCGACTGATCTCGAAACTTGCGCGAACTCCGGCGCGGCACGGCCCGTATCCGAGCGAAGACATGCTGATGGAAGCCCTGGGGGCGCCACCACCCTTACGGCCCGTGACCTGCACGAACGGTTCGCGGAGGGATGCGGTAAGTTGATACTTAACGAATCATTTCAGGGAGGCACCATGTCCCAGGAACCGGCGGAGCCCGCGCAGGTCTTTCGCGCGCTGGGCGACCCGATCCGGCTGAGCATCGTCCGGCAGATCGCCGCCTCGCAGGAACTCGCGTGCAGCGCGTTGGAGGACACCCTTCCCGTGTCCAAGCCGACGATCTCGTACCACACGAAGATCCTCCGGCAGGCCGGGATCATCGAAGTCCGCAAGAACGGACGGAACTTCTTCTACACGCTGCGCGGTGAGACCCTCGACGGGCTGATCGGCGAACTGCAGTCGCTCGCCCCGGGCCCGCGGCCCGTCACGGAGACCCCGCCGTCCCGCCGGAGCAAGCGCGCCAAGCCCGCTGCCGCGGCGGAAAAGCCCCTGAAACTCGCCTCGGGCGACGACGGCGCACGGCCGACGACGCCGCTTCTGACCTGGTAGCCCGCACCTCCGCCCGCATGCCGTCCCCGACGCGTCCGCCACGCGTCCCCGCCGACGGCGAACCTCCGGCGGAGCCGACCCTCGACCACCGCCTCGGCGGCGGCGCCCGCACAGCCGTCCACGTCCGCGCATCGGCGTTCGGCGGCTGCGGCCCGCCGCTTCGACGGGCGCTCGGGCTTCGACGATCACTCGCTACTAGTAGGTGCTAGTACTGGTGCCGAAAGGCTAATACGTCGCCCTACCCCGCGCAAGGTATTCCCACGAGGCAGGCGAATCCACGGCCTCCGCGCAGCCACGCACCCACGCACCCACGCACCCACGCACCCACGATGGGCCTGCCCCGCGCCCCACCCGTGGCACTCCCTCGCCGCCACACCCGGCGGCGCGCGCCGCCCACTCCATGCGCCCCTCGGCGCCTGCTTGTTGACTCCCTTGATTCCCCGCGACGAGTGTCCGCCGCAGTGGCGGGTGCCCCGGCGGGCCCGCTCGCAGCCCGCCCCGATGTGCCCGTCGCCCGCGCCGACCCCGTCATGACTCCTCAGGGTCTCCCCCTCCCGCGACCCTCCGCGTCAAGCACCCGACGCCGACAGGCACGTGTCGCCCCGGCGCGGCCACGGACCCGGAATCCTGTGGCGCCCACGGGATTCCGCGCTCGGCGGCATGCGCGGCTCACCGCCGCGGCAGGCCCAAGCCGCGTTCCGCGATGACGTTGCGCTGAATCTCGTCCGTACCGCCGCCGAGCCGCAGGCCCGGGGCGAAGAGGAGGCGTTCGATCCAGGGTGCGGCGAGCGGGTCGTCGGTGACGGTGGCCGCGGTGCCCAGCAGGGTCATCGCGGCGTCGGCGGTGAGGCGGGCGTGTTCGGAGTAGAGGAGTTTGGTCACCGGGCCGGCCGCCGCGACGTCGTGACCGGCGGCGACGCGGGAGCGCAGGAGGTCCAGGACGCGTTCGCGGATCACGGCCGCGCCCAGCAGGTCCTGCGCCGCGGGGTCGTCGGCGGCGCCCAACCGGTGGACCAGGCCCGCGAGTTGGGTCGCGGACCGGGCGCTGGTGCCGCCCCCGATCGCGGCGCGTTCGCTGGCGAGCATGGTCTTCAGCACCGCCCACCCCTCCCCGAGGCCGCCGATCAGACCGGCCTCGGGGACGAACACGTCGTCGAGGAAGACCTCGTTGAAGTGGTAGGCGCCGGACATCTGTCGCAGCGGGCGTACGTCGACGCCGGGGTGGGCCATGTCGAGCACGAAGCACGACAGGCCCGCGTGCCGTGTGTCCTTGCCGCCGGTGCGGGCGATGAGCAGGGCGTACCGCGCGCATCCGGCGTTGGACGTCCAGACCTTCTGGCCGGTGACCGACCAACCCCCGTCCGTGGGCGTGGCCTTGGTCTGGGCACCGGCCAGATCGGAGCCCGCGCCGGGTTCGGAGAGCAGCTGGCACCAGACGTGTTCGCCGCGCAGGATCGGCGGGAGGTAGGTGACCCGCTGGTGGTGGGTGCCGTGCCCGAAGAGGACGGCGGGGACCATTTCGAGGGCGACGGCGAACATCTTCGTCGAGACGCCCCACGCGGCCTGTTCCTCGGCCACGGCGTCGTCCTGCCAGGCGGGCGCGTCCTGCCCGCCGCAGTCCCGGGGCCAGGACCGGCCCGCAAACCCGGCGTCGAACAGGCGGCGCTGCCAGGCGCCCGTCACGGTGCGCGCGTGGGTCTCCTGGGCGTGGTAGTCCTCGGCGGTGTCGGCACTGACGACGTGGACGGCGGAGAAGTCGCCGGGGGTGCCCTTGCGGGGTGCGTTGGCCACGAACCACGCTCGGACGCGGGCGCGGAACGCCCGGCGGTCCGCGGCGTCGGGTTCGGGTGGGTTCGACATGCCGGGTTTCGCCTCCGCGGGAGGGACGGGCCTGGGGACCGGGACAAGCTCTGGGACCGGGGCTGCCTGCGTACGGCCTGCCGCAGGGGCCGCACTGTGCGCTCAGCCGCCGCGTGCCTCCACCATCGCGCCGCGGCTGACCTTGGTGGCGGCGCTGCGGGGCATCGCGGCGACGCACTCGACGGTTTTCGGGACCTTGTAGGCGGCGAGGCGGCTCTTGGCGAACGCGATGACCTCCTCGGCGGTCGGTGGCGCGTCGTGGTCGACGGGTTCGATCACGGCGTGCACGCGGCGTCCCCATTCGGGGTCGCGCAGGCCGATCACGACGACGTCGGCGATTCCCGGGTGGTCGATGAGGGCGTGTTCGACCTCGGCGGGGAAGACGTTGGCGCCGCCGGTGATGATGAGGTCGACCGCGCGGTCGCGCAGGTAGAGGTAGCCCTCGTCGTCGAGGTAGCCCATATCGCCGGCGGTCTGGAACCCGTCGTCGGTGGCCGCCGCGCGCTGGTCGGAGCCGAGGTAGGTGTAGCTCCCGCCGTGCGGCGTGCGCAGGTAGACGCTGCCGGTCTCGCCCGTGGGAACGGGTTTGCCGTCGGCGTCGAGGATGCGGATCTCGGTGTCCTGGAACCCCCGGCCGACGCTGCCCTCGTGGGTGAGCCATTCGTCGCCGCGCAGGGCGGTGAGGCCGAAGCCCTCGGTCATGCCGTATGCCATGAAGATGCGTTCCGGGCCGATGAGTTCGGCCCAGCGGCGGACGAGCGACGGGGGCATGGGTGCGGCGCCCTGCAGGAACCACTGGAGGCTCGACAGGTCGCGGCTGCCGATGTCGGGCAGGTCGGCGATGCGCTGGAGCATCGTGGGGGTGGCGGTGAACGTGGTCACGCGGTGGCGCTCGATGAGGTCGACGACGCGGGCGGCGTCGAACTTCTCCATGATGACGAGCCGGTCGCCGCCGAGCAGGTTGACCAGCGTCGAGAAGCCGTTGGTGTGGTACATCGGCGCGAGGACGAGGATGGTCTCGGGCCGGGGTATCGGCTGCCACAACTGGGCGAACGGTGTCGCGCGGAACTCCTCGAAGACCGCGGGCCGTTCGGTGACGATCACCTTGGGCGAGCCGGTCGACCCGCTACTGCAGATGCCGAAGACCTGGGGTGAGAGGGCGTCGGGGAGGTCGGGTTCGGGGTCGTCCGCCGTGGCCCGGAGCCACGGGAGGTCGGCCGGGCCGACGTGCAGTTCGGCGTCGACCACCCGTTGCACGCGGGACAGTTCCCATTCGGGCAGGTCCCAGCGCACCGGGACGGGCACCGCGCCGAGCTTGTACGCCGCGAGGGCGGAGAAGACGAACTCCGGTGTGTTGCGGAGGCTGAGCGAGAGCCGGCCGGCGTGGCGCAGCCCGCGGGCGGCGAACGCGGCGGCGAGCCGGCAGGCGCGGCCGTGCGTCTCGGCCCAGGTGAACGAGACGTCGTCACCGTCGATCAGGCCGAACGTCAGGGCGATGTCGGTGGGGCGTTCCTCGGCCAGTCTCGCGACCCGCCGACTGTAGCTCTCGGGGCTTCCCGTGTTCTCCAACGTTGCCTCCCGTGGTGGCTTGCCCCCGTGTCAACGCATGTCCATGGATGTCAATGCTTGTCCGCGCTTGTCAACCCCCGCAGCGGACCGGGTCGAGCGTCGCGGGCCCGGCCGTCGTATCCGCCTCGACCCATTATCAAAGTCGATGTCGACATCATATTATGCGCGCATGCCCGACTTCACGCCATGGGACGACGCCGCCGTCCGCGCCACCCTCGCCCGCTACTGCCACCGATGCGACGACGGCGACTTCGCGGGGTGGCGGCGCTGTTCACCCCGGACGCGGTCTACGCGTACGGCGACCGCGTGGCCCGCGGCCCGTCCGAACTGGTCGCGTTCCTCGACGACTCGCAGGGACGCCCCGAGCAGCGCGGCAAGCATCTGACCGTCAACTGCGTCGTGGAACCCGACGACGACCACGTGCGCGCGGTCTCGGACTTCGTCTTTCTGCGGCACGACGAACGCGGCCTGGTGCCCGCCGTGGCCGGCCGCTACCGCGACCGGCTCGTCAGGACCGACGGCCTGTGGCTGATCGCCGAGCGGCTGATCGAGCGGTTCGGCGCGTAGCCGATATTGCCATTTCCAAAAATTTAAGATTGCCTCACTATTTGTGGCGGAAGGCGGGGACGCATGGGGCTGGTGGACGGACGCAACGCGGTGGTGACAGGCGCCGCTCGGGGGATCGGGTACGAGATCGCCGCGGTCCTGTGCACGCACGGCGCGCGGGTCGTGGTGGCCGACCGGGACGCCGAGGCCGCCCGGGCAGCCGCCGCACGCCTGACCGGGGCCGGCGGCCGAGCCGTCGCGGTGACCTGCGACGTGACGGTCCCCGAGGACGTCGACGCCGCCGTGCACACGTGTGTCTCGGCGTACGGATCGCTCGACATCCTGGTCAACAACGCGGGCGTCACGCGCGACGCGACGCTGCGCGAGATGACCTTGGACGACTTCGAACTCGTCGTGGACGTCCACCTCAAGGGCGCCTGGCTCGGCCTGCGCGCCGCGTCGCTGGTGATGCGCGAACAAGGCCGGGGCACGATCGTCAACATCTCGTCCCTCTCGGGCAAGATCGGCAACCCCGGGCAGACGAACTACGGCGCGGCGAAGGCCGGCGTCGTGGGCATGACCAAGGCCGCCGCGAAGGAGCTCGGCCACCTGGGCATCCGCGTCAACGCCGTGCAGCCGGGCCTGATCCGCACCGCGATGACCGAGGCCATGCCGCCGCACGTGTGGCAGGCGAAGGAACGCGAGGTCCCGCTCGGCCGCGCCGGCGAGCCGGTCGAGGTCGCGAACGCGGTGCTGTTCCTCGCCTCGGATCTCGCGAGCTACATCACCGGGACGGTCGTGGAGATCTCCGGCGGCCGAGGCATCTGACCGAAAGGAAGCCGAGACATGAGCCACATCCTGTACGAGGCGGCGGACCGGGTCGCGGTCATCACCCTGAACCGGCCCGAGGTCGCCAACGCCCAGAACGTCGAGCTGCTGGACGCGCTGGACGCGGCCTGGACACGCGCCGAGGAGGACGACGACGTCCGGGTGATCGTGCTGCGGGCCAACGGGAAGCACTTCTCGTCCGGCCACGACATCAAGGGCGCGGGCGGTTCGACGGGCGGGAAGTACACGCTCGAACAGATCGTCGCCTACGAGACACGCCGCTACCTGGGCTACTGCCTGCACTGGCGCAACGTGCCCAAGCCGTCCATCGCCGCCGTGCAGGGCAAGTGCATCGCGGGCGGCCTCCTGCTGTGCTGGCCGTGTGACCTGATCGTCGCCGCCGAGAACGCCGAATTCTCCGACCCGGTCGCGCTCATGGGCATCGGCGGGGTCGAATATCACGGGCACACCTGGGAGTTGGGCGCCCGCAAGGCCAAGGAGATGCTGTACACCGGGCGCTCGGTGACCGCACGCGAGGCCGAACAGGCGGGCATGGTCAACCGGGTCGTCCCGCTCGACAGCCTCGACGCGGAGACCATGGACCTGGCCCACCGCATCGCGCAAATGCACCCCTTCGCCCTGCGTCAGGCCAAGCGCGCGGTCAACCAGACGCTCGACATCCAGGGCTTCCACGCCGCCGTCCAGTCCGTCTTCGACATCCACCAGACCGGCCACGGCAACGCACTGAGCACGGTCGGGTATCCGGTCATGACCCAACTGGGCGGCATGAAGGAACGACTCAGAAACCGCTGACGCACCCCCGCCCACCGACACGACGCGGACCGGGCACACACCGACGGGCCCGCGTCGTGCCCCGGCAACCAGGCGAGAGCCGCCGCGTCGGAGGGAAGCTCGGCGCGCGGTGGTCGGGTGGCCGTGCCGGCGCGTGATCGGCGGCTCGCCGTGGCGCGGTGGGGCGTTGTCGGGAGCCCCGGTGGTGGGCTTTGTGCGCCGTGGCGGGTGACGGATTTGTGGGCGGAGGGGTGTGCCCGTCGTCATCGGGGCTCGTCGCGTTCTCCGGCCCGCCCCGCGGCCCTTCGCCGCGCTGCCCCCGCTCCGGCCCACTCCCGGGACGACACCACCCGAGCGCCGCGCGCTGCGCCCGCCGTCGCGGCTCCCGGGCCAAACCGGCCCGTCCCACCATCGCAACGCCCGGCCCCCGCCCACCGCCGCGCGGCGACCAGCCGATCGCGCGCCGACGCAGCCGTACGCTCAAGCCGCCTGCGCGGCGCCCGGCGACCGGCGTTGTCCCGGCACGCCGGCCGTGCGTCTCATCGCGTGCCCCGCTTGATCCGGTTGAACGGGATGCCCCGGTCCGGGGCGTATTCGCGTGGCATGCCGAGCAGGCGTTCGCTGATGATGTTGCGGGAGATCTCGGTGCTGCCGCCGCCGAGGCTGGCGGTCTGGCGGCTGAGGTAGGCGAGGCCGGCGACGCCGACGTGGCCCGGGCCCGAGGCCTCCCCGACCGCCGCGCCGGCGCCCGCGATGCGCAGGGCGATGTCCTCGCGGTTCTGGGCGCATTCGGCGTGGAACAGCCGCAGCAGGGACGACGCGGGGGGCGGCAGGTGTCCCTCGGCGATGCCCGCCGAGACACGCGCGACGAGCCGGCTGTCGACGATCGACCGCGCGATGACATCGCCGAGCAGGGTGCGGACGGCGGGGTCGTCGGCGCGGCCGGTCAGCCGGGCGATGGTGAACGGGTTCCCCACCGGGCGGGTCGGCGGTATCCCGTGGCCGCTCACGTACGGGGACCCGCCCCCGACGGCGTTGCGCTCGTGGAACAGTTGCCGCGACGCGACGGTCCAGCCCTCGCCGACCCGCCCGACCACGGCGGACGCGTCCACGCGGACGTTGTCGAAGAACTCCTCGCAGAATTCCGTGGATCCGTCGACCATGCGGATGCGGTTGACGGTCAGGCCGGGCGCCTTCGTGGGCACCAGGAACATCGTCAGCCCCTGGTGCTTGGGCTGTTCGGGGTCGGTGCGCGCGAGGCAGAGCCCGTAGTCGGCCGCGTACGCCGAGGTGCTCCAGGTCTTGGCTCCGTTGATCACCCAACCGTCGCCGTCCCGCTCGGCACGGGTCAGCAGACCGGCGAGGTCGGAGCCGCCGCTCGGCTCGGAGAGGAACTGCACGAGGGCCTGTTCGCCGCGGATCGCCGCAGCGATGTGGGTGCGCTTCTGCTCTTCGGTGCCGAGGTCGAGCAGCGTCGCGCAGCAGATGCTGAACGTGGGGGTGTTGAGCAGGAACGGCATCTCGTAGTCCGCGGATTCCTCCGTGAACGCCTCCTGGTGGGCGCGGGAGAGGCCGAGGCCGCCGTACTCCTTCGGGAAGCAGATGCCGGCGAACCCACCCGCGTACAGCTTCTGCTGCAACTCACGGGCTCGCAGCCAGAGTTCGTCATCGTCGCCGGGGAGGCGCTGGGGCGCGTCATGATCGAGGCGCGGCATGGCGGCGGCGAGCCAGGAGCGGGCGCGGGAGCGGAATGCCTCGACGCTTTCGGTGGGGCTCATGGTGCGGCCTCTCGGAGTGCGGCGGAGACGGCGGACTCGGCGTGTTCGGCGGCGTCGGCGAGGTCGGCGAGACGTCGGCGGTGGTCGTCGGGGGTGCCGTACAGGGATTGGTCCACCGTGGCGCGGCGCAGGAACAGGTGCAGGTCGTGTTCCCAGGTGACACCGATGCCGCCGTGGATCTGGACACAGTCCTGGAGGATGCGCAACGCCCGCTCGCCGACGAACACCTTGGCGGCGCTCACGAGTTGGGGGGCCTCGTCGGTGCGCTGCCCGACGGCCGCGGCGGCGGCCTCGGTGATCGCCCGGCAGGCCTCGAGCCACGTGCGCATGTCGGCGAAGCGGTGTTTGAGGGCCTGGTACGACGCGATCGGGCGGCCGAAGGAGTAGCGGTCGAACGCCCATTGGACCGTGGTGTCGAACATCGTGGTGAGGCCGCCGCAGACCTCGGCGCATTGGACGACCAGCGCGGTCTGGAGCTGCCGTTCGATGACGTCCGCGTCGCCGGGACGGCCGACGACAGCGCCCGCGTCCACCCGCACGCCGTCGAAGCGGACGGTGCCGAACGCCCGGGCGAGGTCGAGGCTCCATTGCGGGGCGACCGCGACGCCTTCGGCCGTTGCCGGAACGAGGATTTGCACGGTGCCGTCGGGGGTGGCGGCGGTGACGAGGAGGAGGTCGGCCTGGGAGGCGGCCTCGACGCGGTCCTTCGTGCCGTCGATGCGGAACCCTCCGCCGTCGACCGGTGTCGCGGTCACCCCGGGCCGGTGGGGCGACCACGGTGCCCCGGGCTCGTAGACGGCCCATGTCGCGATGCTCTCGCCGGACATTAGCGAGCCGATCGTGTCGGTGTGGTCGGGGCCGGTGCCGTGTGCGGCGACCAGGCCGGCCAGCACCACGTTGGTCGGCAGGAGGGCTCCGGGGGCCACCCCGGCACCCAACTGCTCGGCAAGCAGGGCGAGATCGCGTGTGCCGTCGTCGGAGATGGTGCCGCCGCCCAGTTCCTCGGGGACGAGCAGGGCGGTCCATCCCAGGTCCGCGGCACTCGTCCACCAGGCCCTGTCGAATCCGGCGAATTCGCCCCCGTCGGGGCGGCGTATCCGGTCGAGGGGGTACTCCTTCGCCAGGAACTCCTTGGCGGTCGCCAGAAACATCCTGTGATCCGATGAGAGCCCGAACTCCATGCTGGATTCCTTCGGTTCGCCGGCACTCGTGAACAGAAAACAATCAGACGCAGCGTATTTGACGATTTGATGCAAGTAAATCAATACGCGGCGTGCGCTGCGCCACCTGGGGCCGGACCCGGCGCGCGATACTTCGATGAATTGTCCTTCTTCGAACTATACGCTAGCGTGACGGCACGGAGGCACGGGTCGGGCCCGCCCACCGGCGCCCCAAGGGCGAAAGGGGCCCGACACGCACCCGGACGCCGTGATCCCCAGCCGACCTGCGGACTCCGGACGAGCACGTGAGGATCATGGTGCGCCCCCCAAGAGCGGACCCGCCGCGACCGGACCGCAACCAGTCGGCACGGGGACGTGGGAACACACGTCCCCGTGCCGGGTTGTCCGGCGTTGCCGCGGTGTCATCCGCCGCCGAGGTAGGCGTCGCGGACGTTTTGGTTGGCGCGGATGTGGGTGGGGGTGCCTTCGGCGAGGGTTTGGCCGAGGTTGAGGACGATGATGCGGGTGGCGTGGTTCATGACGAAGGCGACGTCGTGTTCGACGAGGGACCGCAGGCCACCCCAGCCCCTGGTTCACCTCGTAGAACACGAGCGCGGACAAGAACGCGGTCGCCCCATGCGCGAAATTCAGCACCCCCGACGCCGAATACGCCAACACAAGCCCCGAGGCCAACAACGCATAGATCGCCCCCGTGACCAAACCGCTGACGACGAACCCAACCAGCTCACTCATGTGCCGACGACGCTCCCTCGAAAATGTAGACGGCCCCGGATTCACACCCACCACGACGACAGACGTCACGTCCACGCACGGACAACAGGCGTGCGCCCGTGCCCACCCGAGACCAACGGCACCGGCAGCCCGGTCACTTGTAGGGCATGGTGGGGTAGCACTTGAGCGGCGACGAGATCTCGTAGCTGTCGCCCTTGACCTGGAGCAGCGAGCCGCAGCCGAAGGACTGCGTCCGGGCTTGCGGGAACTTGCGGTCACCCACCAGGTCGGAGTGGTCCTGGAAGTTCGCGGCGGCGGCCTGGAACGAGGCCACGCTCAGGTCCGAGCCGGCCTTCTTCGCGATCTCGACGAACAGGTCGGCGGAGTTCCAACCGACCATCATCGACTGGTTCCAGTCGGTCACCGGCGAGCCCTTGGCCTTGTCGATGTACTCCTTGAACTTCACCATCCCCGGGACCGTCGACTCGAACGGCTGGTCCTGGCTGAGGAAATGGACGCCCTGGAGCGCCTCGCGCGACGCGGGCTGGTCGAGGAGTTGCGGGGCGAAGCCGCTGGAGTCGGTGATGATGCCCTGGAACCCGGCCCGCCGGAGCGACCCGATCAGGTTGATGTTGGTCGGTGTCGCGATCATCGGGGCGATGATGTCCGGGGGGTTGCCGTTGTTGCTCTTCATGATCTCGCCGACCCACGGGCTCCAGTCGGTCGGCGGCGTGGTGCTGGGGACGGTGGCCTTGGCGTACGAGACCGTGAATCCGGCGTGCGGGAAGACCTGTGCGTACATGCTCAGGCCGATCTTGGCCGAGTCGGAGTCCTGCGCGACCAGTGCCACCGTCTTGCCCTGGGCGCTGCCGCCGACGAGGGGGACAAGTGCCTCGGCCCACGTGGTGGGGATGACCCCGCCCGGTGCCGGGGTGAGGCACCCGTTGTAGCCGATGCCGTATTCCTTGTCGCAGTAGGCGGGTCCGGTGCCCCAGCCGATGTACGGCGTCTTGTTGGTGTTGAGGAACTCCCCGGCACCGCTGAAGACGACGGTGTTGACCGGGACGACCGCGAACACGTGCTCCTGCTGGACGAGTTTGCGCACCGCGGTGGTGGTGCGTCCGGGGTCCTGGCCGTCGTCCTCGGCACCGATGTAGTCGACCTTGCGGCCGTTGATGCCGCCTTCGTCGTTGGCCATCATGAACCTGGCCTTGGCACCGAGGTCGGCGTCCCCCTTGCTGGCGCCCGTGGTGCTGGTCTTGGAGACCACACCGCCGATCTTGATCGGCTCGTCGGACGCCAATGCCCCGGCGGAGCCGCCCTTGTCGTTCTTGTCGGTGGTCGCGGAGTTGCAGCCGGCGATCAGCAGCACGGGCACGATCACCAGGCTCGCGGCCCGGAGAAGACGTCTCAAAATTCCTCCTGACGACGTCGGGCGGGTTGCCCGGACGGTGTTTCCTGGTCGACCCGACGGGGATCTCGCGGCGGCGCGAGGGTGGCGTCGGGTGTCGTCCGTGCCCCCACACGGGACGAGCAGTCGGTTGGTCCGGCCGGGCCGGGGCCTCGTCCGCCCTCCGTGTCGGGCGGGCGGGTTCGCCGAGGCCGCGGCGGGCGCGGCGCGGGGTTGCGGATGGCTCGGGCCCTGGTCGGCGGACTTGGTCGCGGTGGACGTGCCGGTGGCGACGAAGGCGTGGTCTCCGGATGGCCCGTGGTGCGTGGTTCGGGGGTTCCGGGAGAGCAGCCCGGGTGGTCGCGGCGACGGCCCCCGATCCGTCGTCGCGGAAGTGGTCCCGACCGTTGAGGTGTCGGTTTCGGCGCGCATGCGCGATGATCGGTGCCGCGGATCATCGCGCCTTTAACTTATGTCGACGTCGACTTTGACATTCGGGATGTTAGCCATCCCACATTCGGACTGGCAAGAGCCGTCCGCCCATCACCCGCAAGCCCGGCGGGGCCACGGCCCTTCGGCCGCGGCCTCGCCGACCGGTCGCGCGTCAGACGCTCCGCACCGCGTTGGCGACCAGACCGAGCGTCTCGGCACCGCGCGGCAGGGCCGTCGCGTCGAGGGTCAGGAAGCCGTGGATCTGGCCGGAATACACGTGCAGGTCGACGGAGACCCCGGCCCCCGCCCCAACAGGTCGGCGTACGCGAGGCCTTCCGCGAGCAGCGGATCGCAGCCGCCGAGGAGCAGCGTCGTCGGCGGCGTCCCCGCCACGTCGGCGGGCAGCGGGGCCAGGGTCGGGGTCCGTGTGGGGCGTGGGGTCGGGCGCGTAGGGCTCGGTGAACCACGCGAGGTCGTCGTCGGTCAGCGGCCACTCGTGCCCGAAGAGACCGCCGCCGACGGGTCGACGGGCAGCCCAACTCCCGCATGCGGGCGACCAGTTGCTCGGCGTCGGCGTCACGCGTCCGCGGCGCCGACAGGTTCTCCCAAGGGTTCATCGCGCCTTCCCTTGATCGCACCGGCCTGTAGGATGGACAGATGTCCAAGGCTATGGGACGAGCGTCCAACTCCAGGCACACCGAAGAGAAATCGGCCGCGGCCCCGGCCGTCGCGGCACGTGCCGAGCCCGCCCCGGGCAGGCGGTGGACGCCCAACCAGCAGGCGGCACGCTCGCGCATCGCGTCGGCCGCGGCCGGCCTGGTGGCGCGCTCGGGGCTCGCCGCGTGCACGATCCGCGCGGTCGCCGAGGAGTCCGGCCTGCCCAAGAGCACGGTCCACTACTACGTCGCCGACGCCGACGAGCTGGTGGACCTCGCCGTCCTGACCTCCATACGGCGCTTCGCGGACCACGCGACCGCGCGCATGGACGCGGAGCCGGACGGCGAAGGCGCGTTCCGCGCCCTCGTCCGGGCGTTCCTGGCGTCGCCGACGGACCCCGCGACGGTGACCAGCATGATGCTGTGGACCGCGTACACGGCACACGCCTGGCCCCGGGGCGCGCGCGACGAAGTGCTCGCCTGTTCCGAGACGATCCGCGTGCTCTTCGAGTCCGCGCTCGACCGCTGCGGCGTCCCGGACGCCGGAGAGCGCGCCCGCGCGGTGCACCTCTACCTGATCGGCGCCGTGCAGCACAGCATCGTCCAGGCGCTTCCCGACGCCGAGGTCGCCAAGGCCGTCTCGGCCCTCTCCGGCGTGTCCCTCGCCCCGGGCTGACTCCGCCCCGGCACCCGACCCTGGCCGAACGCCCTGACGGTCCCGAGGAGTTCGCACATGATTCCGTCGACCACGGCCAGCGGGCCCGCGGCGCGCCGGAGAATCCTCGTGTCGTGGATCGAGGACCGCGTCGGCGACGACGCCGAACTGCCCGCCAAGGCCCTGCCCGACTGTCCGCCGATGGGCAAGCGCCTGCTCCAGGACGACGGCAGTCGGCCGCGGTGCCTGCGCCGCGACGACGTCGTCCTGGTCCGCGAGATGATCGTGCGCGTCGAGCCGGACGCGGTGGTCACGGCCTCGGGGCGCCACGAAGCCGACGTGATCGTGCTGGCCACCGGCTTCCGCGCCCACGAACTCCTCGCCCCGATGGACGTCACCGGCCGGGGCGGCGTGCGGCGACTGGCGCATGACCCACCGCGTCGACCCCGCGCAGTACCGCTTCGCGTGACCGCGCGTCCGGCGCGTACCAGTCCCGCACAAGACCGCGCATAAGACCGTCACCACACCAGCAAGGAGTTCGACATGCCCGAACGCGTGGCTCTTGTCACCGGCGCGGCGCGCGGCCAGGGCGCCGCGATCGTCCGCCGCCTGCGAGCGCGGGACTACGGTGTCGTCGCCGTGGACGTGACCCGACCCGAGTCCGACGATCCCTCGGTGGTCGCCCTGGCGGGCGACGTGCGCGGCGAGCGCGGCTGGGAGCGCGCGGTCGTCACGGGCAGCGAGTACGTCGTCGACGGGGGCCAGCTCCTGCGGATCTGAGGCGCGTCGCCGCCGGCGGGCGGCGTACCTCGGGCGGCATCCGCCGCGGATCCGGCCTTCTTGGCCTGCTCAACCGAGTGAGCGGCGTCCGCGCGTGAGGGCGGCGCGGATGGTGCGGCGGGCGGGGTTGGTGTTGCCGAGGGCCGCTCTTCTGAGCGTGGGCGTGCGTGGGGGATTGAGCTCGCTCATGGCACCGAGCCCTTGGACGGCGGCTTCCAACACACGCCGGTGCGGCACACCCTGCGCCGCCGGGAGGGTCGGGGCGAACGTATGCGCCCACAAGATCTCGCGCTGGTATTCGTCCTTGCTCACAGGCCGGCGTCCGAGGCGGTCGAGTCCGTCGCGGTAGGCGGCGTACGCGCGTTCCGTCCGGGGCGCCGACTCGGGTTCTTTCGCGGCGACGACCTCGCGGATGGCGAGGCGGTACATCTCCCCGAGGTCTTCGGCGACGCGGAAGCGGCGCTCCGCGGCGTCCAGGCGTTCCACGCGCTCGCCGGGGGTGTTCGCGGCGACCAGGTGCAGGAGGGTTTGGCGGTGGGGCAGGTGGCCGTGGGCGCCGCGCTTGAGGTAGACGGCGAGGTCGTGTGCCGGGTCGCCGTTGGCGATGCAGCGCTCGAAGTCGAGGAGGTTGCCCTGGCGGCGGCCCACCCAGACGATGTTCTCCTCGTGCAGGTCGCCGTGGACGAGGACGTTCGGCCGATTCCGATCGGTGTGCGGCAGCAGGTGGTCGACTCCGTTTCGGAGCGCGGCGGCGTCGGGAAGGCCGAGCCGTTCGCGTGCGTCCCCCAGGACCGCGTCCGCCGTGGCGGCCAGGCGGTACAGGTGTGCGCGCACCAGGTTCTCGTGGCTCGCCTCGGCCGCGGGGAGGAGTCCCCGCGTCCGGGCCGATGCCCGTTGGAGGCGTTCGAGTTCGTCCAGCGCCGCCTTCGGCAGGCGCGCGAGTTCGCCCATGAGGTGGGCCACGACGAACGGCCGGTGGCCCTTGGAGGGTTGGCGGTGTGTGAAGCCGCGCTCCGGACCGACCGACAGGTGCAGGCCGGGTGCCAGCACCCGGGGGATCTCCAGGCGTGTCGGGCAGCGTTGGAGGACGGACAGCACGTCGTCCTCGTGGATCAGGCGCAGGTCGAGATCGTCGATCGAGGGCCGGGCGTCGCGCTGAAACGCGCGTCTGCCGTCGGGGAGTCGGATCAGCCGGTTGACATGTGAGACACCTGACGCGACATGGCGGCCCGGTGCCGGAGCGGCGCCCTCCGGCTTCGGGTCGAGCGGTTCGCGCGGCTCAGCCCGCGTGGCGAGGGAGCGGGTATGCGGGCGGCGGAAGTTCCGGATGGCCGATCACTCGTCGGGTGGACCCACGCATGACGAGGCACAGATCCGGACGGCACCGCATACTTCATCGAACACGCACTGGGATGGGGTGGATGGTCCCGGAGACTATCAAAAGCCCCCGGGACGCCCGTGCCCGGAACGGTGGCCGCGGCCCGCGTGGCGGGACCGCGTGCGGCCCGGTGTGGCACCGGGCCGGGCGCGGCCTCGGGGCGCCGCGGCGCCGCCTCGCGGCACCCGGCTCACGCCCCGCGTGCCGTCCGCAGCAACTGCCGGGCGATGATGAGCTGTTGGATCCGGCTGGTGCCCTCGTAGATGCGGAAGAGGCGGGCGTCGCGGTAGAAGCGCTCGACGGGGACGCCGCGCATGTAGCCCGCGCCGCTGTGGATCTGCACCGCGCGGTCCGCGATGCGGCCGACGGCCTCGGAGGCGAAGTACTTCGCGCACGACGGTCCGACGCGGGTGTCGCTGCCGTCATCGAACGCGGCGGCGGCCTCCTTCACCAGGGCACGGGCCGCGTACAGGTCGGTGCCCGAGTCCGCGATCAGGCCCTGGATCAGCTGGTGTTCACCGATCGGTCGGCCGCCCTGGACGCGGGTCGCGGCGTACGCGACCGATTCGTCGAGCAGGCGCTGCGACAACCCCACGCACAGCGCGGCGATGTGGATGCGCCCGTGCGCGAGGCAGCGCATGGCGGTCGTGTAGCCCCGGCCGATACCGGCGTCGCCGCCGATGAGGGCGCCCGCGCGGACGCGGACGCCGTCGAGGTGGACGTCCGCCGTCCACGCGCCCGCCTGGCCCATCTTGGCGTCCTTGGGGCCGATGTGGAGGCCGGGGGTGCCGCGTTCGACCATGAACGCGCTGATCCCGGCGCCGCCCGAGGCCCGCGGGTCGGTCCGGGCGAAGACCATGAACACGTCGGCGACCGGTGCGTTGGTGATGAAGCGTTTGGCGCCGTCGACGACCCAGTCGCCGCCGTCCCGGTGTGCCGTCGTGGACAGCCCGCCGGGGTCGGAGCCCGCGTCCTCCTCGGTGAGCGCGAACGACGCGGTCCACTCCCCCGACGCGAGCCTGGGGAGGTACGCCTTCTTCTGCTCCTCGTCGGCGCCCTCCAGCAGGACGTGCCCGGCGATGCCGTTGTTGGTGCCGAACATGGAACGGAACGCGGGTGTGGTGTAGCCGAGTTCGAAGACGAGGCGGACCTCCTCGCACATCGACAGCCCGAGGCCGCCGTACTCCTCCGGGATCGCGAATCCGAAGAGCCCCATGGCCGCGGCCTGGGCGCGGAGTTCGTCGGGGATGGCGTCGTCCCGCTCGATGTCCGCCTCCGCGGGCACCACGCGGTTCCGGACGAACCGGCGTACGGTGGCGAGCACTTCGTCGAGGTCAGTGTCGCGCACGGGCACCGCCCATGGTCATCGCAGTCCTTTCGCGCGTCGCGGTCGGGCGGGCTCAGTCGACCCGCTCGAAGATCGCCGCGATGCCCTGGCCGCCGCCGACGCACAGCGTCTCCAGGGCGTAGCGGGCGTCGCGGCGGTGCATTTCGCGGAGCATCGTGGCGAGGATCCGTCCGCCGGTCGCGGCGACGGGGTGGCCGAGGGAGATGCCGGAGCCGTTGACGTTGAAGCGGTCCCAGTCGGACTCCGTGAAGCCCCATTCCCGTGTGCAGGCGAGGACTTGGGCCGCGAACGCCTCGTTCAGCTCGATCAGGTCCATGTCCGCGAGCTTCAGGCCCGCGCGCTCCAGCGCCTTCGCCGCCGCCGGGACCGGGCCGATGCCCATCCGGGCGGGGGCGACGCCGGAGACGGCCCAGCCGACCAGGCGCGCGAGGGGGCGCAGTCCCAGGCGGGCGGCCTCGTCCGGGTGGGTGACGACGCAGGCGGACGCGCCGTCGTTCTGGCCGCTGGCGTTGCCCGCGGTCACGGTGGCCTCCGGGTCGGTGCCGCCCATGAGCGGGCGCAGTCGTGCCAGTTTGTCCAAACTCGTGTCGCGGCGCGGGTGTTCGTCGGCGTCCACCACGAGATCCCCGGTGCGGGTGGGCACGGTCACGGGGACGATCTCGTCGGTGAAGCGCCCGGAGTCCTGGGCGGCGACGGCCCGCCGGTGCGAACGCAGCGCGAGTTCGTCCTGCTCCGACCGGGAGATCCCGTACTCCCGCCGCAGGTTCTCGGCGGTCTCGATCATCCCGCCGGGCACCGGGAAGCGCTCGCCGCCGGCCGTGGTCCTGCCGCGGGCGAGGGCGTCGTGCAGGGTGACTCCGGTGCGGCGCGTCCCCCAGCGCATCTCGGTGGAGTAGAGCGCCGCGTTGCTCATGCTCTCCGCGCCGCCGGCGACGACGACGTCCGACGCGCCGGTCTGCACCTGCATGGCGGCCATGACGACGGTCTGCACGCCGGATCCGCAGCGGCGGTCGAGTTGGAGCCCGGGGACCTCGATGCCGAGTCCGGCGTCGAGGGCGACCACGCGGCCCAGCGCCGGCGCCTCCATGGTCGGGTAGCACGAGCCGAACAGGACGTCGTCGACGTCGCGGCCGTGCAGTCGCGTGCGCTCCAAGAGGCCGCGGACGACCGCGCCGCCCAATTGCTGGGCGGTCAGCCCCTTGAGGGCTCCCCCGTAGCCTCCGACCGCGGTGCGCACCGGTTCACAGATGACAGCTGTCCGCATACCTGTCTCTTTCAGCGGGCCCGACTCTCTTGAGCCGGAGCGTAGTGCATGTCAATATCGATGTCGACATCGAGAAATACCGCGGCCCGGATACGAGGCGCGGGCGGGGAGGACGGTCCGATGACAGCATCGACAACGCACGGCGCGCCGACGACTCTCGCCGAGGGGTTCGTGTTCGCGGAGGCGCCCCGCTGGCACGCGGGCGAGCTGTGGGTCTCCGACATGCACGGCGAGGCCGTCCACACCGTGTCGCCGAGTGGTGAGACCACGCTCAGGCTGGAACTGCCCGGGCGGAAGCCGTCCGGCATCGGCTTCCTCCCGGACGGTTCGGCGCTGATCGTGTCCATGACCGAACGCGCCCTGCTGCGCCTCGCGCCGGACGGCTCCTGCTCGGTGCACGCCCGACTGGAGGCCCTGGTGGCGGACGAGCTGAACGACATGGTCGTCGCCCCCGACGGCACCGCCTATGTGGGCAGCTACCCCGCCGACCCGCCCGCCGGGCTGCTGCTCAGGGTCCGGCCCGACGGCTCGGCGTCCGTGGCCGCGCGCGACCTGCGTTTCCCGAACGGGACCGTGCTGTCCGCCGACGGGCGGACGCTCATCGTCGCGGAGTCCAAGGCCAGGCGCTTCACCGCGTTCGACGTTGACGCGCACGGAAACCTCGGCGGACGCCGTGTCGTGGCCACCACGCCCGACGCCGCCCCGGACGGCATGGCGCTCGACGCCGAGGGCGCCATCTGGGCCGGGTTCCCCCTCGCCCGGGAGTTCCGGCGCGTTCTGCCGGGCGGGGAGGTTACCGACCGCGTGCGGGTCGGCGGCCGGATGGCCATCGCGTGCACCCTGGGCGGCCCGGACCGGCGGACGCTGTTCCTCACCTCGGCGTCCGAGTGGGACGCGGTGGAGCTGGGCGGCGCGCCGACCTCCGTGGTCGAAACGCTCCGCGTCGAGGTACCGGGCACCGGAACTCCCTGACGGGCACCGCCGGTTCGCCGGTGCCGCTAGGACGCCCAGCCCTCGGTCCGGGCCAGGGCCAGGAGTGCGTGGCGCGGGTTGTGGCCGAGGCGGGTGTCGAGGTGGGCGCGGCGCTCGTACAGGTGCAGGCCGTACTCCCAGGTGAAGCCGATGGCGCCGGTCAGTTGCACGAGGTCGTGCAGCATGGCCAGCCACCGCGTCCGAGGTGACCGCGGCCTCCGCGAGCAGGACGGCTCGTGCGGCGTCCGGGGCGTCGTCGGCCAGCCGGACGGCGGCCTCGTCGGCGAGCAGGGTCATGCCGCGCAGGCGCACGGTGTGGTCGACGAGCCGGTGCTGTACGGCCTGGAACCCGCCGATCGCCCTGCCGAACGCGGTGCGGGCACGGCTGTGCGCGACCGTGCGGTCGAGCATCCGCCGCAGGCCGCCGAGGGCGTCCCCGACCAGCAGCAGCCGGTAGAGCAGTTCGACGCGCGGGCGTCCGCCGGGCGGCGCGGCCACGGGCACCGCGGGTGCCGCGGCGAAGGCGATGTCGGCACACGAGCGGGTGACGTCGAACGCGTGGGTGCGCGGCAGCGACACCGCCCCGCCGCGGCGGACGAGGACCATCGTGGCGTCGTCGGGCAAGAGCACCAAGAAGGAGTCCGCCTCGGCGGCCCCGACGACCTGGTACGCCCGCCCGTCGAGGCGCCGGTCCCCGTCCGGCCCGGTGACCGCGGCCCCGGGGGCCGGAAACGCCAGAGCCGGCAGGTGCGTTCCGGCGAGGAGCGGGGCGACCGCGGCGTCGCGGTGTTCCGGGGGCAACCCGTGCGACAGCGCGTATCCGGCGGCGGCCACCGCCGCATACGCGCCGCCGTGAGGGCCGCGCCGAGTTCGCGCGCGGCCACCAGCGCGGCCGGCACCTCGTGGCCGAGACCGCCGTGTTCCTCGGCGACGCACAGCGCCGGGAGGCCGATCTCGGCGAGCACCGGCCACGTCGCGCGCCACGCGTCGTCGACGGACGGCCGGTCGCCGGCCGACCCCAGGGCCTTGCGCAGCGTCGCGGCGAGTTCGCGCAGGTCGGTGTCCGTGGTGGTCATGAGTCAGGTCCCGACAGGAGGAGGGCCGAGGGCAGCACCGGGTCGTCCTGGGTCAGGCGTGCCCGGGTGCCCAGCGCGTGGGTCAGTTCGACGGAGGTGCCCAGCAGGGCGTCGAGGGCGAGGACGCGGCTGTGGTGATGGTGGTGGGTGCTCTCGGCGGTGAAGCCGATGGCCCCCAGCACCTGGAGTGTGGTTTCGCAGACCCGCAGGGCGTTGCGGCCGGCGAGGGCTTTGACGACCTCGTCGTAGTGCGGCGGCGCGGTGTGGCCGAGGCGCACGGCGGTCCGGGTGACGGACTCGATGGCGGCGCAGTCGGTCTCGGTGCGGGCCAGCAGGTGGCGCACGGCCTGGAACGTACCGATGGGGCTGCCGAACTGCTCGCGGTTGCGGGCGTGTTCGACCGCGAGGCGGACGGTGGTCTCGGCGGCGCCGAGCATGTCCAGGGCCGCGGCGGCGCGCCCGAGGCGCCACCCCAGGGCCCGCGCCTCGGCGGCCCGCTCCTCCGCGATCGCGGCCTGCCCGGCGCGGGGTTCCCACGCGACCTCGTGGAGGGTGAGCCGGCCCGGGACGGCGACCGGATGCAAGGCGACGTCCGCGCACGGGACGACGAAGGCCCCGTGCCCGGGGCGGTCGATCAGCAGGTGCCTGCCGGCGACGTCCCCCACGGCGACGAGGCGTTCGCCCCGGCGTGCTGATTGGCGGGGGATCGCCGCGACGAGGGCGCCGGGGGCGAGGCCGCTCGCGGCGAGGAAGGGCTGGGCGAGCAGCGCGCCGAGGGCGGGTGTGTCGCCGCCCTCGCGCCCCTGGGCGCGGAACAGCGCGAGCGCCGCCCCGCGGTTCTCCGGGTCGGTGAGGTCGGTCAGGAGGTCCCACCAGCCCAGCGCGGCGAGGGCGTCGACCTCGGGCGCGGACCGCAGCGCACGGGACGCGGCGTCGAGGAACTCCCGGTCGGCCCGCCCGGTCGCGGTGGTCATGGCAGCCGCAGGATCTGTTTGGCGATGGTGTCGAGTTGCATCTGCTGGGACCCCCCGTAGACGGTGACGATGCGGGAGAAGAGGTAGTCCTGCCGGCGAACCGCCGCGTGGTCGTCCTGGATCCCGACGGCGAGGTCCGGGTCGCTCGCGTACGCCCAGTCGTTGACCGACTGTTCGGCGGTCGCGAGGAGGAGTTTGGAGAAGGCCGACCTCGGGCCGAGGGTCGCGCCGGAGGCGTGCCTGCCGAGTGCGTCGTTGCTGACGGCCCGGACGGCGGCCAGGTCGAGCAGCGCGCCGCCGAGAAGCCCGTCCGCGGCGGCGCCCCCGTGGGCCAGGGCGTCGAGGAGTTGGCGGCGCAGGAACGAGTGCCGGAACCACGCGAAGGTGCCGCGCTCGTGGGCGAGGATGTGCATCGCGACCTTCCAGCCGCCGCCCACCTCGCCGACGGTCCCGGCCGGCGGGACGAAGGCCCCGTCGAAGGTCACCTCGGCCAACTCGTCGGTGCCGTTGGCCTGTTCGATGGGCCTGACCTCGACCTCCGGGGCGCGCAGGTCGACGACGAAGGCGGTCAGGCCGCGGTGGCGCGACTCCGGTGTCCCGGTCCGGGCGAGCACGAGGCACCACGTCGCGTAGCGGGCCCAACTGGTCCAGATCTTCCGGCCGGTGACGCGGTGGCCGCCGTCGACGGGGACGGCGCGGGTGCGCAGCGCGGCCAGGTCCGACCCGGCGTCGGGTTCGGAGAAGCCCTGGCACCAGCGCTGTTCGCCGCGCAGGAAGCGCGGCAGCACCCGGGCGACGAACTCGGGCCGCCCGAGGGCGACCAGGGTCGGGGCCAGGATCTCCAGGTGCTCGAACAGCGCCATCTGTGGGAGGCCGTGGCGGGCCAGGGCCTCCCACATCGCGGCGCGGTGCACGATGGTGCCGCCGAGCCCGCCGGCCTCGACGGGCCATCCGTAGCGGGCCCAGCCCTCGTCGTACAGCACACGCATGAGGTCGGATGCGGCGGCGACCCGGTCCGCGTACGAGGCGATCGGCCGTGCCGCACGGGTCAGAGCCGGCGGTGGGGAGGCGAGCCGGGCCTCGAATTCCGCCAGATAGGTACGCGCGTCGTCGCGCAGCGGGTCACGCACACTGCCCGAGGTCATTTCCAACATTGACATCAATATAGGAAGCTGCGATCGTCGGCGCAATACGGACGCGGTGAATCAAGGAGTGACGTGGCCCAACACGAGAGCGCGGGCAGCCCGGTGCTCGTCGAGACACGCGGCGCGGTGCGCGTCGTGACGCTGAACTGCCCGGACACCCTCAACGCCACCAACGAGGAGCTGCACGCCGCGCTGTCCCGCGTGTGGCCCGCACTGGACGCGGACCCGGACGCCCGCGCGGTCGTGACGAGGAGCGGGACATCCGGCGCTGGCTGGGCGCCCTGTACGAGGCCGGCTACCTGGGCCCGGCTGGCCGCCGGAGTGGGGTGGCAGCGCGGGACACCGGCCGACCCGGGACCTGATCCTGCTGGAGGAGCTGTTCCGGGCCCGGGCGTACCGTCCGCTGGACCAGGTGAGGCTGGCCGCCCACGCGATCCTGGAGTTCGGGTCGGCCGCGCAGAAGCGTGCGTACCTGCCGCGCATCCGCTCCGGCGCGCACGTGTGGTGCCAGCTGTTCAGCGAACCGGACGCGGGCAGCGACCTGGCGTCGCTGCGCACCCGGGCGGACTGGGACGGCACGGCGTTCACCGCCCGGGGGCAGAAGATCTGGTGCACGGACGGGCAGTGGGCCGACATGGGCCTGCTGCTGGCACGCACCGACCCGACGGTCGACCGGCACGCCGGGCTGACCGCGTTCATGGTGCCGATGGACACCCCGGGGATCACCGTGCGGCCCATCCGGGAGATGACCGGCGCGTCGGAGTTCTGCGAGGTGTTCCTCGACGGCGTACGGCTGTCCCCCGACACCGTGCTCGGCGACGTCGGCGGCGGCTGGGCGGTGATCTCGTCCGGACTCGCCTCGGAGCGCGCGTTCGTGGGCGCCAACGCGGTGCAACTGGAGATGATGTGCGACGACTTGGTGGCGCTGGCCCGTGCCGCCCGCCTGCCGGACGGTACGCGGGCGGTCGACGGGCAGGACGTCCAGGCCGTCCTGGCGCGGATGCTGGCCCGGGTCGAGGCGGCGAGGCTGACCGTGCGGGACACGGTGCGGCGCGTCGTGCGCGGCGAGGAGCATCCGTCCGACGGCCCGGTGGCCAAGCTCGTCTCCACGGAACTGAACGTCGAACTGTGCGAGCGCGCCTTGGAGATCCTGGCCGCCGCCGCGCATGTCGAGGAATCGGCCGAGGAGGTCGTGCGGCGGTGGTACGAAGCGTTCCTGTGGTCGCGCGCCCTCACCATCTCCGGGGGTGCCTCGGAGATCCTGCGCGGCGTCGTCGGGCGGCAGCTCCTCGGCCTGCCGCGAGCCTGACCGGGGGAGCCTGATCCGATGACCTCCGCACGCGCACTCCCCGCCCCCTCCGCCGAACGCGCCGCCCGCTACCGGGCCCTCGGTTGGTGGGACGCCCGCCTGCTCGCGGACGGCATCGAGGCCGCCGCCGCCCGCCGACCGGGCGCACCGGCCCTCATCGACGACGAAGTCTCGCTCAGCCGCGCCGAGTTGGCCGCCACCGTCGGCGCCG
Organism: Yinghuangia sp. ASG 101; assembly: GCF_021165735.1. Lineage (GTDB taxonomy): Bacteria > Actinomycetota > Actinomycetes > Streptomycetales > Streptomycetaceae > Yinghuangia. The sequence goes on along the minus strand of NZ_CP088911.1, from coordinate 8,187,170 downwards.
CGGTGGCCGCATTGTCCGCGCACGGGGTGCGGGCGGGCGACAGCGTGGTGCTGGTGAGCGGCAACACCCGGCACGGCGTGATCGCGTACCACGGGCTGCTGCGTCTCGGCGCGCTGATCACCGCGCTCGACCGCCGGTGCGGCCCCGCGGACCTGCGCGCCGCGCTCGACACGCTCCCGGGCCGGGCGCGCTGATCCTGCCCGCCGCCGAGGCCGGCCGGTTCGCGGACCCGCCGGACGGCGTCGAAACGCTCGCGCTGGAGTCGTTCGACCGTCGTGCGGACCCCGTGTCGGCGGCCTGGGCCGAGCCAGACCGCGACCGCGCCGCGGTGGTGCTGTTCAGCTCGGGCACCACGGGCCGTCCGAAAGGGGTCGTGCACTCGATCAACACGCTCACCGCGGGCGCCGACAACATGGCCCGCATCACCTCCGCCGACCAGGACACCGTCTGCTTCCTCGTCAGCCCGCTCACGAGCATCACCGGCCTGATGCAGGTCCACCTGGCCGCCGACCACGACGCGGTGCTCGTCCTCGAGGACCACTTCGCGCCGGAGCGGACGCTGCGGCGCATGAACGCCGCCGGGGCGACGCTGCTGGGCGGGGCTCCGGTCATCGCCGAGCGGCTGTTGCGGGCGGCGATGGCGGGTGCGGGGTTGTCGGGTGCAGGGTTGTCGGGTGCGGAAGTGGTCGGGGGCATCGGGCGCGATGTCGGCGGACTCGATGTCGGCGAATGCGGCGCCGTCGGACGCGACGCCGACCGAAGCCGCGGCGGGAACGACACGGCCGTGGGCGACATCGGCGGACACGGCGTCGGCGGAGGACGCGGCCGGGGCGGCACCGACCGAGTCCGGGGCACGCCCGACGCGGCCGGACACCACGTCATCGGACGCTTCGGCGGACGACGCGGCGGGCGCGACGCCGTCCGGAGCGGGCTCATCGCGAGCCGCGACGGGACCGGCGCCCGGGCCGTCACCCGTCGGCCTGCGCACCCTCGCGCTGGGCGGCGCGATGCTGCCGCGACCGCTGCTCGACCTCGCCGACGGCACGTTCGGGATCGAGGTCGCCCGGGTCTACGGCTCCAGCGAGGCCCCCAACTTCACCGGCAGCCTGCCCGGCGACGCCCGCGAGACGAGGCTGTCCGACGACGGGGCGCTCATGCCCGGCAGCGAGGTGCGCGTCGGGTCGAGCGGCCACCCGCGCGAGGGCCTGCTGCGCGGACCGGGCGTCTTCCTGGGCTATCTCGACCCCGAGGACGACGCGGCGGCCTTCGAGGACGGCTGGTTCCGCAGCGGCGACCAGGTCGAACTGCACGGCGGCAGGCTGACCGTCGTCGGCCGGCTCAAGGAGGTCGTGAACCGCAACGGCCTCAAGATCTCGCTCACGGAAATCGACGCGACCCTCGCGGACCTGCCCGGCGTCCTGGAGCTCGCCTCGTTCGCCGTACCGGATCCCGTGACCGGGGAGCGCCTGGCCGTCGCCGTCCGAGCCGCCGACGGTGTCACCGTCACTCTCGACACCGTCGTGGCCCACCTCACGGCCCTGGGCACCGCCCGGCGCAAGCTGCCCGAGCAACTGGTGTGCTGGGACGGGCCGTTGCCCCGGACCGCGTCGGGCAAGATCGTCCGGTCGGGCCTGGTGATGGAGGCGCCGGCGCAGGAGTCGGACGTCGCCGCGCGGCTGCGGGAGCCCGGCGCCGGGGGCGCGTGAGGCCGACCGGCGCCGGCGAGGGGGCCGGTGTCGAACACGCGGCTGCGCGGGCCCCCGTGCGGACTCGTGAGGCGTCGTGCCCGACGGCGTCGCCCACCGAACTCGCGGCGGCACGGCCCGGCATCGTCGCCCAGCGGTGCGCTGTGACGGACGCGGCCGACCAACTCGACGCCCGCGCCCTCGTAGCGCTGGCCGATCAGTGTGCCGGGCCCGTCCCGGCGGCCGGTGCGCCGGGGTCGTGCGCGGCGGGTTCGGGTGACATCTCCCGCCCGCCGCAGGTGACGCGCGCGTCCTCGTCGGGGCAGCGGATGACGACGACGGTCGTGGCGTCGACGGCGCTGACGAGTTTCTGACCCACGGTGAGTTTCACGGCTCCGCCCTTCTCGTTCGCCTGCTTCCTCATTATCAATATTGACGTCGATATTACTACAGGCTACGCGCGCTGGTGGGCCCGCTCCCCCGGATCGCCGACCGGCTCGCTCTCTGGCGCGAGGGGCCGATCAGCACGCTCATCGTGGAGCCGACCGACCCGGGCACGATGGTCGAGGCCATCGCGAGCGTGTGGTGAGGCGGCCGGCCTCGGGGCGAGTGGGCGCGCCGGACCGGGGCGAGCGCACCCCCGTACGCGGAACTGCGGACTCGGACGGGCCGCCCGTTCGGACTTGACACGACGCGATCACCGCCACACCATCAAACTCGACTTCGACATCAACGTACCTGCCGAAAGGGGGCCCTCGTTGGCGACCTGGCACGCAGCCTTGACCCGCGGCGCCGACGTCCGTACACCGCACGGGACACTCGGCGGCGCGGCCGGCCGGCGGGGAGGCCGCCGATGACCTCAGTGGCGGAACTGCTGCGGGAGCGGGCCGAGGACGACGGCGACGCGCTGCTCATCGGCGACGAACGGTGGTCGTATCGCCGGATGTTCGCCGAGGCGAGCCGCCGGGCCGCCCTGAGCGCGGACGTCATCGGCGGCGAACAGCCGCCGCACATCGGCGTGTTGCTCGACAACGTGGCGGACTACATGTTCTGGCTGGGTGCGGCGGCCCTGTCCGGATCCGTGATCGTGGGCATCAACGCGACCTACCGCGGCGACCAGCTCGGCCAGTTGATCCGGCACACCGACTGCCGCCTACTGGTCACCTCGTCCTCCTTCCGCCCGCTCCTCGACGGCGTCGCGACCGGTGTCGCCCCGGACCGGGTGCTGGTCGTCGACGAACCGGCGTACGCGGCACGGCTGGAGGGCCTGTCGGAACGCGCGCCCGACCACGCTGTGCGGGACGACGACCTCTTCCTGCTGATCTTCACGTCCGGCTCGACCGGACTCCCCAAGGCGGTGCGCTGCACCCAGGGCCGTTTCGCCCGCACGGGAGCCCACGTCGCCAAGGTGGCCGAACTCGGCACGGGAGACGTCGTCTACGCGCCGCTGCCCTTCTTCCACTCCAGTTCGCTGTTCACCGGCTGGGCGTCGGCGCTGAACACGGGTATCCCCCTCGCGACCCGGCCGAAGTTCTCCGCGTCGAACACGCTGCCGGACATCCGCCGCTTCGGCGCGACGATGCTGACGTACACCGGCAAGGTGCTCAACTACATCCTCGCCACGCCCGAGGGCGCCGACGACGCCGCCAACCCACTGCGCCTGGCCATCGGCAACGAGGCCTCCACGCGGGACATGCGCGAGTTCGCGCGGCGCTTCGACAGCAACGTTCGCGACAGCTACGGGTCCACCGAGGGGATCATCATCATCCGGCGGGATCCGTCGATGCCCGAGGGCGCGCTCGGCACCGCCGCGCCGACGGTCAAGGTGCTCGACCCGGAGACCGGTCGGGAGTGCCCGCCCGCGGTCTTCGGCCCGGACCGCCGCCCCACCAACCTCGACGAGGCCGTCGGGGAGATCGTCGAGACCTCGGCGGACTCGGGCTTCGAGGGCTACCACAACAACGAGGAGGCGACGAAAGCCCGCTTCCACGACGGCCGTTACTGGTCCGGCGACCTCGCCTACCGGGACGCCGACGGCTGGCTCTACTTCGCCGGCCGCACCAACGACTGGCTCCGCGTGGACGGCGAGAACTTCGCGGCGGCCCCCGTGGAGAACATCCTGGCCCGGCACCCCGACGTCCGCTCCGTCGCGGTGTACGCCGTCCCCGACGACCCGGTCGGAGACCGCGTGATGGCCGCGATCGAACTCCGCACCGGAGCCCGCTTCGACCCCACCGACTTCGACCGCTTCCTGTCCGCACAACCGGACTTGGGCCCCAAGTGGATCCCCGCCTTCGTCCGGGTCACCGACGAACTCCCCAAACTCGCCAGCATGAAGATCGACAAGATGCGCCTGCGCCGCGAGGCATGGCAAACGGATTCCATCTTCTGGCGCCCCGCGAAAAACCACCCCCTACGCCCCCTCACCACCCCCGACCGCACCCACCTGTCCCCCCTCCTCCCCTGACCCCCTCAACGCTGCCACACGCCCACCCCCGACACCCCCACACCACCCAAAACCGCCCCCGCCCACACAACCCAACAACACAACCGGCCCACGTTTGGTACCCCCGTGGCCTTGATGCCGCGGGGCACGGCGGAAGTCGGTTCGGGGGGCGGTTTCGGGGTGTTGGCGATCTGTGGTGTTTCGGGGGTGTGCGGGGTGGGGGTTGGTGGTCGGTGGGGTGGGGGCTGGGGGTGGGGTGGGTGGGGTTGGGGGGTGGGTCAGTCGGCGTGGGGTGACCAGTTGTGTGCGTCTCGGATTACCTCTCGGAAGGGTTTGCCTGTGTCGAAGGACGGTTCGCGGGGGAGGCCGAGTACGCGTTCGCCGATGCTGTTGCGCTGCATCTCGACGGTGCCGCCCGCGATCGCCATGAAGCGGCTGTTGAGCAGGCCGGTCGCGGCGTCGGCGCCCGGGGCGCCCGCGTCCGGCCACGTGACGGCCGCGTCCTCGGCGATCTCCAGCGCGAGATTGGCCCGGATCGGGTCGTACGTCCCGGCGGCGAGCTTGCCGTACGAGGCGACCCCGCCCGCACGGGCCGGGTCGGCGCGGATCAGCGCGCCGAGCCGCCGACCCAGCATCGCGCGGGCGACGTCGTCGATGTGGGCGCGCATCACGAGTTGCTGCGCGAGCGGGTCGTCCAGCCGGTCGCGGGACGCGGCCAACGCGACCAGGTCGGGTGCCGGCCGCCGTACATCCCGCGCGGTTTTCGGGACGGGGTCCGAGCCGCCGCCGCGCTCGTGCAGGAGCATGGTCCGGGTGACCGTCCAGCCGTCGTTCACGGCACCGATGACGTGCTCGTCGCCGAGTTCGACGTCGTCGAAGAACTCCTGGCAGAACTCGGCGTTGCCGTTGATCTGGCGGATCCGCCGCACGGTGACACCCTTGGCACGGATCGGGACGGCGAACCAGGTCAGCCCCTGGTGCTTCGGCACGTCCCAGTCGGTGCGGGCCAGGCACATGCCCCAGTCCGCGTAGTAGGCGCCGCTGCTCCAGATCTTGGACCCGTTCAGGACCCAGGTGTCGCCGCGCCGCACGGCCTGGGTGCGCACCCCGGCGAGGTCGGAGCCGGCCTCGGGGTCGGAGAAGAACTGGACGAACAGTTCGTCGCCGGCGAGCATGCGCGGGATGTGTCGGCGCAGGAACTCCGGCGAGCCGTGCGCCAGCATGGTCATCGCGCAGACCCCGTACGACGTGCCGCCCACGATGCCGAAGTCGGGCATCCGGTAGCGGCGCGCCTCCGCGTCGAACGCGCGCTGGCACGCCCTCGGCAGGCCTTGGCCGCCGTACTCGACGGGCCAGGTGATCCCCGCGTAGCCGGCCTCGAACACCCGGCGCTGCAAACGCCGTTGCTCCGTGATGTAGGCCTCGGACTTGTCCGCGGCATGGGCATAGGACTCGGCCGGCCCGGTCCTCGGTTCCAGGTTCGCGGCGAGCCAATCGCGCGCCCGGGCGCGGTACTCCTGGATGGCGACGCGCTCCGGTGTCTCAGACATCGGCGGTCCTCTCCGTGGTGTGCCCGCCGGACACCGCCTGGCCCCACAGGCGTGCCCGGAACCAGGCCGGCGCGCCGAACTGGTGGGCCTCGGCGGCGAGGCGGCGCAGGAACAGGTGCTGGTCGTGCTCCCAGGTGTAGCCGATCCCGCCGAACACCTGGAAGCAGTTGTGCGCCAGTTCGACCGCGCGTTCGCTGACGAACGCGCGGGCCATCTGGGCCATCGCCGCGCCGTCCGGGGCCCCGGAGCCGAGCGCCCCGGCGGCGCCGGCGACCAGGCCCTTGCACATCTCCAGCATCAGGCCGGTGTTCGCCAGGGTGTGCTTGAGTCCCTGGAACGAGCCGATCGGGCGCCCGAACGCGATCCGGGTCTTGGCGTAGTCGACGGCGAGCGCGAAGTCCGCGTCCATGGCTCCGACCGACTCGGCCGCGCTCAGGACGGCGGCGAGGGCGATCTGCCGGTCGAGGAGGCCGGCTGTCGCGCCGCGGCCGGCCGGGGAGCCGAGCCGGGCCGCGGCGGGCACGCGGACGGCGTCGAAGCGCAGGTCGTGGAACCGCCGGGTGACGTCGAGGCTTTCGGTGCGTGTCGCGGACAGGCCCGGCAGCCCGTCGGCGGTGCGGTCGAGGAGGAAGTGCCGCACGGTGTCGCCCGTGCGGGTGGTGACCAGGAGGGTGTCACATTCGTCGGCGTCCTGGACGGCCCGCACGGTGCCCGACAGCACGAAGCCGTCCGCCGTCTCGTGCACCGTCAGGCCCGGCCGGGCCGAGCCGAGGACGCCGTCGGCGGCCCAGGTCGCCGCCGAGGCTCCCGCGACCAGTGCGTCCAGGGCCATGTGGTGGGCGCGTTCGGTGCCGGCCTCGCCGAGGGTGTACGCCGCGACGGCCGTGCCCACGAACGGCCCGGGCTGCAGCCGCGCGCCGCGCTCGGCGGCGACGATCGCGGCGTCCGCGACCCCGTTCCCCGACAGGCTCCCGCCGCCGCGCTCCTCGGCCACGAGCAGCCCGAAGCAGCCGAGGTCGGCCAGTTTGCGGCGCAGCGCGGGGTCGCCGGGCTCGCCGCGCTCGGCGTGTTCCCGCACCGCGGACAGCGGGCAGCCGGACTCCATGACCCGTACCACGGCATCGGCGAACATCCTTTGCTCGTCCGTGAGTTCGGGTATCAGGCGGACGCTCATCGGCGGTTCCGCCGCACCGCGACCACCGGTCGCACTTCGTTGCCGGGCATGTCGCCGTCCCTTTCCGTCGTCCGGTGTCGTGCTCGGGCGGGCTGTGCCATGCCTGCGGTGCCGGGGGTCGGGGTCATGTCACCTCAAGGTGCCGGTACGCGTCCCGCAGCACGCGCCGGCGGAGCTTGCCGGCCTCGGTGCGCGGGAAGTCGTCGCGGAACTCGACGTGTCGGGGACACTTGTACGGAGCCAGCCCGGCCCGGCAGTGCTCGGTGAGCCGGCGGGCCAGGTCCGCGTCGGCCACCACGCCCTCCGCGGGACGCACCACCGCGACCACCGCCCTGCCCCAGTCCGGGTGGGGCACCCCGATGACCGCGGCGTCGGCCACCTCGGGGTGCTCCAGCAGCCGGCCCTCGACCTCGGCCGGATAGACGTTGGCGCCGCCGGAGATGATCAGGTCGACGCGCCGGTCGAGGAGGAACAGGTAGCCGTCCTCGTCGAGAAGTCCCACGTCGCCCGCCGTGCCGAGGCCGTCGCGGTGGCTCGCGGCGGTCTTCTCGGGGTCGTTGTGGTACGTGAATCCAGCCTGGCCCGGGGTGCCGAAGTAGATCGTCCCGGGCTCCCCCGCGGGCACCTCGACGCCGTCGTCGCCGATGATCCTGACCGTCACCCCGTCCGCGGGGCGCCCCACGGTGCCGGGACGCTCCAGCCACTCGTGCGCGCTGACACGTGCCACGTAGCCCTCGGTCCCGGCCAGGTACTCCCACACCACCGGGCCGAGCCAGTCGATCATGCGGCGTTTGACGGCCACGGGGCACGGTGCCCCCGCGTGGATCACGGCCCGCAGAGTCGTCAGGTCGTACCGCGACCTCGCGTCGTCGGGCAGCGCCAGCAGGCGGTGGAAGTGGGTGGGGACCATGTGCACCGAGGTGACGCGGAAGCGCTCGATGTCCCGCAGCACGCGTTCCGGATCGAACTTCTCGTGGATCACCACCCGGTGGCCCGCGTTGACGAAGCCGAACATGTGCGCGACGGGCGCGGCGTGGTAGAGCGGCGCGCAGACCAGGTGTGTCCCGGTCGCCTCCGGGTCGTACGGCCGCACCGTGCGCTCCAGCAGGAACGGGATCACGAACTCGGGGTCGGCGCCGACGGTGCTGACGGTGACTCCCTTGGGACGCCCGGTCGTTCCCGACGTGTAGCCCATGACGTAGCCGAAACCCCGGTCGTCCGGCGGGCTTTGCGGCTCGTCGCGGCCGAGTTCGTCGTACGGCCGCCACCCCGGCACGGGCCCGCCCGCGACGAACCGGGCGGCTGGCACGTCGTCTTCGGTGCACTTCGTTGCCGCGTCCGCCGATGCCACCACCACCCGGGCGCCGCTGTCCCGCAGCACGTAGCCGATCTCGGCCGCCGTCGAACGCCCGTTGATCGGCACCGCGTACATGCCGACCTGCGCGACCGCCAGCACCACCTCCAGGAACGCGCGCCCGTTCGGCAGCACGACCGCCACCCGGTCGCCGCCGCCGAGCCCCAACGCCCGGAGCCCGCGCGAGATTTGGTTGACCCGCGCGGCGAGCCGACCGTACGTCAGCACCGTCCCGTCGGTGTCGACGACCGCCTCGCGGTCGGGCGCCTTCTCCGCGATCCGGTAGAAGGACGCGGCGGTCACCGCGTCCTCGGAGGAGTCCCACGACGTCATCCCCGCTCCTTTCCCGCCGGCGCCCCGGACGGCGAACGGTCGGGCGCGGACGCCGCGTTGGTTCCGGTGGGCGGTGTCGTCTACGGAGCCAGTGCCCATGAGTGCGAAGCTCTCCTGGTCGTGGGCCGACGGGGGAAGGAGCGGAGGAACACCCGTCGCGGGCCGGGGATCGTGAGCCGGCGGTGCCGGCGGGTGCCCGGCGTCCGCGGCGACGGCACGATGCTAGGCGAGACAGAAACGAGAGTCTAGGTCTGGTTATTGGCGGTGTCCGAGAGGGTGCCGCGCGGGTCCCGCGTCCGTACGACACGTCACCTGATCGAGTGGTCCTCCCGGGCTTTCGCCTCCCCCGGCGCGGCGGCGACCGAATAGTGGGTGGCCCGAGAACGTACGGAGGACACATGGTCGGCACGGCGCGGCGGGGCAGCGGTGGGGACGGGGTGGCGGGGGGTGTCGGTGTCACCGCGCTGCTGGTGGCGGCGGCGCGGGCGCTCGAGACACATCGGCACGACAGCTTGGCGCGTGACGTCTACGCGGAGCATTTCGTCCGCGCCGCACCGGCGTCCGCGGGCTGGCCGGTCCGCCCGGAGCAGGTTCCCGACGGGGAGGCGTGCCCGCTGTGGGGCCGGTTCGCCCGCTACTTCGGTCTGCGCACGCGGGTTCTCGACGACTTCCTCCTCACGTCGATGGGCGCGGGCGCCCGGCAGGTCGTCCTCCTCGGCGCGGGGTTGGACGCGCGGGCGTACCGGCTCGACTGGCCCGACGGCAGCGTGGTGTTCGAGATCGACCGCGACAGCGTGCTGGCGTTCAAGCACGGCGTGCTCGGCGGGTTGTCGGCCACGCCCAAGGCGACGCGCGTGCCGGTCCCGGTCGATCTGCGCGAGGACTGGGTCCGGGCGCTGCTCGACTCCGGTTTCGACCGCACCGCGCCGAGCGTGTGGCTGGCGGAGGGCCTGCTGTTCTACCTGCCCAACGCCGCCGAGACGTACCTCATCGACACGGTCGACCAACTGACGCCGGGGGGAAGCGCGTTGGCGTACGAGGTCAAGTTGGAGAAGGACCTGCTGGAGTATCGCGAGAGCCCGCTGTACGCCGCGACGCGGACGATGATCGGCATCGACCTGCTCCACTTGTTCGACAAGGAGCCGCGTCCCGATTCCGCGGGCCATCTGGCGCGCAAGGGCTGGGACACCTCGGTGCGCACGCCGTTCGAGTTCACGCGCGAGCACGGGCGCGGGCCGCTCCCGGAGCCGAACGACGCGCTGGAGGGCAACCGCTGGGTGTTCGCGGGCAAGCCGTAGGCCGCGGTCCGCGGGTGGCGCGGCGGCGTCGGCCCGCGCGTCACCCGCGGGTCTCGGGGATGAGGACGGGCTTGACCACGCGTCCTGTCTCGCAGTCGTGTTCGGCCTCGTTGATGTCGGCCAGCGGGTATGTGCGGATGAGCCGGTCGAAGGGGAAGCGCCCGGCCTGCCACAGCGCGGCCAGGCGCGGGATCAACAGGCCGGGGATCGCGTCTCCTTCGCACAGGTGGACGATGCCGCGGCCCCGGTCGAGGGTGCCGACATCGAGCGTCAGCGGGGTGTGCAGCCGTGCCACGAGGCCGAGTCGGCCGGTGGGGCGCAGGGCGTGCAGCGCCTCGTTGATCAGCCGGGGCGCGGCGGTGGTGTCGAGCGCGTATTGAGCGCCGCCGTCGGTCAGGCGCCGGACGCGGTCCGCGAGGCCGACCGTGTCGGCGGGCACCGGCAGCGCCCCGAACTCCTCGGCGAGTACGAGCCGTCCGGGGTGCCGGTCGACCGCGACCACGGTCGCCCCGGACGCGGACGCCGCCATGACCGCGGTCAGCCCGACCGCTCCCGCGCCGAGGACCACGACGGTGTCGCCGGGGCCGGCGCGGAAGGTGTTCAGGACCGCTCCGGCACCGGTGAGGAAGCCGCAGCCGAGCGGGCCGAGGAGTTCGACGGGCAGCGCGGGATCGACGCGCACGGCGTTGCGGGCGGCGACGACCGCGTACTGGGCGAACGAGGACTGCCCGAACCAGCGCGGCGCGAGGGCGTGCCCGGCCGCGTCGGTGAACAGCGCCGCGTTGTCCGTCCGTCCGCCGAACAGGTTGAGGGCGGCGAAGGATTCGCAGTAGGCGGGGGCCGCGCCGAGGCAGTTGCGGCAGTGCCCGCACGAGTCGAAGCTCAGCACGACGCTGTCGCCGGGGCGCAGGCCGGTGTCGGGGCCGCCCGTCTCCACCACGACGCCCGAGCCTTCGTGCCCGAGCACCGCCGGGAGCGGTGAGCGGCCCGCCGAGCGACGCACCGCGAGGTCGGTGCGGCACATCCCGCAGCCCGCGATGGCGACCAGAACCTCGCCGTCGGCCGGCCCCGACTCCAGGACGACGTCCTCGACCGTGAACGGGCTGGCGTACGAACGCAGCACCGCCGCACCGAACTTCACGATCGTGCCTCCCCAAGGCGGTGCACGACGAACGGCCTGAGATTCCCGTACAGCCCCCACGGCCCGCCCGCGACGCCCACGCCGCTCTCCTTGACGCCCGCGAACGGCTGGGCGAGGGACAGTTCGGCGTGGTGGTTGATCCACACCGTGCCGCATTCGAGCCGGTCGGCGACGGCCGCCGCGCGGTCCTGGTCGGTCCCCCACACCGAGCCGCCGAGCCCGAAGCCGGTGCCGTTGGCCGCGGCGACGGCCTCGTCGACGCTGTCGTACGGCAACACCGGGAGCACCGGCCCGAATTGCTCCTCGGTCACCACCGGGCTGTCGGGCGGGACGTCGGCGAGGACGGTCGGGGCGAAGAAGTATCCCGCCCGGTCCAGCCGGTGGCCCCCGGCGGCGGCGCGCGCGCCGGCCGCGAGGGCCTGGGCGGTGTAGTCCTCGACGCGGGCCAGTTGGCCGGCGTTGTTCACCGGGCCGAGCCGCACGTCCGGGTCGAGCCCGGCCCCGACGACGGTGTCCTCGGCACGCTCCGCGAGCGCTTCGACCACGCGCGGGTAGAGCCGGGCCGGCGCGTAGACCCGCTTGACGGCCATGCACACCTGCCCGCAGTTGCGGAAGGCCGCCCAGAACAGCCGGTCCGCGATGCGCTCGACGTCCGCGTCGTCCAGCAGGATCGCCGCGTCGTTGCCGCCCAGTTCGAGGGTGACCCGGGCGAGCGAGGCCGCGGCGCCGGCCGCGACGGCCCGCCCGGTGGCGACCGACCCGGTGAAGCTCACGTGGCGGATCCCGGGGTGGGACGCGAGGCGCGAGCCGAGGGGTTCGCGACCGGTGACGACCGTCAGGACTCCCTCGGGCAGCACCTCGGCGACGACGGCCGCCAGCCGCCTGGTCGCCAGGGGGGTGAACGGGGACGGCTTGAGGACGACGGTGTTGCCCGCGGCGAGCGCGGGGGCGAACTTCGCGGACGCGAGTTGCAGCGGGAAGTTCCACGGCACGATCGCCGCGACGGGACCGAGCGGTCGCCAGCGGACCTCGCTGCGCACCGCCCGGCCGTCGGTGATCGGCCGGGTCTCGGGGCTCAGTTCCGCGAAATAGCGCAGACGGGCCGCCGTGCGGGCGACCTCCGCGTGCGACTCGGCGAGCGGTTTGCCCTGCTCCCGCGTGAGCAGGGGGGCCAGGGCGGGCCCGGCCGCCGCCACGGCGTCGGCCGCCGCGAGCAGTGCGGTGGTGCGCGCGGCGGGGTCGGCGCGCCAGCCGCGCCACGCGGCGTGGGAACGGTCGACGATCGCGTCGAGTTCGTCCGCGCGCTGGTCGGGGGCCGTGTCGAACTCCTGGCCGGTGGCGGGATCGCGTACGGCGAAGCGCCCGCCGCGAACTCCGGGCACGCGACGGACACTTCGCCTCGTCGGCATGCCGGCGGTCAGCTCGCGGCGGCGGCGGTCGCGGCGTGCTCCCGGGCGTGCCGGTCCATCTCGGCCCGGAACGCGGCCACGAGTTCCGGGCGGATCCGCCCGGCGTTGCGGTCGCCTCCGTCGCAGACCGCGCCACGCACCCCCACGATGTCGGTGCCGATGCGGGTCAGGACCGCGAGGTCGACCGCCTTGACGCTGCCGGCGAGCGCGGCGAGCAGACCCGCGTCGTGCGCCCGCCGGACGAACTCCTCGCACGCGTCGACGGGAACGTGGTCGAGCAGCCGTGTGCCGTCCTTGATCGCGGTGTCGAGCATGGCCGCGTCGGCGCCCGCGCGGGCCGCGATGTCGGGCAGCGCGAGCGGGTTGACGCAGCCGATCCGGTGCGCGTCGGCGTACCCGGAGGCGACGACGAGCGCGTCCGGGCTGTGGTCCTTCACCGCGCGGACGACGCCCCGCATGACGTCGACGGCCTGCGTGGGCGTCGCGCATCCGTAGAGGCCGACCTTGATGTACGCGGCGCCGGAGACCACGGCCCCGAGCGCGGCCTGGGCGACGGTGCCGGGCTTGTACGGCACATCCCCCACGGTGGCGGACACCGGCGTGCCGGCCGGGACGACATCGCGGATCTCCCGGATCACCCACGGGAAGTTGGCACCGAGGGAGCCTTCGTCCGGCTTCTTGACGTCGACGATGTCGAGGTACTCGGCCGCTTTCGCACAATCGATGGCTTCTTCGACGCTGTCCGGGGAGATGAGAAGCAACAACGAGGACTCCTTCCCCGCATGGCGTCCGCCGGGGGCGGGCGTGCGGGTCGCTGGGCCGATTGCCGTGCGCTCATCATTGGTCACCGATCGTGGATCTGGTAGGGCGCACGAAGCACGAACGGATCGCCGCCTCCGCGTACCCGCTCCCTCCGCGTGCGCCTCGCACGCCGGTCGGAATCGGCCATGGGTCTCACCTTCGCGAAACAATAGCCATGGACATAATCGCCATGTACTCTATTCTCGCGGGCCGCTTCCCCGGCCCCGCCGCACCCCCGCTCGTCCCACCGGACGACGCCCCCGAAGGAGACCACCGCCATGGCCACCGCCACCGCCCCCGCCGCGAACACCCGCGTCCTCGGACTGGCCCACTACGCCGCACGTGCGGTCCTCGAACACGTCCTGGCCCGGCACGGCCGCACCTTCGCGCAGCAGATCACCCTGCGCGCCGCCGCCACCGCCGACACCCCCCGCACACCGGAAGGCCTCGCCGCCGACGTCCGGGACTCCCTCAAGGCCGACCCGGCCGACATCCGCGCCACCATCGACGAACTCCTCGCCGAGCGCCTGCTCGTCGCCGACGGCCCCCACCTCGTCCCCACCGACGCGGGCCGCGACCTGCTCGACGCCGTCGCGGCGGAGACCGCGCCCTTCTCCGCCCGCATCTGGGCGGACATCCCCGCCGCGGACCTGGCCGCCGCCGGCCGCGTGCTGGCCCTGGTCACCGAGCGCGCCAACAAGGAGCTGGCGGCGCTCGCCTGACGACGCGTCAGCGCTGCGCCCGGGCCGCCCGCGACCGAACGGGCGCGGGCGGTCGCGGCGGATTAGCCCGCATGACCCGCCGCAAGTGGGTGACGGTCCCCGATCGGAGGCGCGAAGCCCGGTATGAAACAGGGAGGAAGCACGCAAAAGGTCGCTCGCCTGCCGCGTGGTTCCGCGTATTTCCGCATACCGCAGCACCGAGTCGCACCCCGCAAGGGTCACAGGAGGACACATGAGCAGCGCCACCCGCCTTGCCCTGCCCACCGCCGCGCTGACGGCTTTGGCGTTCGGAGCCACGGCCGCCCTGGCCGCGCCCGTCTCCGCGGCGCCCAACACCACGCCGGAGAAGGTCTGCGGCACCGGCTACAAGACCGTCAACTCGACGCCGGTCGGCTCGCTGGGCACCGTCTACCTGACCTACAACGCGTCCACCGGCAAGAACTGCGTGGCGACCATCCGCACGAACCCGGGTGCCGCCGTCGACGTCTCCGCGTGGGTCTACGTCCCCGACACCGACGAATACCACGAGGAGTCCGGCTCCTTCACCTCGTACGCGGGACCGGTCTACGCCACCGGCAAGGGGCACTGCGTCAACTGGGGCGGCCACATCCAGCAGATCCACGTCCAGGTCGACGGCTCCAACTGCGGGCGCCTGCAGGAGCAAAAGGCGACGTTCACCCGCTGACCGCGCCAGGACGGGCGCCCACCGGCCCGAGGCCCACGCCTCACTTCCCCGGCGGGCGCCCGTCGCCTGTCCGCGTCCTGCCCCTCGGGCCAAGGCCACGCCTCACCCACCCGCGGGCGCCCGGTCCGCATCCCCTTCCCGACTCCCGCGCCGAGCAGGACCGAAGACGCCTGGGCGGGCCGCCGCGTCGGCGCGGGGAGTCGGCCCGGGCACCGCCGACCGTGCGGCGAACGCCCGCCTCGCCCCGCACGCCCCCGGCCGCCCGCGAACGCTGGGACGTCGCGCTCACCGGCCGGCGCAGGAGCGACAGATGCCGGCGATGGTGAGGCTGTGGGTGGTCTCGGAGAAGCCCGCGCGCGCGGCGATGCCGTCCACCCAGCGCGGGACGGGGCCCGCCTCGAGGGCGCGGCTGAACCCGCAGGCGCGGCACAGGAGATAGTGGCGGTGGCCGTGCGCGGGACGGTGGCGGTACAGCCGCTCGCCGGTGTTGTCGCGGACGAAGTCGGCGCGGCCCTCGCGGGTCAGTTCGTGCAGCGCGCGGTAGACCGTACTCAAACCGACGTCGATGCCGTCGGCGACGAGCCGGGCGTGCAACCGGCGGGCCGACAGAAACGTTTGGCCGTCCGCGAGGGCGTTCGCCACGGCGCGGCGCCCGGGCGCCGCACGAGCCCGGCGGCCCGTCCCCGTCGCGGACTTCCCGGCCATTCCACGCTCCCTCCGCGTCGCGTCTCCCCACGGTCCAGCGTAATTGACTTTGATTATCATGTCGAACAAGCCGACGCGGGTGCTCCGCGTCGGCTAGGCTCGCAGTATCGACGTCCCCATGCCAGTTTTCCTTGCTCGTGCGAGGTGAAAGCGGGCATATCTGTTGCTTCTGCGGCGTCCCGACCTACGGTTGACGGGCGCCGACACCGGTACAGGAACGCAGGGCATCCCCGTGAGCCCCTGCGCCCTCGCCGGACCGCCGCAAGCACCCCACGCCTCGCCGTCGCGTCCCATCCGACAAGCCCACGCCTCGCCGCCCGACCTCGCCACACAACTGGACAAAGAAAGATGATCTGTTGAGAAACAATCTGCTAGGTTCTCTTCTGCGAGCGTGATCGGCACGCACGTGGAAGGGGACACCGTCATGAGCAAGCACCCGGGCCCGCGCGCACTCGGCCCCGACGACGTCGCGAACCTCCTCGGCCGACAGCGCTTCGGCGTGCTCGCCACCGTCAAGAAGTCGGGCCACCCCCACCAGTCCACGGTCCTGTACCACTGGTCGCCGGAGGAACGGATGATCCGGATCTCCACCACCGACGGACGACTGAAAACCCGTCAGATCCGCCGCGACCCACGCGTGTCGCTGCACGTGAACGGCCCGGACGTCTGGTCGTTCGGCGTGGCCGAGGGAGACGCCGAGGTCACCGCTCCGACGACCGAACCCGGCGACGCCGTCGGACGGGAGACCTTGGACATCTTCCTGGGCTTCGAGGGCCCCGACGATCCCGACGCCCAAGCGGCGATGCTCGCACAATTCGTCGCGGAGCAGCGCGTCGTGATCCGCATCCCCGTGACCCGCCTGTACGGAGCCGCACTCGACCGCCCGGACGAAGACTGACCGGGGCCTGCCGTCAGCCGACGGTGATCCGCGATGGCCATCGGGCGCAAGGCGTCCCGGCCGCCACACCGCCCGAGCCGGCCGTACCCCCGCTCAGCGGACCGTCCCGAGCAGCGTGCGGAGGGCCGCGGAGCGCAGAAGCTCGGCGGTGTCCTCCCAGGGGATGCCGGGGTCGTGGTCGGCGACCGAGTTCATGAGGCCGAAGGCGGCGTGCACGAGAAGGCGGACCTGGGCATCGGACAGGTCGGGCCGCAGGTCGGCGACGACGTCGACGAACTCCTGGATGTACAAACGCCGGACGCGACGCAGGCGACTGCGGGCCGGGTCGGGCAGGTTGTGGGCCTCCTGGGCGTACACCTTGATCAGGCTCCGCTCGGCGAGGGCGAAGTCCACATGGGCGGCGACCAGGCGTGGCAGTGTCGCGGTGTTGTCTCGGCGCGGTTGTGCGCCGAAGGTGTCGCCGAACGCCGGGATGGCCGTGCCGGCCGACACGGGATCCACGATGGCCCGGGCGCGTTCGAGGAGTTGCTCGGCGACCTGGTCGAACAGGCCCACCAGGATGGCGTGTTTGTTGACGAAGTGCCGGTAGATCGCGGGCCCGGTGACTCCCGCCGCCGCGCCGATGTCGCCCATCCCGACCGCATGGAAGCCCCTCTCGGCGAACAGCCCGGCCGCCTGGGTGAGGATGAGCGCGCGACGGCGGCGTCCGTGTGCGGAGCCGGACGTCGCCGGGGGGCGTATGTCGGATGTGGTCATCGCCTCCGATGGTAACGACAGATCGAAGGCAGAACGGTCTGTGCGTGCGACCGTCGGCGGCATGATCACCGGACGCGACGGGACGGACGCGCATCGCCAAGGACGACGCGTCCGCAAGGCTCATGGTGCTGCGGCCGGTTCGGTAGCGGCCCGGAGTCGTTCGGACGATGTCGGCGAACCCGGCGATGAAACCGCTCGGGTCCGCCCACCCGCGGACGTACGCGGTTCGAACGGTGTCGTGGCCGTCGGCGAGGAGCACGAGCGCGTGATGGACGCGCAGTCGCGTGCGCCACTCGTGAAAGGTCATGCCGAGTTCGTCGCGGAACAGCCTTCTGAGCGTGCGGGTGCTCGCTCCGAACGCCTTCCCGAGTTCGGCGAGGGTGGAGTTGTCCGCGTGTGTCTCGTGCAGCAACCGGCCAGGGCACGCGGCCGTTCGTCCCGCGGCTCCGGCAAGTGCGGGGGCTGTTCGTCCGCTTCGCGGAGTTCGTCGACGAGGACACGCAGGAGGCGGGCACGCGCGGAGCGGCTGCGGCCGGGCGCGGCGCCGTCGTGGTCGCGGGTGTCGGTCAGCCGAGCAGGACCTCACGGGCGAGGCTGCCGGCGGCGATACGCGCCGTCGGCCTCATCCCCTCGCGTCGTTGGTGCGGGCCGTCCGGCTCACCGGCGCGTTCGCCCGGGTCCCCCGTCGGGAGTTCGTCCACTGCTCGGGGTGGCCGGACCGGACGCCGTTCACCGCGCTCCGCGCCCGGCGGCAAGCCGATCCCGGGTGGCAGGTGCACGACCTCGTGACCGCTCACCACGCGATGCGCGAGGATCCGCAGGCGGTCGCCGCGCTCCTGCTCGGCGAGAGTGTCGTGCGCCGTACGCCGCGATGTGCGGCCTGACCGAGAGCCACATCGGCGGTCGCGCGTTGATCGCGGACATGCACACGGCTGTCGTCGCGCCACCCCTGACAGGCGCGTCACCCCGTGGGCGCCTCCGTCACCGTGGAGCCGGACGACGACCAACTCCCGGCGAGTGGCGCTCCGTTCAAGCCCATCGCGCACGGGGAAGTCATGGCCCTCGCCCTCGACCCGGCGGACACTCCCACGCCGCCCACGGGCCCGCCGACGTGACGTGTTGTCGGCGGGATGTGTGGGCGGCGTGTGCGGGTGTGTCAGTTGGCGTTGGGGGTGGCGGCCTTCGCTGTGGTGTACCAGCTGGTGACGGCGGCTTCGTCAACGCCGAAGGTGCCGGGGAGGGTGACGTGGGCGGTGTGGGGGTCCGCGGCGGCAACCGTGATGTCGGCCTGCGCGAACTCGACCGCGGAGTCGGCCCGGGTGGTGTTCGGGATCAACACCGCGTAGGCGTGGGTGGAACCGGTGACCTTGACCGAGTCGGGAGCGGGCGACGCCATCAGTTCGGACGGGTACGGCTTGGTCTTCTCCGCCGAGCTGAACAGCACCAACGGCGCACCCCCGTCCAGGTAGCAGGTGATACCCGGCTGCGCCGTCGCCGTCACCAGCAGGTAGCCACCGCTGTCCGACGGAGTCACCAGGAAGTCCAGATCGTTCGTACCGCACGACTGCCCCACCCCGGAATCGGAGTTGCCGGCGCCACCGGACCCCTGGGACGAGCCACCCGAACCGCCGGAGCCGCCCGAGGTACCCGAGCCACCCGAGCTGCCCGAGCCGCCTGTCGTGGTGCCTGTGGAGCTCGTGGTGCCGCCGGTGTTCGCGGCCGATGCCGCCGGGGAGCCCTCGACGGGCGCGCCGGAACCGCCGTTGCCCGCGGCCGGGGACTGCGCCGAACTCGCCCCCGCGGCAGCGGTGTCGTCGTCATCGGAGTTGCAGGCCGTAAGACCCGCCGCGAGAGCAACCGTCGCGGTAACGGCCAGGGCGACGCGGGCGGAACGGTTCGTACGGTGCGAACGCATGGGAATCTCCATCGACTTGCCGGTGACGTTGTGTCGTTCTGACATCGCCAACAGTAGGACCGAGGTGTTCCCCAAACGATCTCCCGACGGTTCGGATTCTGTATCGCCGATCTGGATCTGTGTAACAGCCGTGGAGCGCCCGATAGTTGCCCTATTTCCGGTTTGGCGGCGCGTTCGCCCCCGCTATCGCGGCCTCGGACGCGACCATTTCCGGTCCGCGGAGTGTCACAACGGGCCACGAACGCAACAGCGCACGCCAGTTGGACAGAGGGCCACGAGGTCTTCGACCCCGGAGACAGGCGTGAGCGAAAACGTACGCACGAACCCGATGGACCGCGGGCGGTCAGAGGCGCCAGGCGCGCAGGCGGTGGGCCGTGTCGAAGACATCCGCGGCGTCGTCGGCGATCGCCCGTGCCAGGTCGACGAGTTCGCCGTAGGGCGGGTCGACCGCCTGTCCGGAGGCGTCCATGTAGGCGATCGCCACACCGCAGGCGAACAGCACGTTCCGGGCCGGCAGGGGCCGGAGCCGCACCAGGGTGTGCAGCAGCGCCGCGGCCCTCCAGGCGGCGTCGGCCTCCTCGCCGAGCCTGGGAGTGTTGACGCGGTGGCGCGCGACGGCCGCGACGAGGGCTGAGTAGTCGCGTACGGACAGCTCGCCACCGGGCAGGACTTCGGTCTGGCGCTCCAGCAACCAGCGGATGTCGATGTGCAGTTCCACGGGTTCAGGCGGCCCCGCGGCTGGTCCGGCCGTCGCCCGACCGGCCGGGCGCGTCGTCGGGGAAGGCCTCGTCGAACGCCGTCGCGTTGTCGGCCACGAACGCCCGGAACGCCTCCGCCGCGCGAGCCTGGGCACGGCGGTCGGCGAGGTTGCCGTCGACGACCTCGCGAACGTACGCCTTGAGGGTCTTGCCGCTGTCCTGGGCCGCCGCCCGAAGAGCCGCGAGTTCGTCGTCGGAGAACTCCACATTCAACGCAGGCATGAGGACATGCTAGCGACCCGGTACCGCGATGAACAGATCCGCAGGTCACAGCGCTGCACGCAGGTACCGCGCGGCGGGTCCCGCGCTTCGGCGGCACGAGCGGTGCCAACCCGGCACGGGGCCGACGGCGACACGAAAACGCCGCGTCGGCACCGCCCCGCCGCACCCGCGCCCGCGCAGGCGCAGGCGCGCGGCCCGGCGCGCTAGCCCTGGCCGAGAACCAGGCGCTGGGCCGGGCGTACCGGGCGACCGAAGTGGTTGCAGCGCTGCTCGAAGTTCGGAGGGAGCCACGCGCCGCCGAGGAGGCGCGGGTGCGAGGGGAACGCGGCCAGGGCGGCCAGGGCGAAGACCAGGGACGCCCACGGGGTGGCGAGGCGCACGGTCATGTAGCCCTTGCCGTACATGTCGTGGTACCGGGCCTCGAAGACGCCCGGTTCGGGGAGGTCGATCTGGTCGAGGCCCGTGAAGCCGAGACTCAGGGGGTTGCGGGGGTGCACGAGGTACGCGGACAGCTGGGTGATCGTCAGCTCGCCGCCGCCGTCGTGCACCCAGCGCGGGACCGTGTCCTTCTCCGCGCGCTTGCGCCGCGCCGCGTTGCCGAGAGCGTTGAGGGCGAGCGCGCCGACGACGAAGCCCGGCCTGCCGACGGCGGCCACGCCCGTGCTGCGGTAACGGCCGTTGCCGACGGCCCGTAGCCGGTACTGGTCGCCCGCGCCGGTGGCGAGCACGCGCTCACCCGCGGCGATCCGTGCCGTACTCGCGACGAGCGGTCGGCGCTCCGCTTGCCCGGTGACGACATCCGCGACGATGTCGCAGGTGTGCCAATGGAATTCGTCGCTCTGCGTCCACCCGTCGGCCGGCTGGGAGCCCGTCCGGTTCCGCATGTCATTCCCCTCGCCCGGCAAGCGCCGCGCTGCGCTGCGGGCCAAGTCTAGGACGTATCGGGCCGCTTCGTCGGAGCCGTCGTCGCCGCGGAGTGGCGGGGTCAGGGCCGGAAGAGAGCGTCGCGGGCCGGGTTGACGAGTTTGCGTACGGTGCGGCCGTTCGCGAACTCGCCCAGGGCGGTCATCGTCCACGCCGGGCCCTGGCGGACGATTTTGCACATGAGGACGCCGGTGCGCGGTTCGCTCTCGGAGAGTTCGTAGCGGACGAGTTCGGTGTCGGTGGTGTCGTCGACCAGTCGGCAGAACGCGCGCGCGATCTTGGTGAACTTCTGGCCGAGGAACGAGTTGACGGTGAAGACGAGCCCGTGGACCTCGGCGGGCAGGCGGTCGAGATGCACCGTGATGACCTCGTCGTCCCCCTCCCCCTCACCGGTGAGGTTGTCACCGGAGTGGGCGATCGCCCGGCCGAACGCCTGGAGGTTCATGAACCAGACGGTGTCGATCTTCGCGCCGCGCGCGTCGAACGCGATGCACGAGGCGTCGAGGTCGATGTTGGCGCCGCGGGTGGCCGGGTCCCAGCCGAGGCCCATGCGGACGCGCGTGAGCGGCGCCCCGGTCTTGACGAGGGATACGGACTGGTTCTTGCGCAGCGTGACGTGGCCCTTGTCGAGGCTGATCGCCGCGCGTTGTGGTGCCGGGCCGGGCGGGGGCGGGATCGACGGCACGGGTACGTGCGGCGCGGGCGCCGGATGCGGGGGCGGGGGCGGGGGCGGCGGCAGGGATGGTGCGGGCGCCGCGGGCCGGGTGGGAACGGGGGTGGGAGGTACGGCGGTCGGCGGCGGCGGGTCGTCCACCCGGACGCCGAAGTCGGTGGCGATCCCGGCGAGTCCGTTCGCGTAGCCCTGGCCGACCGCCCGGACCTTCCAGCCCGGGCCGCGGCGGTAGATCTCGAAGAGCAGGAGCGCGGTCTCGACGCCCAGCCCCGCCGGGGCGAAGCCGACGACTTCGCGGCCGGTCGCCGCGTCGCGCACAGCGGCCGTCAGGGAGCGGACGGCGCCGAACCGCTCCGCGCCCGAGCCGTCGAGGCTGAGCACCACCACGACGCGGTCGACGGACGCGGGGACGGCGGACGTGTCGACGCGCACCGTGGCCGGACCGCCCGTCGGGCCCGGTTCGTGGCGGACGCCCGGCCCTTGGGGCTGGTTGTAGAAGACGAAGTCGGCGTCGGAGCGGACCTTGCCCGTGGCGCCGAGGAGCAGCGCGGACACATCCATGGCCGCCTCGGACGCGATCTCCACGACCACCGAGGCGGCATCCAAGGGATGGTTGCCGCCCTTCGCGAGCATCACCGACACAGGCCCCTCCCCATGCTCGTGGAACGGCCCTGCCCCGCCCCGGCACCGCCTCCGACCCTACCCGCGACGCCGGTTCGCCAGCGACACCACGGGTCCACACGCACCGGAAGCAACGGCACTGGGCTCGACGCCCACGCCCGCAGCCACAGCCACAGCCACAGCCACAGCCACAGCCACAGCCACAGCCACGAACGCCCTTGCCACTGCCAACCGTTCCCGTCAGCCGGTCCGGAGTCCCGGTCGGGCCGTGAACGGGCGGTGGTTCAGGCCGTCGTCAAGACCACCCACCGATCCGCGCAATCGGTCTGCGCCCCGGTCGGCGCCGACCGGGGATGGTTCAAGCCGTCGTGAGGACCGCCCGCCGATCCCCTCAACCACCCGCTCCCCGATCAGGCCGCCGACGGGCCGCAGTTCATGCTGTCGTGAAGACTGCCACCGATCCTCGACCGGCCCACGCCCCGATCAGGTCGCCATCCGGCCGCAATTCAGGCCGTCGTGAAGACTCCCACCGTCCCGTCAACCCGCCCACTCCCCGATCGGGCCGCCGACACACGGTGGTTCACGGTGTCGTGAAGATGGTGATGGCGTTGTGCCCGCCGAAGCCGAAGGAGCAGTTGACGGCGGCGGTGGCGGGGCTCGGGCGTGGGGTCGTGGTGACGATGTCGAGTTTGTGGTCGCCGTCCTGGTGGGTGTGGTTGGCGGTCGGCGGGATTGCCTGGTGCTGGAGGGCGAGGACCGTGTAGGCGGCCTCGACGGCGCCCGCGGCACCCATGGTGTGCCCGATGATGCTCTTCGGGGCGGTGACCGGCGGGGGTTCCGGGCCGAAGACACGGGTGAGGGCGGTGGCCTCGGCCGCGTCGCCGTGGCGGGTGCCGGTGCCGTGGGCGTTGATGTGGCCGATGTCGGAGGGGTGGAGGCCGGCGTCGGCGAGGGCGACGCTGAGGGCGTGTGCGGCGTTGGTGCCGTCCGGGCGGGGGGCGACGGGGTCGTGCGCGTCCGAGGTGAGCCCGACACCGCGGAGCACGGCGCGGACCGGCGCGCGACGGGCGCGGGCGCTGCTGTGGCGTTCGAGGACGAACACCGCCGCGCCCTCGCCGAGGACGAGTCCGTCGCGGCTCTCGTCGAAGGGCCGGCAGGCGAGTTCGGGGCGGTCGCGGCGCCGGGAGAGGGCGCGGAGTTGGTGGAAGCAGGTCGCGGTCATGCGGGAGCGTCCCGATTCGCTTCCCCCCGCGAGCACGATGTCGCAGGTGCCCGAGCGCAGCAGGTCGCGGGCGACGGCGAGGGCGGTGGCACCGGACGCGCACGACGCGGTGGTGCTGAAAGCGGGGCCGAACGCGCGTACGTCGATGGCGACTTCGGTGGCGGCCATGTTGGGCAGACTGCGGGGCAGGGCGTGGGGCGGGACGTGGTGGGGGCGGCCGTCGTTGAGGCTGGCGAAACCCTCGGGGTAGGTGTGCAGGCTGTTGGATCCGACGCCCAGGATGACGCCGACGCGGTTGCCGTCCCACGAGGCCGCGTCGATGTGTGCGTCGGCGAGGGCGCGGCGGGCCGCGATGAGGGCGTACCGGGTGAACGGGTCCAGGCGGCGGACGCGGGCGCGTCCGAGTTCCGCGGTGGTGTCGAGCGGCGGCATCTGGCACGAGAAGTCGACGGGCAGTCCCGCGAGTTCGGGATCGGCGGCGGCGAGGGACGTGCCGTCGCACAGGGTGGTCCAATTGTCGTGCGGGGTGAGCCCGGCGGGGGTGAGCAGCCCCAGGCCGGTCACGGCGATGTCGTCGCGTGTCATGGCCGACCTCCGGAAGCCGTGGCGTGTGCGGGTGCCGCCGGGGGCGGAGCCACGAGCGCGGCCCGGCGTCGGAGGCGGTCCAGCATGGCGGCGAGGGCGTCGCGGGCCTGTTCTCCGGCGGGCCCGAGGCCGGGGCGGTCGAGCAGGCCGAGTGCGGTCACCAGCGGCATGAGGACGTGGTGGTAGAGGTGGTGTGTGTTGTAGATCCCGGCGACGGCGGCGCGCAGGGCCTTGTCGTGGAAACCGGCGAGGACGTGGCCGGGCATTTTGAAGGTGGCGACGGTCTCCCGGAACGCGACGAGGTACGCGTCGGGGGCGATGTCCAGGGCGTGTCGGCCCAGCTCGCGGTAGAAGAGCATGTGCAGGTTCTCGTCGGCGGCGATGCGGGCCATCAGGCGCTCGCCGACCGGATCGCCGCACGCGCGGCCGGTGTTGCGGTGGATGACGCGCGTGGTCAGCTCCTGCACGGTGAGGTAGACCAGTGCGTGCAGGAACGGTGCCGGTGCTTCGCGCCAGCCGCGCGAGAGCAGTGCCATGCGGTCGTGTTCGAGTGCGACGGGGTCGACCGCGCGGGTGCAGCTGAGGTAGGCGCGCAGCGCGTGGCTGTGGCGTTCCTCCTCGGCGGTCCAGCGGTGCAGCCAGGCGTTCCACGCCTCGTGCCGGCCGACGCGGGCGGCGAGCGCGTGGTGGTAGCTGGGCAGGTTGTCCTCGGTGAGCAGGTTGAGGACGAGCGCGCCGCGGACGGCGGTGGGCAGGGGGGTTTGGTCGGGGCTCCAGGGCTCCCCGCCGAGCGGTCCGTCGAAGTCGCGGCCCCGGCTCCAGGGGATGTACTGGTGGGGCAGCCATGTCGGGGCGGCGGCAAGGTGCCGGTCCAGGCCCGCGGCGACGTGGGGTTCGAGTTCGG
Source organism: Yinghuangia sp. ASG 101 (assembly GCF_021165735.1). Classification (GTDB taxonomy): domain Bacteria; phylum Actinomycetota; class Actinomycetes; order Streptomycetales; family Streptomycetaceae; genus Yinghuangia. Next base: position 8,162,389 of record NZ_CP088911.1, on the reverse strand, counting down.
CCGTGAGGTCGACGTCGTCGAGCGGGGCGGGGCCGCTCATGCGGGCACCTCGTGGGGTCGCGCGCCGCGTTCGCGGGGCACGTTCGGCTCCTTCGTTCGCCCGCTCATGCCGGTGTCGCGGTCGGGTCGGTCCGGGGGGTCCGGGGAGACCGCGCGGTGTCGTCGGGGGCGGATCCGCGGACGGCGTCGAGGTGTTCGACGACCTCGGAGAGGGTGAGGGTGGGGTCGAGGTCGACGTCCAGGTCGGACATGTCGAGGTGGAGTTCGCGTTCGGCGATGACGAGCAGTTCCGCCAGGGCGAGTGAGTTCATGCCCAGGTCCGCGAAGGTGGCGTCCGGCGTCAACGTGGCGCGGTCGACGTCGAATTCGTCGACGAGTAAGTCGGAGAGGATGTCGTGGCTGGAGCGTGCCATGGGTGGGTGCTTCCTTTCGCGGTGTGGTGGCGTGGTGCGGCTTGCGGGGGGGGTGTTCCGGTGGGCCGCCGGCGTTCCGTTGGTCGGATCCGGGTGTCAGGGCGCGGTGTTCGTCGTGGGCGCGGCGAGTGCGGCGAGCGGTGTCGGGTCGGGCGTTCGGGGTGTGTGGCCCGCGCGGCGGTTGAAGCGTTCGGCGAGTTCGGCGGCCGTCGCCAGCAATTCGCCGAGCCGGTCTTGGGATTGCCGCCCGGCGGCGGTGAGGCCGCCGCGTTCGAGCAGGCCGAGGGACCGGGTCAGCGGGAGCAGCACCTCGTCGTGGTGGGTGGCGACGGTGTAGATGCCGGACCGGGTCATGGACCGGGCGAGCCGGGGGTATTCGGCGGCGGCGTGGGCCGGGGAGCGGAAGGTGGCGACCACTTTCCCGACGGCCCGCATGGCCTCGTCCGGCCACAGGTCCAGCGCCGCGTCCAGCAGGGTGCGGTAGAAGAGCATGTGCCGGTTCTCGTCGGCGACGATGCGCTGCATGAGCGCCTCGCACACCGGGTCGCCGCACTGACGCCGGATGTTCTGGTACGTCAGGCGGGTGCCCATCTCCTGGACCGTGACGTAGGTGAGGGACGCGAGGAGGTCGCCGGGATAGTCCAGGTCGTACCCGGTCTGGAGGTGGCGGACGCGGGACTGCTCCAGGGCCACGGGGTCGATCGCGCGGGTGACGACCAGGTAGTCGCGCAGGGCGGTGCCGTGGCGTGCCTCCTCCAGCGTCCAGCGGTTGACCCACGCGCCCCAGACGCCGTCCATCGAGAGCATCTGGGCGATGACCCGGTGGTAGCCGGGGAGGTTCTCCTCGCTGAGCAGGTTGTGCAGCATGGCGTCGCGGACGGCGACGCTCATCCGCCGCTGTCCGGGCTCCCAGGCCTCTCCGCCCAGGATGCCGTCGTAGTCGCGGGCCTGGCTCCACGGGATGTATTGGTGCGGGTACCAGTCGGTGGCCTGCCGGAGGTGTTCGTCGAACGCCCGTTCGGCGATGGGTCGCAATGCCTCCAGCATGGGGGGTGCCGTGTGCTTGGTGGACATCGCATCGCCCTTTGCGGATCGAGGAGCGGTTCGGGATCGGTCGGTGGGGCCCGATGGCCCGTGGTCACATCCGGATGAGCGCCATGCCGACGCTGTATCCGCTCGCCATCCCGATCAGGGCGACGAGGTCGCCGGGCGCGACCCTCCCGGACTCCCGGGCCAGGACGAGTTGCAGCGGCAGCGAGGCCGAGGCGGCGTTGCCGTGGTCGGCGACGGTGAGGAGGTACCGGTCGTCGGGGAACGGCAAATTGCCGACGCTCTTGTGGAATTGCGCGACGGAGATCTGGTGGATCCCGACGAAGGCGGCGTGCTCGGCGAGGCGGATCTCCTCGTGGAAGTCGGCGACGGCGTCGCGGTTGTGCCGCTCTCCCATGGCCATCATGTCGCCGTTGACGCGCACATACGTGGGCTCGTCGGTGGCGGGCCGGGGGTGCATCGAGCCGCCGGCCTCGACCGTGCATTCCCGCCACGACGCGGACGCGGCGAAGAACCGGGTCGCGAGGACACCGGGCGCGTCGTCGTCGGCGGGGCCGGCGGTCATCAGCAGGGCCGCGCCGGCGTCGCTGAGGGTGAATCCGGCGATGGACTCGCGCCAGGCGCGCCCGGTCGGCAGGTGCCAGCGGGTGACGGTGGTCGCGGCCTCGCCGCAGGCGATGAGCACGGTGCGGTAGAGGCCGCTCTCGATCATCGCGCGGGCGGTCTCGACGGCGTTCAGCACGCTGTTGCAGGCGTTCTTGACGTCGAACACCGGGCAGGTGGCGCCGAGTTTGGCCGCGACGATGTGCGCGGTCGCCGGTTCGACGAGGTCCTGCCCGCCGGCCGCGAACAGCAGCAGGTCGACGTCGTCCACCGTCGCGCCGGCGGCGGCGAGTGCCTTGCGTACGGCGTGCACGGCCAGGTCCGAGCACTGCTCGCCGTCGTCGCGGACGTGCACCCCGCGCACGCCGGTGAGCTTCTCCAGCATGCCCGGCGGCGGCACGACCGGACTGCCCGCGGCGATGATCCGCTCGCGGGTCTGGGCCATGGTCCGGTAGCCGGAGGGCAAGTGGACGGCCACTGCCGCCAGTTGTGCCCGTTGTCGGGGAGTCACCCGGGTCACGCTAACGACGACGAGGGGCACGGGGCCAAGCGTTGTCACTCGTATGGATGACCGGTGCGCGGGCGGGGGTGGGACGGGGAAGGCCTGTGGTCCGATGGCCGAAAACACCTGCCGCGCGTCCGACTTCGGCGCCGGGTCAGTCGGTCGGGGGTTGCGGGGCCGCGGCGGCGGCCGGGCGGGCCGGGAGCGCCAGCACGGCGACGACGGCCAGGATCGCGGTGACCGCTCCGGCGACCAGGGCCGCGGTGGTCATCCCGTCGACGAAGGCCCGCCGCGCCCCGGCGAGGTAGAGGGCGCGGACGGGCCCGGGGGCGGCGGTGACCGCGTCGCGCGCGGCCAGGGGATCGTGTCCGCCGCCGGTCGCGGCGAGTGCCGCGGCGGGGGTGCGGGCGAGCAGCGACGGCAGGCGGTCCGCGTACACCGCCGACAGGATCGATCCCTGCACCGCGACGCCGACCGCGGCACCGACCTGGCGGGTGGCGTCGTTGATCGCCGACCCGAGGCCCGCCCGCTCGGAGGGCACCGCGGCCATGACCGATTCCGTGCACGCCGCCACCGCGAGCCCGGCTCCGAACCCGGCGGCGACCTCGAACACGAACACGCGTGGGTATCCGCCGGTCGCCGTGGCCCCGGCCAGGACGGCGAACCCGGCCGTCACCACCGCCAGGCCCGTCACCGTGGGCACGCGCACGCCGTACCGGGTCGTCAGCGGCACCGCCGCCCCCGCGCCCACGGCCAGCGCGACCGGCACCGGCAGCGTGCGCACGCCGGCCTGCCACGGCGAACACCCCAGCACGTTCTGGAGGTAGAGCGTGCCGATGAAGAACGTGCCCAGCAGCGCGAAGCACAGCAGCGCGAGGACGGCCGCCGCGACGCCGATCGCCGGGCGGCGCAGCAGCGGCAGGGGCAGCATCGGCGCACGGGCGCGGACCTGGTGCGCGGCGAACACCGCCAGGAGCAGGCCCGCACCGACGAATCCGGCCACCACCGCACGGCTGCCCCACCCCCGGGTGGGCCCTTCGATGACCGCCCATACGAGGCCGAGGAAGCCGAGCCCCGAGAGCAGCGCGCCGACCGCGTCGAAGCGTTCGCCGCGCAGGGCGTACGACTCGGGCACGTACCGCAGGGCGAGGGCGATCCCGGCGGCGGCGAGGGGCACGTTGACCCAGAACGCGGCGCGCCAGGAGAGGAATTCGACCAGGCAGCCGCCGAGCAGCGGCCCGGTGGCGGCACCCGCGGCGCCCACCGCGGCCCACAGCGCGATCGCGCGGCGCCGCAGGTCGGGTTCGGGGAACAGGTTGGTGATGACCGACAGCGTCGCCGGCATCAGGAGTGCCGCGCCGGCGCCCATCGCGAACCGTGCGGCGATCACGACGGCCACCGTGGACGCCGTCGCGCCGACCACGGACGCGGCACCGCACGCGGCGACGCCGGAGACGAACGCGCGTCGGCGTCCGATGCGGTCGGTCACGGACCCGGTGGTCAGGACGAGCCCGCCGAGCATCAGGGAGTAGCCGTTGACGACCCACTGCACCTGGGCGGTACTGGCCGACAGGTCTTCCTGCAAGGGTGGCGCGGCGACGTTGAGCACCGTCATGTCGAGGCCGAGCAGGTACAGGCCCACGCACACCACACCGCTGGCGACCCAGCGGCCTCGGGGTGGCCCGGGCGGGCGGGTGACCGTGTCCTCGGGACCCAGGCGGGGCGGGGAACCGGATGCGACGGACACGGTGCCTCCAGGGTTGGTCGACGACGTCGCTTCGCGGGAGTGTGCGACCTCCCGACGACGGTCCAACGAGTGCGGGCGCCGGGAGTGACCGTCGGCGGGGGTGAACGGCATCGGGGGCTGTCGGCGCGCGACCGTGTCGCGGCGGGGGCCGGGGCGGGGGCGCGGCGGGGGCGCGGCGGGGGCCGGGGCGGGTGGAGTGGGTGTGTCCGCGGACGCCTTCCGGCGACACCTCCGGGGAAGCAACCGCCACCGAAACCGCGGGGCCGGTACCCCGTGGTTTCCGCGGGCCCGAACCGCTCTCTCTGCCCGCGAGGGGCGCTGGGGCCCTTCCGGCGGCGCGACCACCGCCGCCTCACGGGGCCGGTTCTCGCGCGGGGCCGGTTCCCCTGGGTTTCCGCGGGCCCGAGACCGCCCTCTCTGCCCGCCAGGGGGGCGCACGGGCCCTTCCGGCGGCGCGACCACCGCCGCCTCACGGGGCCGGTTCTCCGGGCCCGCGACATCGCCCTGAGTGCCGTGAGGCGCGGAGGGGTGTGCCGCGAGCACCGTCCGGCGCCGCCGTCGCGGGTGGGTTCCGCGGGGCCTCTCGGCCGCGACATCGCCCTGCGCCCCCGGGCAACGTCCGACGCCACGGCAGCGGTTGCCGCGGCGCCGCCTCCTCGCGGGTGGGTTCTCCGGGCATCCTCCGGCCCGCGGCACCGTCCCGCGGGTCGCGAGGCGTCCCCCGGCCCCGTGTGGGCTTCGCGCCGCCGCATAGGATTTTCCGGGCCTGTACCGGATGGCGGGGCCGCCGTGGACGCGCGAGTGCCTGCTCGCTCGCTCGGTCGGTGGCGGTCGTCGAGGGACCGAGGAGCATCGTGACAGAGGACATCGAGGCCATCGCGGCGATGGTCGAGGGCTGGCGGCCCGAACCGCTCGTGACGGGTGACGCGCTCGCGGCGGCGCCCAGTGCCGCGCTGGCGGCCGTGCTGGGGGTGCCCGAGACGGCGCCGGCCGAGGGGGACGCGCTGCCGCCGCTGTGGCACGGGCTGTACTTCCTGACCTGGCCGGCGCGCGCCGCGTTGGGACCGGACGGGCATCCGCTGCACGGCCGCTTCCTGCCGCCGCTGCCGGAGCGCCGGCGCATGTTCGCGGGCGGCCGGTTCACCGCGCACCGGCCGGTGGTGCTGGGGACACCCGCGGAGTGCACGACCGTGCATGTGCGGACCGAGCCCAAGAGCGGGCGCGGGGGCGCGATGCTCTTCGTGACGATCCGCAACGAACTGCGCCAGAACGGCGAGCTGTGTGCGGTGGAGGAGCAGGACCTCGTGTACCGGTCCGGGCTCCCCCACCCGGGTGCGGCCCCGGGCCGCGCGGCTGCCGCGGGCGCGTCGGCCGAGACGGCGGCGGAGACCGCCGAGCAGCCGGGCGGCGCGCTGCGGCTCACGACCGACCCGCAACTGCTGTTCCGCGTCAGCGCGTTGACGGCGAACACGCACCGGATCCATTACGACGAGCCGTACGCCCGCGAGGTGGAGGGCTATCCCGGGCTGGTGGTGCACGGGCCGTTGATGACGTGGCTGATGCTGGAGCCGCTGCGCCGGGAGAAGTCGGTGCTCGGGTCGTTCGCGTACCGGATCAGCCGCCCGGCGTTCGTCGGCGCGGAGTTGGCCGTCGTACGCGAGCACGCCGCGGACGGCGCGGTCGAGTTGCGGGTGGAGTCGGGCGACGGAACGGTGCACGCCACGGGGCGCGCCGAGTTGGCGTGACAGGCGCGGGGCCGCGACCGCACGACGGCGGACGCGGCCCCGGGAACGGACGGTGTGTCAGGTGCGGGCCGAGGCGACGACCCCGGTGTCGTGCAGGGCCGCGATCTCGGTGCCGTCGAGGCCGAGCCCCGTGAGGATTTCCTCGGTGTCCGCGCCGAGCAGCGGGGCCGGGGCGGCGGTGCCGTACGCGCCGGCCCAGCGCAGCGGCGGGCGTGCCGAGATGATCGGCCCGGCGCCGGGCTGGTCGACGTCGGCGAGCACCGGCAGCGAGTCGTTCGCGCGGTGGTCGGCGACGACTTCCGGCATCGTGCGGTAGGGGCTCCACAGCACCTTGGCGGCGTCGAGTTCCTTGACCACCTGGGAGAGCGGGCGTGCGGCGAACCAGGGCCGGATGACGGCGGCGATGGTCTCGCGCAGTTCGTAGCGGTCGGATTCGCGGTCCAGGTCGGCGCCGATGGCGTCCTGGAGCGCGCGGAACACGGCGGTGGTTCCGGTGACGTTCTGCAGCGCGTGCCACTGGGCCTCGGTGAGGGCGACGACCATGACGCGTCGGCCGTCGCCGCACGCGAAGTCGGAGCCGTAGCTGCCGTAGAGGTGGTTGCCGAGGCGCTGCCGTTCGGTGCCGCGCTCCTCGGCCTCGGCGAGCCAGCCCATCCCGGCGACCGCGGCGGCGGCGACGTCGGCGAGGGCCAGTTCCATGTGGGCGCCCTCGCCGCTGGTGGTACGGCGGTGCAGGGCGGCGAGCAGGCCGGTGGTGGCGTGCATGCCGGTGAGCAGGTCCCACGCGGGCAGGACGTGGTTGACGGGCGCCGCGCTGTCCTCCGGGCCGGTGATGGTGGGGATGCCCATCTCGGCGTTGACGGTGTAGTCGACCGCGGGGCGGCCGTCGGCGTGGCCCTGGATGTGCAGGTGGATCATGTCGGGGCGCCGCGCGCGCAGTTCGTCGTACGTGAGGCGGCTGCGGCCGACCGCGTTGTCGACGAACAGGCCGCGTTCCGGCCCGGGCCGGGTGGCGAGTTCGAGGGCGATCTCGCGGCCCCGGGGGTCGCGGAGGTTGAGGGCGATCGAGCGCTTGCCCTTGTTGAGGGCGGCCCAGTAGAGGCTGGCGCCGGTCGAGGCGAGGGGCCAGCGGTTGTGGTCGGCCGCGCCGCCGATGGGGTCGATGCGTATGACGTCGGCGCCGAGTTGCCCGAGTGCCATGCAGCCGGACGGACCGGCGACGAAGGTCGCGCACTCGACGATCTCCAGGCCCCGCAGCGGCTGCGTGGCGGCCGAGCCGGCGGCGCTCATGCCGCCTCGCCCGAGGATCGGCCGACCGTGTGTCGTACGGGGGGCGCGCAGGTCGGCGCCGACGGGCGGTGGGTCATGGACGGATCTCCCTCATGTGCGCGTTCGTTCGGTGCGGTGGCCGACGCGGCGGTGTGACGCCGGCGGCCTCCGCTCGCCCCGGGTGGGGTTGCCCGGGTCGCGGTGGACCGGGCGCGGTGTCGCGGAGCCGGTGGGGGCGCTCCGCTCGCGTCCGATCCGTCTTCGGACGCTATTCAAGGCTTCGACGGGAAGTCAACAAACGCAGAATACGACCGGCGCTCCGGTCCGGCGCCGCGGATCCCGGCGCTCACGAACCGTGCTCGGGGGCCTCGTCGGGCGCGGCGGGGACGCGGCGGCGGATGCCGTCGACCAGGTCCCGCATCGCCATGCGGAAGGGCGCGGCCTGTGCTCGCCGAGGAAGCCGGTGTGCCCGAAGACCTCCAGGACGACGAGGCCGTGTATGTGGCCCCACGCGCTCATCAGGAGTGCCGTCGTCGGCACCGAGGTGAAGGCGTACGCGGTCGCGCTCTCCGCACTCGACGGCGTCGTCCGCGTCGAGACCGGCACGGGCACCTACGCGAGCGGGCGGGAAGCGGCGACCGGCCCCGGCAACCCGGCCCTCACGCGGGACGACGCCCGGCAGATCAACGTGCTGAGCGGCCTGGCCCCCAAGTCGTCGAGCGGTTGCGGGCCGCCCAGGAGGCCGGGCTCCTCGATCCCGCGTGGGACCCGCTGGACGTCCTCGTGCTGGTCAATCAGATCGCCATGGCGTGGGCCGACAAGCCGGGCATGGCGGACGCGTCCGACTCCGGCGCCGTGGACGGCGGTTCGGCCGCCCGGCGCGCGGCGGTCGTCGCCGCCGTCCGACGCCTCTTCCCGCCGGGCGGCGGCACGACCGCGTCGGAGAGCCGACGGCGGCTTCGGGATGGGCCGGCAGCTTGTGTCGAGGCATACGCCCCGCCGTGGGACCGTGCCGACGAGGAGCACGCGGAGGGTGAGCCGGGCGTGGGGGGCACGGCGACGTGACGGTCGTCAGGGTGCCCGTCGCGGGCGTTCGCGGTATGCGGCCGGTCAGCGCGCGATGCGTTCGATGAGGGCCTGCCAGCTGTCGCCGAGGAAGCGGTCGACCTCGGCGGCCGGCGGGGCGTCCGATTCGGGCATCGTCAGGTAGAGGAGCAGCGGGCCTTCCAGGGCGGCGGTGAGCTGAATCGACAGGGCCGTCAGCTCGGGCATGCGCACCTGCGCCCGGCCCAGCAGCATGCGGATGTGGAGTTGCGTGACCGTCGGCTCGCCGGTCGGGACGGGGCCGCCTCGCTCCAGGGCCGCGCGGGCGATCGCGTGGTGGTCGACGAGGAACGCGATGCGGGCGCGGCCGTACGCGACGAGCCGGTCCACCGGGTCGGCGCCGGGGCCCAGCGGCGGGGGGCCGCCCAACACCTGTTCCTGGAACCGGTGTTCGTCCGCGTCGAGCAGGGCCTTGAAGATTCCGGCCCGGGAGCCGAAGCGGCGGAAGACGGTGCCCTTGCCCAGCCCGGCGCGCTCGGCCAGGCCGTCCATCGTCACCTTCTCCGCGCCGTGCTCCGCGATCATCGCGCGGGCGGTCTCCAGCAGCAGCTCGCGGTTGCGCACCGCGTCGGCGCGCTCGGCGCGGGGCTTCCCGAAAGGCACGGTGTCCACGCGGTCAACCTATCCCAGGGAAGAATAACCGGGGTAAAGTCCGTTTATGCTGGAGCGGGTCGCGGCGGCGCCGGCAACGGAAACGCCGCCGTCCCGCGCACCCCGGCACGCCCTGTGCCGGTCCCTGTCCCGAGCACACCCGCGGACCACCCACCCCTGCGAGGAAACCCGCCATGAACCTGTTCCGCCTGGACGCCAGCATCCTGCCCGGCGCCTCCACCAGCGCCGAGATCGCCGACGCCGCCGAAGCCGAGTGGGCCGCCGCGCACCCCGACGGCACGGTCACCCGCCGCCACATCGGCACCGGCTTCTTCCCCTCCGACGCGTGGACCCTCGCGACCACCGCCGGCTTCACCCCCGAGGCGGACCACTCCCCCGCCCAGCGCGAAGCCGTCGCCCTGGGCGTGGCGTTGGCCGAGGAACTGCGCGGCGCCGACGCGGCGATCCTCGCCGTTCCGCTCTACAACTTCGGCGTCTCCCAGCACTTCAAGATCTGGACGGACCTCGTGATCGCCGGGGGCGGACCGGCCACTCCCCTGCTCAAGGACACCCCGACGCTGCTGGTCACCACGCTCGGCGGCGGATACGGCCCGGGCACGCCGCGCGAGGGATGGGACCACTCCACGCCGTACCTGGAGCGCATTCTCGCCGACGTCTGGGGAGCCGACCTCACCGTCGTCAAGCGGGAGTTGACCCTCGCCGCGACGACCCCCGGCATGGAGGACCTGAAGGACCTCGCCGAGCAGGCCCGCACGCGGGCGCTCGACGCCGCCCGCGCGGCCGGCCGGGCGCTCGCCGGGGTCTGACGAGCCCGCGCCCGGGGCGGGGCGGACGGTCGGGCCCCCGCCCCGGGCGCTTTCGGCGGCGTGCCGCGCGGAACCCGCGCCCACCGGGCCCCTCGGGCGCTCAGTAGATGTCGCGCACGTACCGCTTCTCGGCGCTCAGGCGCTTGACGTACGCGGCGGCGCCGTCGTCGGTGAGGCCGCCGTGGACGGTGATGATGTCGCGCAGTGCGGCGTCGACGTCCTTGGCCATGCGGGACGCGTCGCCGCAGACGTACACATGCGCGCCGTCCTCCAGCCAGTTCCACACCCCGCGCCCGTGTTCGCGCATGCGGTCCTGGACGTAGATCTTGCTGCGCTGGTCGCGCGAGAACGCGGTGTCCAGGCGGTCGAGGGTGCCGTCGGCGTGGAACGCGGCGAGTTCGTCGCGGTAGTAGAAGTCGGTGTCCTGGTGCTGTTCGCCGAAGAAGAGCCAATTGGGGCCCGGGTGTCCCCGCGTGCGGCGGTCGTGCAGGAAGCCGATGAAGGGGGCGACGCCGGTCCCCGGCCCGATCATGATCATCGGGGTGTCCGGGTCGGCGGGCGGCCGGAAGTGCGGGGCGGGCTGCACGTGCACCGGGACGGGCAGCCCCGGTTCGGCGTCGGCGAGGAACGCCGAGCAGACGCCCTGGCGCCGCGTCCCGGACGGGCTCTCGTACCGCACGACGGAGACGGTGAGGGAGACCTCGCCGGGGTCGGTCCGGGGGCTCGACGATATGGAGTAGAGGCGGTTCCGCAGCGGTTTCAGGACGTCGGCCCACTCCTGGGCGCCCGCCCGCACGGGGTGTTCGGCGAGGGCGTCGACGGCCTGACGCCCCCACGACCACGAGGCGAGTTCGCCGTCGTGGCGCAGGAGCTTGCGCAGGCGGCGGTCGCCGGTCCGGTCGGCGAGGAAGCGCAGCAGGTCGGGGGTGATCCTGGTGATGTCGAGGTGCCCGCGCAGTGCCTCGCCGAACGAGACCCGGCCGGGCCCCTCCAGGTCGACGGGGGCGTCCTCGTCGGCGCCGGTCAGCGCGAGCCATTCGGCGACGAGCGCGGGCGTGTTGCGCGGACGGACGCTCAGCGCGTCGCCGACCTGGTACGTAAGCCCGGTGCCGGTGAGGTCGAACGTGAAGCGGCGGACTTCCTTGGCCGCGCCGGGAAGGCTGAGCAGGCGGTTGCCGACGAGAGGGGCGAGGGCCGGGGCGGGCCCGGTGGTGCGCGGGCTCGGGGCGGGTGCCGGGGCCGAGGCCGGGGTGGCCGGGGCGGTGCGGTGCTCGGCGTTCTCGCCGGTGAGTGCGGTGAGGACGCGGTCGAGCCAGGCGCCCGCGGCGGATGCGAAGTCCGGTTCGCAGTCGGTGCGCGGGGACAGCCGGGTGGCGCCCAACTCCTCGAACCGCCGGTCGAGGCGCCGCCCGTACCCGCAGAAATCGTCGTACGACGAGTCTCCGAGCGCGAGAACGGCGTAGCGCAGGTGGTCGAGGCGGGCGGTCGTGGCGCTCAGCGCGTCCCAGAACGCGCCGCCGTTGTCGGGCGCGTCGCCGTCGCCGAAGGTGCTCGTGATGAGCAGGACGTCGGCGGTGGGCAGCGCCGCGGGGTCGGCGTCGTCCATACCGGCGAGGGTGACCGCGTGGCCGGCCGCGGTGAGCCGCTGTGCGGTGTGCGCCGCGAAGTCCTCGGCGTTGCCGGTCTGCGAGGCCCACAGGACGGCGACCGGGCGACCGGGTGGGGGCGCGTCCCGGACGACGGTGGCCGCGTCGGCGGCCGGCACGGTCGCGGCCGGTTCCGGCAGGCGCGAGAAGCACCCCGCCAACAGGCCGTCGACCCACAGGGATTGCTCGGGGCGCAGCGGCGCGGTCGGCGGGAGGACGGGCACCCCGGACGGGTCCGCGCCCAGGCCCGCGAGGAATCCCGCGAGGTAGCGCTGTTCGCGGGCGTCGAACGCCGGTGGCGCGAGGTCGCGTACGCCCAGCAGGTCGGCCAGGTCGGCCAGGTCGGCCAGGTCGACGGCGGCGGCGGGCGGTTCGGGGGCGGCGGGTGCCGTGTCGCCCGCGGCGGCGTGCGGCGGTGTCACCGCGACGGGCGCGGCGGCCTTGGCGAGCGCGACCGCGCAGACCTTGAACTCGGGTTGGTGGGACAGCGGGTCGACGGCGTCGTTGGTGACGGCGTTGATGCTGAGGTATTCGCCGAACAGGTCGTTCCAGTGGAACGGCGCGAAGCAGCAGCCGGGCAGGACGCGGTCGGTGACGACGGCCGGCAGGACGGCCTTGCCGCGTCGTGAGGCGACTTCGACGGGGTCGCCGTCGCCGAGGCCGAGCGCGGCGGCGTCGTCGGGGTGGATCTCGACGAACGGGCCGGGATTGAGTTTGTTGAGTTTGTCGACGCGACCGGTCTTGGTCAGGGTGTGCCACTGGTGCTGGACGCGGCCGGTGTTGAGGACGAACGGGTAGTCGTCGTCCGGCATTTCGTCGGCCGGCAGGTGGGGCCTGGGGAAGAAAACGGCGCGGCCGGAGGCGGTGGGGAACCGGGGGCGGGCGTCCTCCCCGAGGTAGCGGACGGGGTTGCGGTCGGGGCCGCCGGGGGCGGCGGGCCATTGGACGGGGTTGGCGCGGAGCCGCGCGTGGGTGACGCCGCGCAGGTCGTACCCGGTCGCGGGGTTGTGGGCGCGGGTGATCTCCGCGAAGACCTCCTCTGCGGAGTCGTACGCGAAGGCGTCGGTGTAGCCCATGGCCTGGGCGACGCGGGCGATGATGCGCCAGTCGGCGGTCGCGTCGCCGGGCGGGTCGGCGGCGGGCCGGGCGAGGGTGAGGGTGCGTTCGCTGTTGATCAGGACGCCCTCGGTCTCGGTCCACAGCGCGCCGGGGAGGACGACGTCGGCGTAGCCGTTGGTCTCGGTGTCGGCGAACACGTCCTGCGTGACGACGAATTCGGCGGCTTCGAGGCCTTCGATCACGGTCTTGCGGTTGGCGACGGAGGCGACGGGGTTGGTGCAGATGATCCAGCAGGCCTTGATGTCGCCGTCGGCCATGCGCCGGAACATCTCGACGGTGCCCTTGCCGACGCCGTCCTCGCGGAGGGTGCCGGGTTCCAGTCCCCACAGGTCTTCGGTGAACGCGCGGTCCTCGGCGACCAGGACCGAGCGCTGGCCGGGCAGGCCGGGGCCCATGTAGCCCATCTCCCGGCCGCCCATGGCGTTCGGCTGGCCGGTGAGGGAGAACGGGCCGCTGCCCGGGCGGCACAGCGCGCCGGTGGCGAGGTGCAGGTTGACCAGGGCGTTCGTATTCCACGTGCCGTGGGTGCTCTGGTTGAGGCCCATCGTCCAGCACGACATCCACTCCGCGGCCTCGCCGATCCAGCGGGCGGCCGTACGGATGTCGTCCTCGGGGATGCCGGTGGTCGCGGCGACCTCGGCGGGCGCGTAGTCGGCGAGGAAGCCCCCCATCGCGTCCCAGCCTTCGGTGTGCGCGGCGATGAACTCGGGGTCGGTGTGGCCGTTTTCGGCGAGCAGGTGCAGCAGGCCGTTGAGCAGCGCGAGGTCGGTGCCGGGCCTGAGCTGCAGGAACAGGTCGGCCTTGGCGGCAGTGGCGGTACGGCGCGGGTCGACGACGATCAGCTTGGCCCCGGCCTTGACGCGGTCCATCATGCGCAGGAACAGGATCGGGTGGCAGTCGGCCATGTTCGAGCCGATGACGAGGAAGACGTCCGCCTTGTCGAAGTCGTCGTACGACCCCGGAGGGCCGTCGGCGCCGAGGGAGAGTTTGTAGCCGGTGCCGGCACTGGCCATGCACAGGCGCGAGTTCGACTCGATCTGGTTGGTGCGGATGAAGCCCTTGGCCAGCTTGTTCGCCAGGTATTGCGCCTCCAGGCTCATCTGGCCCGACACATACAGTGCGAAGGCGTCGGGCCCGTGTTCGTCGATCACCGCGCGGAACCGGCGGGCGGTCTCCGCGATGGCCGCGTCCAGGCTCGTGGGCGCGGGTTCGCTGCCGCGTTCCGGGCGCAGGAGCGCGGTGGTCAGGCGGCCGGGGGCCGCGAGCATGTCGGCGGTCGTGGCGCCTTTGGTGCACAGCCGGCCGAGGTTCGCGGGGTGCTCCTTGTCGCCGGACGCCTTGCGCACGATGCGCCGCCCGTCCGGCCCGACGGCGATGTCGAGGACCATCCCGCAGCCCACACCGCAGTACGAGCACACCGTGCGCACCCGCGACTGCTGCCCGTTGGCGACCACTTCGGCACGCTCCCTCCCACCGGAACCGCGCCGACCGTACGAAACGCCGGTGACGTGCGGGTCACGCCGGGCGGCGCGCGATGTTTCGTCCTTTCGCACGCGCTACCGGGTGCGTGTGAGATCGCGGCGCGGTGTGCGGGCGGGTGGGTGATGCGGGCGCGCTCGGGGGCGGGCCTGGGCATGCTCAGGACTACGCGAATGGGCAGTGTCGGCGCCTCGGGTGCCGGCCGCAGGATGGCGGCATGACCGGCACCATGGATGTTTCGCACGCGTCGGGCACAACCGCGTCCCGCGGGGGCGGCCCGCGTCGTGAGGCCGCGGTCTCCGCCGAGGTGCGCGCCGAGCGGGCCGCGCGGGCACGGGTCGTCGCCACCGATCTGGCCGCTCGGGGCGTGGCGGGTGTGGCGGTCGACTGGGTCGACAACGCGGGCGTCTGCCGTGTGAAGACGTTCCCCATCCGGCGGTTGGAGCACGTGGCGGCGTGGGGTGTCGGGGCCTCGCCGGTGTTCGACGTGTTCCTCGCGGACGACTCGATCACGGAGACCTCGTGGAGCGGCGGTCCGGTGGGCGACCTGCGCCTGGTGCCCGACCTCGATCGTGTGGTGGTGTCGGCGGCGCAGCCGGGCTGGGCCTGGGCGCCGGGCGACCGTCTGGCGCAGGACGGCACCGCGCATCCCCTGTGTACGCGCGGGTTCGCCCGGCGGATGCAGGCCGAGGCGGCACGGCGCGGGCTGGCGCTGCGGGCCGGGTTCGAGGTCGAGTGGGTCGTGGCGCGGGCGGGGTCGGCGGACGAGCCGCCGGTGGTGGCGGCCGAGGGTCCGGCGTACGGCATGCAGCGGGTGGTGGAGTGTGCCGACTACCTGCGCGACCTCCTGGCGGCGTTCGCCGCCCAGGACATGGCGGTGCTCCAACTGCATCCGGAGTACACGGCCGGGCAGTTCGAGGTGTCCTTGGCGCCGGAGGACGGCGTGGGCGCGGCGGATACCGCGATGGCCGTGCGGCACACGGTCCGGGCGGTCTCGGCGCGGCACGGCTTGCGGGCGTCGTTCGCCCCCGTGGTGCTGCCGGGATCGGTGGGCAACGGCGGCCACCTGCACGTCAGTCTGTGGCGCGACGTCGTCAACATGATGCAGGGCGGCGACCGCGTTCACGGGCTGACCGGCGAGGCGGAGGGCTTCGTGGCCGGGATCGTCGACGCGCTGCCGGGCCTGACGGCGGTCGGCGCGCCCTCGGCGGCGAGTTTCCTGCGGTTGGTGCCGTCGCGTTGGGCGGGTGCGTACCGGTGCTGGGGGTGGGAGAACCGCGAGGCGGCGGTACGCCTGATCACCGGAAGCGTCGGTGAGCGCGCGACGAGTGCGAACGTCGAGGTCAAGAGCTTCGACGGGGCCGCGAATCCCTATGCGGCGATGGGCGCGGTCATCGCCGCGGGGCTGGACGGAATCGATCGGGGTCTGTCGCTTCCCCCGGAGACCCACGGCAATCCGGAGGGCACGGGCGCCGAGCGCCTGCCCGCGTCGTTGGAGGACGCGGCGGACGCGTTCGAACGCTGCGGTGTGCTGGCGGCGGCGATGGGTCCGGAACTCCACGGCGCGATCACGGCGGTGCGCCGGGCCGAAGGCGCGCGTTTCCCGGGGGCGACGGCGGAGGAGATTGTGGCCGCGACGCGGTGGAGGTTCTGACGCGGGGCCGGGCGGGAGGCGGTGGCGTGGAGGATTGCGGTTGTCCGGGTGGCGCCCGACCACGGACGGCGTGCGGCGGCGGTCTCGGGGCGGCACGGGGACGGCTGTCGGCGTGATCGCCGACGGGTGTCCGGGGCCCGGCCCGGTGGCTTGGGCGGTGCCGGAGCAGGTGCGATTGTCCGCGTGACCACCGCTTGGCGCCCGGTACTGGGTGCCCGGTTGTCCGGTGGCATTGCCGGGACATGCCAGGCATGTTAACGGTGCGTCAGGTTTCATGGACAAGCGTGGGCGGCCTGCGTTAACTTCCCCGGAAGGGCCCGGTTTCGCGGGCGCTTCGGCGGAGGGAGTGCGGATGCGGACCGGTGGCCTGCCGTCTGTCACGCCGCTCACCCGGTGCCTTCCCATCGATCTGCGCCGGTCGGCGAGTTCGCTGTGTAGCTGAACCGCCCCGCACGGCCCGCGCGGCCGAAGGGGGCGGCGCATCGCGGCACCCGATGCCGTCGGCGGGTTCGTGTGCGCGTGCGGTTCATGCCAGCCCCGGCACCCCACCGGCCCCCTCGCCTCGTGTGGCCCGCTCGGCTCCTTCGACGGGCCCGACACACGCGCACAGCCCGACAACCATTCCCGCCACGGCTGTTGCCGACGGCAAACGCGACGCACGGCGGTCGGCATCCCGCGTGGTGGCACGGCCGCCGTCCGCTGTCGCGGTGTCGTGCCGTCGGCAATCTCGCCTCCGGCACGGTGATCGTCCCGACCGCACGTGGCCGCGCCGCCGCGCGACCACCCCGGTGCGGTGATCCGCATCGCCGAGGCCGCCACCGCGTACGCCGGATCCCGCTGTCCCCCGCACTCGCCCGAACCCGGCGCCCCCGAGGTGCCGGACCGCGTTCCGTCCGCAGGCGCCCGCCCACGGCCGGCCCCGGCGGCCCGGCCTTTTTCGCAGTCCCGAGGAGAGCACGATGAGCCCCACCCCCCTCGCCGTCCTCGACCTGATTCCGCTGAGTCAGGGCGAGACCCACCGCGACGCCGTCGCCCACGCGGTCGATCTGGCGCGGCGCACCGAGGAGTTCGGGTACGCCCGCTATTGGTTCGCCGAGCACCACCTGAACCCCGGTGTCCTCGGCGTGTCGCCGGCCCTGGCGATCGCGCTGGCGGGGCAGGCCACCCAACGCATCCGGCTGGGGTCGGCGGGGGTGCAGTTCGGGCATCGCACGCCGCTGTCCGCGGTCGAGGAGTTCGGGCTGCTCGACGCGGCGTTCCCGGGGCGCCTCGACCTGGGTATCGGCCGTTCGTTCGGCCGTCCGGCCCCGACCGAGGGGCGTGGGCCGTCGACCGCCGCGGACCGGTTCCGCGAGACGCGCGGGAAGGTCGCCCACGACACCGACCAGCACACCCCGAACGGCCTTCTGCTGCCGCGGCAGTTCGACCTGTCGCCGCTGCTGGGGTCACCCCGTTTCGGGGCGCTGCTCGGCGTGCTCCAGCAGCCGGGCGCCTGGACGCCGGACTACGACGAGCAGATCGGGCAGGTGATCGACCTGCTCGCCGGGACGTACCGGAGCGACGAGGGGGTGAGCGTGCGCGCCCACCCCGGTGAGGGGGCCGACGTCGAGTTGTGGGTGCTGGGGGCGTCCGGCGGGCAGAGCGCGCGGGTCGCGGGGGCGCGCGGGCTGCGGTTCGCGGCGTCGTACCACCACAGCCCCAGTACGGTGATCGACTCGGTGGAGGCGTACCGCGCGGCGTTCCGCCCCTCGGCGGAGCTGGCGGCACCGTATGTGTCGGTGTCGGCGGATGTGGTCGTCGCCGACGACGACGCGACCGCCCGTGATCTCGCCGCGGGCTACGGCCTGTGGGTGCGGAGCATACGCCGCAACCAGTCCGCGATTCCGTTCCCGCCGGCCGACGAGGCGCTGGCGTACGCGTGGAGCGAGGAGGACCGCGAGCTCGTACGCGACCGCGTCGCGACGCAGATCGTCGGTTCGCCGGAGACCGTGGTCGCCGGGCTGGCACTGCTGCGCGACGCGACGGGCGCCGACGAATTGGCGATCACCACGATCACACACCGCCACGAGGACCGGGTGCGGTCGTACGAACTGCTCGCCAAGGCATGGGAAAACCGCGGCTGACCTCGGGGGTGAGGTCAGCCGCGGCGGGTCGTGCGGGAGAGAGCCGGTCAGGTGGCGCCGGCGGCCGAGGTCTCGTGCGGCGGGGCGGCGACGGGCTTCGTGTTGAGCAGCCAGTGCAGGCCGGCGGCCAGGATGCCGCCCACCAACGGCGCGACGATGAAGAGCCAGACCTGTTTCAGTGCCTCCCCGCCGACGATGAGGGCGGGCCCGAGGGAACGGGCCGGGTTCACCGAGGTCCCGGTGACCGGGATCCCCAGGAGGTGGACGACGCCCAGCGCGAACCCGATGGTCAGCCCCGCGACCGTCGCGTTCGCGGTCTTGCCGGTGACGCTGAGGACGACGAACACGAACACCGCGGTCAGCACCATCTCGATCAGGAACGCGCCGCCCCAGCCGATCTCGATCGGGCTGGCCTTGCCCCAGCCGTCGGCGCCGAGGCCGGTGGTGCTCCGGCTGTAGAACGGCGAGTCGGAGAAGGTCGCCCACAGGAGCAGTGCGCCGAGAATGCCCCCGGCGAACTGGGCGATCCAGTAGCCGACGGCCTCGATCACCGAAATACCGCCGGACAAGAGCGAACCCAGGGTCACGGCGGGGTTGACGTGACAGCCGGAGATCGGTCCGAGGACGTACGCGAGGGCCAGCAGCACCAGGCCGAACGCCAGCGCGGTGGCGACCACGCCGGCCGCGAAGCTCTGCCCCGCGGTACCGAATCCGAACGACAGTGTCGCCACACCGACGGCGACGTAGACGAGTAGTCCTGTCCCCAACAGCTCCGCGGCCAGCTTACGGATCATGCGGCTTTCCTTCCCTTGGACAGAGAACACTCCATAACCACATCAAATGAGGAAATCACACGATTGCTCAATTTAAGTGGATATAAAGCGCAAATCGCCCGAGGCAACCAGGGCCGCGCTCACGGCAAGTCGGGCGCAGCCGCGCACGGAGGAGATGCGGTACCGGGAGTCTCAGGCGACGCCGGGGCGGGCCGGGGCACGCCGTCGACCGGTTCACCCGCAAGATGCCCGGTGCGCCGACGCTTGAGGGCAAGGGGCCCACGCCCGAAACCCCTGTCCCGGGCCGGGCACGCATCAGGTACTGTGCGGGCCATGTCGAGCCCCGAGGCATCCACGGTGGGGGCTTTCGGTCACGCCGTCAGCCCCCTGAACATCTGAGTTTCCGCGCTCCGTCGCCCCGCCGCGTGTGCGGCCGGGCGAGCGCGCCCACGGGTGCTGACCGCGGTGACGAGACGCGTCTCTTCCCACGCTTTCTCATCGCCTCGGAGCCCTTCGATGCCTCTGCCCCTCTACCTGCTCGCCCTGGCGGTCTTCGCCATGGGCACCTCGGAATTCATGCTCGCCGGCCTCATCCCGGACATCGCCTCGGATCTCGGCGTGAGCGTCGGGACGGCCGGCCTGCTCACCTCGGCGTTCGCGGTCGGCATGGTCGTCGGTGCGCCGCTCGTGGCCGCGCTGTCCCGCAACCGACCGGGCCGGGCCGGTTTGGTCGGGTTCGTCGTGCTGTTCGCGGCGGCCCACGTCGTGGGCGCCGTCACCGCGAACTTCGCGGTCCTCGTGGCGACCCGCATCGTTGCCGCGCTCGCGAACGCGGGGTTCCTCGCGCTGGCCCTGACGACGGCCACGGCCCTGGTTCCGCCCGACAAGAAGGGCCGCGCGCTCGCCGTCCTGCTGTCGGGCACCACGGTGGCCACGATCGCCGGTGTGCCGGGGGGTTCGGTGCTGGGCGCGCTGCTCGGCTGGCGCGCCACTTTCTGGGCCGTCGCCGCGCTGTGCGTGCCCGCGGCCGTCGGCATCCTCGCCGGAATCCCCCGGCGCCCCGTACGCGACGACCGGCCGGGCGCGCCCGCGCTGCGGTCGGAGCTGGCACAGCTCGGGAACCCGGGGCTGCTCCTCGTCATGCTGCTCGGCGCGACGGTGAACGCGGCGACCTTCGCCAGCTTCACGTTCCTCGCCCCGGTGGTCACGGAGACGGCGGGGCTCGGCGATCTGTGGATCTCGGTGGCGCTGGTGCTGTTCGGCACCGGATCCTTCGTCGGCGTCACGGTCGCGGGCCGGTTGTCCGACCGGCGTCCCGGCCTCGTCGTCGCGGGCGGCGGCCCGCTGCTGCTGATCGGCTGGCTCGCCCTGGCCGTTGTGGCGGAACACCCGGGCGCTCTCCTGGTGTTGGTGTTCGCGCAGGGGGCGCTGTCGTTCGCGCTGGGCGGCACGCTCATCGCCCGGGTCCTGTACGCGGCACCCGGGGCGCCCACGATGGCCGGCTCGTACGCGACCTCCGCACTCAACATCGGCGCCACCGCGGGACCGCTCATCGCCGCGACCACGCTCGACACCCGGGCCGGCGACCTCGGCCCCCTGGTGTCCAGCGCGCTCCTGGTCGCGATGGCCCTGCTCATCGCGCTCCCCTTCCGCGGCCGGGCGGGCCTCGTCCGGTGACCGCGCGGCACCGGCTCGGACCGTCAGAAGCGTCCCGGGGTCGCGAAAGTCCGGACGGCCCGGGCGCGTTCGGGGATCGTCGAGCGGCTGACCGCGGTCTCCAGGGATCCGCGACTGGGTGACCGTCGTCCTCCGCGGCATCAGCGCCACGGAGAACGACCGGCCCGCGTCCGACTGACCGCGCGGCCGGCGCGATCCCGCGGGACAACGGTCGCCGCGAGCCGTCGGTGGTGGTGCGCCCGTGGCGTCCGGCGGGCTCCGCCCCGGGGAGGTCTCGTCGCACCGCCCGCGGCCGGCCGCCGTCGCCCGTCAGTGTGTGTCGCAGCGTGTCAGGAACGGCAGCAGGACCGCGAGATACGCCTCGGGGTCGCGGCTCCACAGGTCGTGGCCGGCGGCGGGGAGGGTGGCCAGGGCGACCGAGGGCAGCGAGGTGCGCCACCGCTCGGCGAGTTCGTCGGTGAGGACGGCGCCGCGCGCACCGCCGCGGAGGGCGAGGACCGGGCACCGCAGTTCGGTCAGGCGCTCCCACAACGGCACTTCGCGGCTTTCCGCGAACACCCGGCGCACCGCGTGCTCGGACATCCGCCGGGCGACCGGCACCCCGCGCACCTTCACGGCCAACTGCCGCTCGGCCAGGTCCTCGGGCAATCCGACGTGGCGTGCGGCGTAGTCGCCGACGACGAGGCCGCGCACGCCCTCGGGATGGTCGAGCGCGTAGCCGAGGGCGTACGACGAGCCGCGCGAGAACGCCACGAGGATCGGACGGTCGAGCCCGAGCGAGGTCACGACGGCCCGCAGGTCGCCGATGTGGTCCTCCCACGTGTACCCGGTCTCCGGGACGTCGCTGCCGCCCCGCCCGCGGACGTCGGCCACGACGACGCGGCGGTCGCCGAGCCGGTCGGCCAACCAGGCGTACTCGTCGGCGTACTCCCCCATCCCGGGCACCACGAGCACCGGGGCCGGGCCGCCGTCACCCGCCACGCCCCCGCCGCGCGCGGGGTCGGCGCGGGCGGAGTCGAGCACCCGCAGGCGGACGCCGCCGTTGCGGACGAAGTCGGCGATCGTGTCGTCGGGCGTGCGTATGCCGTCGCTGGCCGTCATCCGAGCAGGCTACAACCGGCCCCCGAACGCGCCCGGCCCGGCCGTGTCCGCACGAACGGCCGGGCCGGGGCGGCTGGCTACGGCCTACGCCACTGCTCGGCCGGGGGCTTTCCCGGCAGGGGGTCGCCGATGAGGGCGAGCGGCAGGAAGAACCCCACCTGGCCGATCGCCAGGATGAGCGTGGTGAGGGACGTGTCGTCGTAGTGGGCCGAGGCCTGGGCGTAGAGGTCGTCGGAGACGCGCTCGCCGTCGGGGTTGGGGGTGAAGACGGCGTCGGTCAGGGCGAGTGCCGCGCGCTCGGGTTCGGTGAAGCAGGTGGCGTCGCGCCAGGCCGCCACGGCGGCGATGCGGTCCTCGGTGTCGCCGGCCTTGCGGAGGTTGCCGGTGTGCAGGATGGTCAGGTAGTCGCTGCCGACGAGGTGTCCGACGCGCAGCTGGACGAGGCCGATGGTGCGCGCCGGAACGCTTCCGTTGCCGGTGGCCTTGGCCAACGCCGCGCCCACCTCGCCCAGTTCGGGCACCAGGATGGCGGGGTTGGGAAGCCGGGAGACGCGGTCGCGGTCGGTGGTGGAGGACATGGTCGGGATGCCTTTCGTTCGGCGGGCGTTGTCGCCCGTGCCCGTCTGACGGATGGCACGGGGCGAGTATGACGGCCGAGCGCACCGACGCCGACGGCATCCCGGGCCGGCTAGGGCACGTGGCCGAAACGTGCCTCGGGTACCAGGGTCAGCGGGTGGCCCAGGCGGAAGCCGTGGTAGCCCAGTGGGGCGAGGCGCAGCACGGTGTCGTGGCCGCCGTGGGTCCATCCGGGCAGGCTGTCGCGGTAGCGGGCGGCGGCGTGCGGCGGCACGGGCTCCGCGAAACCCGGCACGGTCACCTCCCAGCCGCTGCCGCTGCCCGGGTCGATCTCGTGGACGTGGTACGCCACGGCCGACGGCTCGTCGGCGATCGTGGTGAGCAGGTCGGGGGCGAGCGCGGCGCGGATCACCAGGCTGTCGCCCTCGAGAACGTGCCCGGCGGGCCGGACGACGGGGAAACCGCAGTGCGTGACGACGATGTGGCCGTGGGAGGTGTCGTTCAGCAGCTCCAGCGACCGCGTGTCGGGGAGTTCGATGAGGCGGGGCGGGCGCGGGCCGCTCGGGAGCGTCACCGCGTCGTTCCCACCGCGTCCGCCGCGGCTCCGCCGCCGAGCCCGCGGCTCCGGTGGGCGCCTTGGCGCGGGCGGCGCGTCCGGGGGCTGTACGGCGGGCCGGGCGGGCGGCGGACGCCGCGTCGGCGGCGGCCGGCCCCCGCCTGGCGCCGCCGGCTCGCTCGGACCGCGTCCGTCAGGGCAATGGGCATGTGGCTCACGTCGGTTCGCTTTCGTGCACGCGGGTTTGGGCCAACGTGACGATCCTCACCACACGGTCCCGTCGGGCGCCATGGTCCGGGCGACAAGGTCTTCTGTCGCCGCCGACAACGCGTCGGTACGGCCGGGGTGTTCGTGGCCTTCGCGCCGTTCGTGACATTACCGGTGTTCGTGACGCCCTCCCGCTCGGCTATTTCTGATTTTTGATCCAAGTTGGCTGTGTGGTGCATAGTTGTCCTCATGACGCCACCCGCTGCCCATGCCTTCGCTCCGGCGATACGCGGCTCGCTCGACGGGCTCCTCCGGGCCCTGCGACCGGAGCGCGTCGGTGCCGACCGGTTCCGGGTGACGCCCACGGCCGCGCAGTTCCCCGGGCGGATCTTCGGCGGCCAACTCGTCGCGCAGGCGCTGACCGCGGCGAGCGCGACCGTGGACGACGGCTTCGCGTGTTCGCTGCACGCCGCGTTCGTCGAGGCGGGAGCCCCCGAGCGCCCGGTGGACCTCGTCGTCGACCGGGTGCGCGACGGCCGGTCGTTCGCCACCCGGCACGTGACCGTGTCCCAGGGCGGACGGACGCTGCTCGACGCGATCGCGAGTTTCCGCGCCAACACCGCCGGGGCGCCGCCGCGTGCGCCCTCGCTGGGCGACGAGCCGGGCGTCACCGGGCGGTCCCCCGAGGAACTGCCGCTGATCCAGGACTGGGTGGGGCGCCTGCCCGCCGCCCGTCGCGAACGCGCCGGCTCGTGGGTCGCGAGCCCGCCCGCCGTCGAGATCCGCATGGCCGAGGCGCCGACGTTCCTCGGCGGCTCCCCGGCGCCGGGCACGCGGTCGCACTGGATGCGCCTGCCGTACGACGTCGGCGACGATCCGGCGCTGCACACGGCGCTGTTGGCGTACGCGAGCGATTTCTTCCTGATGGACATCGTATTCCGCGCGCATCCCGACGTCGCCGCCGTGGGCAACCTCGGCGGCTTCAGCCTGGACCACGCCGTGTGGCTGCACCGCCCGGTCCGCTTCGACCGCTGGCACGTGCACACGCAGGAGGCCCTCGCGATCAGCGGCGACCGCGGCCTCGCACGCGGCGTCATCCACGACGAGGCGGGGCAACTCGTCGCGACCGTGGCGCAGGACGTCCTCGTTCGCCCGATCACGCGCCCGGAGGTGGCCTCATGACCCCGCGCCCCGCCCACGCGCTCTTCCAACAGGACTGGCCGGAGGGAGAGTTCCGGTTCTTCCAGCTCGGCTTCCTGGTCGACGACCTGGTCGGCGCGGCGGAGCACTGGTCCCGGGTCTTCGGGGTCGGGCCGTTCCATGTCATGCCGGTGGTCGACCAACACGCCGTCTACCGCGGCGCGTCCGCGACCATGACACTCCAGATCGCGGTGGCGCAGGCGGGCCCGGTGCAGATCGAACTGCTGCGGCAGCACTGCGACCGCCCGAGCATCTACCGGGAGTGGCGCCGCGGGCGCGTGTCCGGGCTGCATCAACTGTGCACGGTGACACCGGACTACGACGGCAAGAAGGCCCACTACCTGGACCTGGGCTACGAGTTGGCGTGCGAGAGCCTGGGCGGGTCGTTCCGGGTGGCGTACTTCGACACCTCCGCGGACTTCGGTTTCTATACCGAAGTCGTCGAGCGGACCCCGAAGTTCCTCACGCAACTGACCAACGTCGCGCGCACGTGCGAGACATGGGACGGCACCGACCCGGTCCGCATCCTCACCCGCGACGGCTACCGCACCCCCGAAGCGAGGCCGGCCGAATGACCGCGGAACCACCCCCGGCGGGTACACGGCGTCTCGTCCGCCGGAAGACCAGCGAGGCGGTCGTCGACTACGTCGTCGAGCAGATCTTCACGGGGCAACTGCGCTCGGGGGATCGCATCGACCACGACGCGATCGGCGACGTGCTCGGGGTGAGCCGCCTGCCCATCCGCGAGGCGATGGTCATCCTCGAACGCGACGGCATCGTGTTCACCCGCTACCACCGGGGCGTGTACGTCGAACCGTTCGACGCCGACTCCATCGTCGATGACTTCCAGATCCTGGGCCTGCTGAGCGGGGTGGCGGTGCGCCGCCTCGCGGAGCACCCCGACGACGAGGCGATCGCCGAACTCCGGCGTCTCGTGGACGAGTTGGCCGCGGTCGACCCGGCCGAGAACGACCGGATCATCCAACTCGTCTACGGGATCATGACGATCGAGCACCGGGCGGGCGCCTCGCGGCGGCTGCGCGCCCAGCTCCGGGCGTACGCGGGCTTCATCCCGCACGCGTTCCGCTACACCGACCGGGACCACGCCGACACGGTCCGGGCGCACCGGCAGGTTCTCGACGCGATCGTGGCGGGCGACGGCGAACGAGCGGCCCGTCACCGCCTTGAGGACTTCCTCGACGCCGGGGCGTCGGTCGTGCGCGGCCTGCGCAAACGCGGCGTGATCGACGGCGCCGAGGAGCCCGGGGACGCGTAGCCGTCCGTCAGTGCAACGCCTGCTCGGTCCAAATCGTCTTGCCCTGCTGCCCGTAGCGGCACCCCCACCGGTCGGTCAGCTGGGCCACGAGCAGGAGCCCGCGCCCTCCCTCGTCCGTGAGCAGCGCACGCCGCAGACGGGGTTGGGTGTTGCTGGGGTCGCTGACCTCGCAGACGAGCACGCCGTCGTGGAGCAGCCGCAGCCCGATGGGGCCCACCGCGTGGCGCATGGCGTTGGTGACCAGTTCGGTGACGACCAACTCCGTGGTGAACGCGAGGTGTTCGAGGCCCCAGTCGGCGAGCGTCGCGCCGACGACGAGGCGGGCGTCCGCGACGATCTCGGGTCGCGCGGGGAACTCCCATTGCGCGCACGCGGATTCCGCCAGCATCCGGGTGCGGGCGAGCAGCAGCACCGAATCGTCGCTGCCGGCCCCGGCGTTCATCGTCTCCAGGGCGCGGTCGCAGGCCCGGGCGAGGTCGTCGGACGACGAGCGCAGGATCCCGGGCAGCCGGTCGCGGAGCCGGCTCATCCCCGCGTCCAGGTCCTCGCCCGTTCCGGTCAGCAGACCGTCGGTGCACAAGGCGAGGACCGTTCCGGCCGGGACCTGTGTGGTGGTCACCGCGAACGGCAGCCCTCCCACCCCCAGCGGCGGGCCCGGCACCACGTCGATGGGCTCGATCGGCCGGTCCGGGTGCACCATGATCGGCGGCACGTGCCCGGCGCTCGCGACGGTGCAGGTCCCGTCGAGCGGGTCGTACACCAGGTACAGGCAGGTCACCCCGAGCGGCGCCGCGCCGTCCCCCGCCTCCGCGACGAGGCGTTGGACGAGAACGTCCAGGTGGGTGAGGAGTTCGTCGGGTTCCAGGTCCAGTTCCGCGAGGGTCTGCACGGCGCTGCGCAGGCGCCCCATCGCCGCGGTCGCGGACAGTCCTCGGCCGAAGACGTCGCCCACGACGAGTGCGACGCGGAACGACGACAGCGGGATGACGTCGAACCAGTCGCCGCCGGCGCCGTCGGCGGTCGCGTCCCGGGCGGTGTGGTGTGCGGGCCGGTAGCGCGCCGCGGTGTCGACGGCGATCACGTCGGGGTCGGCGGCGGGCAGGAGTTGCTTCTGGAGGGCGAGGACGGTCGCGCGCTCGCGTACGAAGCGCTGCGCGTTGTCCACGGCCAGCGCCGCGCGCGAGGCGATCTCCTGGAGGAGTTCGAGGTCGGCGGGGCTGTAGGTGCGGTCGGCGAGGTTCCAGAGCGTGACCCCGCCGATGGTGCTGCCGCGGGCGAAGAGCGGGATGACCGCGGATCCCCGGGCGCCCTGGGGTGACACGTTCGCGAGGGTGCCCTCGGCCTCGCTCAACGCCAGCTGCTCGGGGGTGATGAGCACGATCTCGCCGCGGTTCAGCTCCGGGAGCGGGACGTCGAACTGCGCGGGTACGGGCGGCAGCCGGGCGCCGGGGCCCAGCATGCCCGGTGTCACGGGTCCGGCCACGGCCGCGCGGATCGTCTCGTCCGAGCGCAGGGGGCCGCCCGGCCAGCGGGTTCCGGACAGCACGCTCTCGTGCAGGTCGACGACGCAGACGTCGCCCATCTCGGGGATCAGGAGGTCCGCCAACTGCTGTGCGGTCTCCCGGACATCCAGGACGGAACCGATGCTGCGGGCGGCGTCGTACATCAGTTTCGTACGCCGGGGCGCGGCGCCTTCGTCGTCCGTTTCGCGCATGGACCCTCCAGCGGCCCGCTCCGGCTCGGGTGTGGCGGTCCTCAGTATCTCCCGGTGTGCTCCCCCGCGCCCGGGCGCGGGGGCTTTCGCCGTCGGATGGCGGCCGGCCGGGCCGTACGGCCGTGCGCCTCACCCGCACGCCGCCCGGCGGGCCCGGCTCCAGGCGCTCAGCCGTGCCCCAGGCCCGCACACCGTCACCCGGACGGCGTAGTTCGCCGCGCCCCGAACACCGCGTGGCACCCCGGCCTTCCGTCCCCGCCGGGGCCACCGCGCCCCGGGTAAGCGAGGGGCCGGCCGTCGGGCGCGCGTCGGCGGAGGGCGGGCCCGCGTGCCGCGACCGCGCACGGCAAGATGGCCTCATGAGCATCGTGAAGATCAATGTCCTCGAGGTGCCGGCCGAGACGCGCGAGATCCTGGAGAAGCGCTTCGCCGCGCGTGCGGGATCGGTCGAATCCTCCGACGGCTTCGAGTGGTTCGAGCTGCTGCGTCCGGTGGACGGGACGGACAAGTACCTGGTCTACACCCGCTGGCGCAGCGAGGAGGACTTCGAGAACTGGATGAAGGGGCCCATGCAGGCCGCCCACGCGGGCCAGGGCAAGCCGTCCGGCGACCACCCGCACGGCGGCGGCGCCCCCAAGCCCGCGGCCTCGGGTTCGACGCTGTGGTCGTTCGAGGTCGTGCAGCAGGCGGCGCCGAAACAGGGTTAGGCGTACGGCGGTTCGCCGCCGACGCGGCGACCGCGATGGTTCCGGGGCGAGGTCACGGCTCTTCGGCCGTGGCCTCGTTCGCACTTGTGACGACCTGTCAGATTTACGAGAACCGGCCCCGAAAGTGTGACAGTTTGCCGAAGCCAGCGTGACCGCACTGTGTTTGCGGCCATACTTTCTCCCCCGCGGCCTTTCCGGCGGCGCGGGGGACGGCGGTTCGACCATCAAGCGAGGCACAGGCGTGTACGAGGCAGCCCACGATCCGATGATCGCCGCTCTGGCGAAGACGCTGTCCGCGAGAATCGACACGCTCACCACCGGGATGGCCGACCGGATCACCACGGAGATCGAGTTCTACCGCAACGTCGGGGTGAAACCCGCGGATCTGCAGGCCTCGCTCCGGCACAACACCGCCTGCGTGCTGACCTACCTCGACGGCTCCGCCGCGGAGCCGGACCTGTCCGGGGCGCTGCGGACCGGCCGGATCCGGGCGCGGCAGGGCGTGCCCCTGCCGGAGGTGCTGCGCAGTTACCGGCTGAGCTTCACCTTCTTCTGGGAGCAACTGCTCGCCGAGGCGATCCGGTTCGGCCCCGAGGCGCAGACCGCGCTGCTGCACGGGGCCACCCGGATCTGGGAGATCTCGGAGGGCCAGGCCACCGCCGCGACCGCCGCTTACCGTGACGCCCTCGCGGAGCGGCTGGTCGAGACCGACCGGCGGCGCTCGGCCCTCGTCGCGACGCTCGTCGAGGGGCCGCCGCCGGGGAGCGACACGACGTGGGAGATCGCGCGCATGCTGGGTTTCCCGTACCAGGGGAACTTCCTCCTGGTGGCCGCGGAGGCCGTCGCGGGAGGTGACCCGCCGCTGCCCGGGCTGGACGTCAAGTGCCAGGCCATCGACGCCGGGACGGCGTGGCGCGCGCAGCCGGGGCACGAGCTGGGGGTGATCTCCTGCTCGCGGCGCCAGGACGTCGAGCGCGTCCTCGATGCGGTCCGGGCCGTCGCGACGGGCCGTGTGGGGGTGAGCCCGGTGTACGACCGGCTCGCGCAGACGACCCGTGCGCTGCGGTACGCGCGCGTCGCGCTGGAGTCCCTGCCGTCCGACACCCCGGGGGTGCGGCAACTCGACGACACACCGCTGACGGAACTGGTGATGAACAACCTGGAGACCACGCAGCGCGCGGTGCACCGCATCCTCGGCGGCGTGCTGTCGCTGCCCGAGGAGGACCGCACGACGCTGCTCGCGACCGCGCGGGCGTGGCTCGCGGCGCACGGCTCGGCGGCCGAGGCGGGGCGGACCCTCTACTGCCACCAGAACACGGTCCGCTACCGCATGCACCGCCTGGAGGAGTTCCTGCGCGGGCCGCTGGACGACCCCAAGATCGTCGCCGAACTGTCCATGGCCCTCGACGCGGTGGGCACCTTCCCCACCCTGCTGGACGGCCGCACCGCACCACACGAGTCCTGATACCCGGCGCGGAGCCGCGCCCTGGGCCGACGTGCGCACGACGCCGAACGCCGTGCGGCGGTACGGGCGTATTGCGGTGCCGTTGTCGGCCGCGGCGTGCGGGAAGGGCTGATCGCCCGCGCCTCTGCGGGAGACCGCGGACCGGACGCGGCGGGTCGCGCGACAGCGGCCCCGCGGCTCCGGGTCCGTGCGGACCGCGCTGTCACCCGGGCGCGTCGTGGGACAGGTACGATCCGGGTCCAACCCCCGGACGCCACATTCGAGACGGAAGCAGGGCTCACACCACATGGCGCAAGACCGGCCCCAGAACACCGAGTTGACGACCCAATATGCCACCCAGGTGGCCGACGACCTCGCGCGCAACGCCCAGGAGCAGAACCGCGTGAACACCGAACTCGTGGCGCTGCAGGAGCAGTTGGAGTCCCTGCGCGAGGACCGCACGGTGCTGGTCGCCATCCGGGACACCCTTGTCGGCCCCTCCCCCGCGGCCGACCGCGCGAAGCCAGCGTCGGCGGCGGCCACCGCGACGGGCACGCGCAAGCGGAAGGCTCCGAAGGCCGAAAAGGCCGCTCCCGGCGCCGCGAAGAGCCAGGCCCCCAAGGGCCCGGCACCGCGCACCGATGCCCCTCAGGGGCCCGCGCAGCCCACCCTCGGCGCCCTCATACGCGAACACCTCGGCTCCCAGGGCGCCGAGCCCCGCTCGATCGCGGAGATCGCCGAGGCCCTGGGCGCGAGCCACCCCGACCGCGGCGTCAAGACCACCGTCGTACGCACCACGATCGAGGGCCTGGTCGCCAAGGGCCTTGTCCAGCGCCACAAGCAGGGCGGCTCGGTGTTCTACACCACGGCGACCACCACCGCCCCCGCGGTCACCGTCGCGCCCCCGGCAGAACACCCCACCCCGGCAGAACAACCCGAGCCGCCGGCGGACAGCACCCCCGAGCCGGACACCCAGGCGGAGGAACCCGCCACGCCGGTGGCGACGGCCGCGCCGAGCACCGAGTCCCCGTAGTCCCCCGCTCTCCCGCGACTGTTTCGACGCACACCACGGCGTCCCGCCCGCACCGGGCCCGCGTCGTGTCGGATCACCGCGTTCCCCGGGGCGCACGGCGGCGCTCGGATCGGCGGGAACTCCCGTTTCCCGCACACCCGGGCGCCGCACATCCCCCGCCCGCTGATTCGCCCCGGCGGTGATGCGGCGGCGCCCGTGCGGCGAACCGCCCGCCCAACCCGCCCCACGGCGGCACACCGCGAATCCGCCGTCCGGCCCGGACACCACCCGCGGCAACGACCCGCGGCCGGGCCGTCCGTCGGCCGACCGGCACCAGGCCGCGCCCGCGCGCACCGCCCCCACCGTCCCGCCACGGCACCGCCGGGCGGACCGCGCGCCCGTGGGCCGGATCACGGATCCCGTCCCGTCCGCCCGACCGACGCCTCCGAGCGACGCAGGGCTTCACATCACCGGGTGTCACCCGCATGCGCGGTGTTCGCGGACCAGCCGTCGGCGCCGCCCCCATGGTCCGCCGCGCCGCGACCGATGCCGCGCCGGGAATCGCGCGCCCGCCCGTGCGGGCGAGGTTCTGTTGACGCTTTCACCGCTCGCCTGGTAATCATGGCCGCACTTGTTTGAACATTTGTTCATACAGCGCTGAGCCCCGATGGAGTACGCGATGCACAGTGTGAAGCCGGCGGCGTCCCTGCCCCCGGGCCGTGAAGTCCCCGTCCCCGCGTCGGCCGAGCGCGCGCACCGCGCCGGAGCCCGGCACACCTGCCTCCCGAGCACCGGGACCGCGTCGTGAAGGCGCTGCGCGGGCGCGCCGGGCGGGCGGTGCTGGTGGACGTCGACGAGCCGCCCGGCGAGGGCGAGTTGCTGGCGATGCGGGCCATCGGCATCTGCGGCTCCGACGTCATCGCGATCGCCCAGGGCCGGGAGTGGATCCTCGGCCACGAACTCGTCGGCGTACGCTCCGACGGCACACCCGTCGTGGTGGAAGCGCTCTACGGCTGCCACGCGTGCGAGTGCTGCCGCCAGGGCCGCTACAACCTGTGCCGCCGCGACGGCAACAAGGCCCTCGGAGTGCTGTCGGACGGCGGCATGGCCGAGCAATTCCGGGCTCCCGCAAGCAGTTTCGTGGACCTGCCGCCCGGCCTCGACGTCGCGAACGCGTCGCTGGTCGAGCCCGCCGCGGTGTCCTGGCACGGCGTCCGCGTGGCCGGCACCGGGCCCAACACGCGCGTCCTGGTCATCGGCGGCGGGTCGGTGGGGCTGCTCGCGGTGGCCGCCGCACAGACGCAGGGCGCCGCCGAGGTCAGCCTCCAGGCCCGCCACCCGCACCAGCGCGAGGCCGGCGAACGCCTCGGCGCCACCGAGCCGCACGGGCTGTACGAGATCGTGATCGAGGCGGCGGGCTCCGCGAGCGCCCTCCGCGACGCCCTGGACCGGCTGGCGCCGGGCGGCGTGTTGTCGGTGCTCGGAGTGCAGTACGTCCCGCTCGACGTGCCGTACACCGATCTCATGGTCAAGGAGGTGCGCCTCATCGCGTCGATGGGCTACTGCACCCACGGGGGCGTGCGCGAGATGGCCCAGGCCGCGGACATGCTCGCGGCCCGGCCCGAGATCCCGGAGACCCTGGTGACGCACCGCTTCCCGCTGGCCGACGCCGAGCACGCGTTCCGCGTCGCGGGGGACCGGAAGGCCGGTGCCATCAAGGTCGTGGTCGAAGTGCCGTGAACGAGCCGGTCCGTGCCCGGGCGCTGCCGTGAAGCCTGGGCGCCGCCGTGAACCTCCTCGGCGGCGCTCAGCGTTCGCGGGTGGCGACCGGGGCGAGGTTGTCGAGGACCCAGACGGTGACCACGCCGTACGCGACGTGGGGGACGAGGTCGGAGACCCAGTCCGACACGGACCACGTCCGCACGTCCGTGATGCCGAGGACGGTCATCGGCCCGTTGGTGCCCGCCAGGGCGCCGGCCGAGGCGACGGCGTACCGCGGGAGCGTGCCCGGGTGCCACCCCGCGGCCCGGGCCAGGGCCAGCGCGGCACCCATGCCCACGCCCGCGGCATAGCCGGTCAGCGGGGCGAGTCCGGCGACGCGGTTCTCCCGGGCCTCGCCGTCGCCCGGGATGCGCAGGTGCAGCGTGCGGGCGAGCCGGCGCACCGTCATCTCGGGCGTCGTACTGGCCGGCCGGGCGCGGAGCACCATGTCGGCGTAGCCGACGACGTTCAGCGCCGTTGTCCCGGCGGCCCCGGCGGCGGCTCCGCGGAGAAGGATGCGCAGGACACGGATCATGGGCGGCCACCTGTCCCTCATGCTCCCGGCGCCGCTCAGGAGCGGGCGAAGGCGAGCAGGTCGGCGTTGAACCGGTCGGCGAACCTCGGGACCATGGCGAGCCCGTGGGGTGCGCCCGGGTAGACCTTGTAGACCGCGCCCCGCACGAGCTTCGAGGACTTGTCGCCGGACGCCACGATCGGCACGATCTGGTCGTCGTCGCCGTGCACGATCAGCGTGGGGACGTCGATGCCCTTCAGGTCCTCGGTCAGGTCCGTCTCGGAGAACGCCTTGACGCAGTCGTACGCGCCCTTGATCCCGACCGTCATGCTCCACAGCCAGAACTGGTCGCGGATCCCCTGGGTGACCGTCGACCCGTCGCGGTTGGCGCCGTAGAACGTCTCGCTGAGGTCCCGGTAGAACTGCGAGCGGTCGGACGCGACGCCCTCGCGGATCCCGTCGAAGACGTCGATCGGGAGGCCTTCGGGGTTGTCGTCGGTCCTGAGCATCAGCGGGGGGATCGCCCCGACGAGGACCGCCTTGGCGACGCGGCCCGAACCGTGCCGTCCGAGGTAGCGCGTCACCTCGCCGCCGCCGGTCGAGTGGCCGACGAGGATCGCGTCGCGCAGGTCCAGTGCCTCGATGACCGCCGCGAGGTCGTCCGCGTACGTGTCGAGGTCGTTGCCGTCCCACGGTTGGCCCGACCGGCCGCCGCCGCGCCGGTCGTGGGCGATCGCGCGGAACCCGTTGTCGGCCATCAGCTTCAGTTGGGCGTCCCACGCGTCGGCGGTCAGCGGCCAGCCGTGGGAGAAGACGACCGGCTGCCCGGTCCCCCAGTCCTTGTGGAAGATCCGCGTACCGTCCGCGGCGGTGGCGAAGGGCATCGCCGACTCCTCTCAGCAGCCCCGAGTCGGCCCCGAGTTCACGATGTCGCGGGTGTGCCGCGGTGCCCGGCCGACGCGGACGCGACAGCACCGGACACGCTGCCGGGCGGCGGCGAACGCCTCGCAACACCGGCGCCGCGGGCGGCGCCGGGACCCGCGCCGGAATCGAGCGTGTCGCTCCTTGGCAACGCTAGTCGAGATGCCCGGTCGCGTCGTCCCGAGCCGCGTCGGGCTCGTCGCCGCGGCAGAAGAGGCCTTATGTCATGGATTGCGCGTTATGCTCCGTCGCTGTGAGTGACGCCCAGCCGCCACCCGGCACCGCGCCCGCCGCGCGCTCCCCCGCCGGCCCCCGACCGTCCCAGCACGTGGCGGTGGTGCTCCTGGTCGCGGCGTCCGGGGCGGTCGAGACCGTCTCCTTCGTCGCGTTGGGGCACGTGTTCGCGGGGGTGATGACCAGCAACTTCGCACTGCTGGGCATCGCCATCGGGCGCGGCCGGGAGACCGGGGTGACCGCGGCGCTGCTGGCGCTGGCCGGTTTCGCGCTGGGAACCGCGGCGACGGCCCTGGCCACCCGCCGGTGTTCCGGCACCGAGCCGCGGTGGCCTCGCTCGGTGCGGCTGTGCCTCGGCGGGGAGGCGGTCCTCCTGGCCGCCGGGGCGGCCGTCTGGGCGGCCCTCGGCGGGAGCCCCGGCGGTTCCGCCCGCGATGCCCTCCAGTTCGGCGCGGCCGTGGCGATGGGCGTCCAGTCGGCGGCGATGGTGGCGGCCGGGAGGACAGCCGCGCCGACCACGTACCTGACCGGGACGCTGGCCGCGTACATCGTCCGGGGTGTGGGGACGGCGCGTCCCGACCTGTGGGTGCCCGCCCGGTTCGCGGCGCTGATCGCGGGGTCGGCGGTCTGCATGGCCGTCCTGCGCACCGCGCCGGAGTGGGCCGGCGTCCTGCCCGTCGCGCTGCTCGGGTGTGGTCTCGCGGTGGGGTCCCGGCGCTGAATCCGCGAATTCCGGCGGCGTCCCCACGGGAATTCGCGAACTCGCCCTGTTCCGGTCCGAAAAGCCCGGAACGCGTGGACCCCGCGCCGGACCTGCGGCGATAAGCTGGGACACCATTGGCCAGAGTGGCTGATGTGCCGTCAACTATGTTCGGGGGTACGGGTGTCCGACCAGCACGCCGACGATCCCACAGCGGGATGGGTGCCTCGGGGAATCGACGTGTCGGTTCCGAGCGTCGCCAGGATGTACGACTACTACCTCGGTGGCAAGGACAACTTCCAGTCCGACCGTGAGGCTTCGGATCAACTGGCCGCCGCCGCGCCGGGTACGCAGGCGCTGGCCATCAACAACCGCCGCTATCTCCAGCGGGCCGTGCGCGTCCTGGCCCGGGACTACGGCGTGAAGCAGTTTCTCGACCACGGCTCCGGCCTGCCGACGCAGGACAACGTCCACCAGATCGCGCAGTCCGTGCACCCCGAGGCGCGGGTCGTCTACATCGACAACGACCCGATCGTGCTCGCCCACGGCCGCGCGCTGCTCGCGGACAACGCCACCACCACGGTGATCACCGCCGACATGCGCGACACCGACGGTGTGATGGGCAACCCGGACGTGACGCGGCTGATCGACTTCGACCAGCCGGTCGCGGCGCTGTTCGTCTCGGTGCT
Source organism: Yinghuangia sp. ASG 101 (assembly GCF_021165735.1). GTDB lineage: Bacteria > Actinomycetota > Actinomycetes > Streptomycetales > Streptomycetaceae > Yinghuangia. The sequence goes on along the minus strand of NZ_CP088911.1, from coordinate 8,127,455 downwards.
GCACTGCATCCCGGACACCGACGACCCCGGCGGGCTGCTGCGCCGCGTCGTGGAGCGGCTGGCCCCGGGGAGCTTCGTGGTGGTGTCCCACCTGGTGGCCGAGGACGACGAGGTGCGCGAGCGCCTGAGCGACTTCATGCTCACCGCGACGGGGGGCAACTGGGGCCGCGTGCGTACCGCGAAGGAGGTGGCCGCCTTCATCACGGAGGCGGGCCTCGAACCGCTCGAACCCGGGCTCGGCGAGGCGTCGGCGTGGCGTCCGGACGGCGTCGACGCGGCGGTCCAGGAGACCACGGAGTGGATCGAGTTCGGCGGGGTCGCCCGCAAGCCCTGACGGGCACGCCGGGCACCGTCGCGCGCGCGACGGTGCCCGAGAGACGCCGCGGGGGCGCGGCGACGGTCTTCCCGTCGCCGCGCCCCCGCGTTCTGCCCGCCGGGGAGGCGGGCATGGGGGCCGCGGGTCGCGTCTCCCGGCCAGGAACGCGACAGCTGCGCGGCATGGCCTACTGCGGCGGGAAGACCCGCTCCCCGGTGGCCGCGTCGTCGAGGAGGATCGCCTCGACGGGGCAGGACTCCGCGGCGTCCCTGAGGGTCTGGGTCGCCGGCAGCACCTCGGCGGTGGCGCGCCCCTGGCCGCGCTCGTCCAGGTCGAACTCGCCGGGTGCGGTGGCGGCGCACAGGCCGGTGCGTACGCACACCCGCTGGTCGACGCTGGCTTTCCACTGGTCGGTCATGAACAGGCCCTTCCGGCTCAGCGGATGACGAGCGGCAGGGTCTTCCAGCCGCGCACGGTGGAGGTCTGGGCCAACTCGGAGTTGTCCCAGTCCACTTCCCACGTCGGGAAGAGGTTCAGGATCTCCTCGGCGGCGACCCGGCCCTCGAGCCGGGCGAGTGCCGCGCCGAGGCAGTAGTGGGCTCCGACGCCGAAGCTCATGTGCTGGGTGACGCGGTGGATGTCGAACCGGTCCGGGTCCGGGAAGCGCTCGGGGTCGCGGTTGGCGGCGGCCTGGATGAACAGGATCGCGCTGCCGGCCGGGACGGTCCTGCCGTGCAGTTCGACGTCCTTGGCGACGTACCGCGCGGTGAACGGGCCGGTCGGCTCGTACCGCAGGATCTCCTCGATGGCGTTCGGGATCAGCGACCGGTCGGCCACCAGCTCGGCGCGCTGCTCGGGGTGGCGGGCCATCGTGGCGCCGAACCAGCCGATGAGGCGGCCGGTGGTCTCGTTGCCGGCACCGGCGACGACCGTGCAGTACGTGATGACCTCGTCGTCGGTCAGTGTGCGCTTGACGCCGTTCTCGTCGGTGAACTCGGCGGTCATCAGCTCGGTCATCAGGTCGTCCGAGGGGTGCGTCTTGCGCCACTCGACGTAGTCGCGGAACTCCTCGGTGGAGAGGTTGTTCTCCTGGGCCCGCATCTTCGGGTCGCGGTTGCCCTCGGTGCTCAGCGCGGCGTCCGTGCGGTCGCGGAAGATCTCCTGGTCGGCCTCGGGGATGCCGAGCAGCATGCCGATCACGCGCATCGGCATCTCGGCGCTCAGCGTCTCGATGAGGTCGAAGCGGTCGGCCCCGGTCACCGGCTCCAGCGCGCGCTTGCAGTACGCCCGGGCCTTCGGCTCCAGCTCGGCGATGCGGCGCGGGGTGAAGATGCGGGCGAGCAGGCGGCGGTGGATGTCGTGGACGGGCGGGTCCTCGAAGATCAGCGATCCCGGCGGGAACTCGATGCCGGCCTGGATGAGTTCGAGGATGTCGCCGCGCGAGGACGAGTAGGTCTGCCAGTCGCCGAGGCCCTTTTGGACGTCGCTGTGCCGGCTCACCGCGTAGAAGTCGTACTTCTCGTTGTAGTAGAGCGGCGCCTCTTCGCGCAGCCGCTTGTAGATGGGGTACGGGTCCTGCACCAGCGCGTGGTCGTACGGGTCCCAATACACGGCGTCGGCAGTAGTCACCGACAACACCTCCTCTAGTGCGCGATCGTCCGGCCGGTCGGCCGAACTGCCGTACGCACGCGGTTGTTTGCCTGAGGGCCGGGGCCGTGCGGGGCTCGGTCGCCCGGGTGGTGCCCGTCGTGCGGCCCCGGCCGGACCACCGACGCGGTGGCACCGCCGAGGCCTGATTGAACAATTGTTTACATAGGGTCGGGGGGCCGTCAAGGACAAGATGGGGGGCGGCGGCGCGGATTGATTGAACCTTTGTTCAATGTAGCGAACGAGAAGGCCCCGCCGCCGCATCGGGCGGCGTCGCGACCCGGCGCGGCCCGCGCGCGTCGGACCCGCCCGGAGACCGGGCATCGACACCGCGCTTGCGGCCGGAGTCCTGAGACCGGCGAGCATTGGCCTGTTATTAGTGTGATGATCAGTCTTTGCCGAGGACGCATCGGCTCAGGACGAGGCACGCGACGCCCGTGGTCAGGCGCCGTCAACGGGCCGCTTCACCGTGCGGCGTCCCGTCGTGCCCTCGGTGAAGCCGGTGTAGCGGCGGGTTCGGCCGCGGGGGTCCGAGGTCTCGGTCATGCGCGGGCCCCAGGCCAGCATGCCGCCGTCCGCGCGGACGGCCGCCCCCGTCAGGAAGGTGCTGTCCGGACCGACCAGATACAGCACGAGGCCGGCGATGTCCTCCGCGCGGCCCAACTCCGGCCAGGGCTGGAAGGTCGGCAGGCGGGCCTCGATCGCGGCGGCGTCGCGGCCCATCACGAAGGGGGTGTCGACCAGGCCCGGGCACACCGCGTTGACGCGGATGCGGTGCTCGGCCAGCTCGACCGCCGCGTTGGCCGTGAAGTTGACGACCGCGGCCTTCGCCGCGGAGTACGCGGTCGGGCCGCCGCCTCCGCCCAGGCCCGCGACCGAGGCGTTGTTGACGATCACTCCGCCGTCGCCCCGCGCGATCATCGCGCGGGCGGCATGCTTCGTCCCGAGGAACATCCCGCGGCTGATCACCGCGAACGTCCGGTCCCAGTCGGCCGCGTCGATCTCGACCAGGGGACCGAAGGCACCACCGACCCCGGCGTTGTTGAACAGGATGTCGGGCCCGCCGAACCCGTCCGTCGCGGCGGCGACCAGAGCCGCGACGGAGGTCTCGTCGGTGACGTCCGTCGGGACGAACCGCAGCCGGTCCGGATCGGCGGTCTCCTCCACCAGCCGCGCGGCGTTGGCCTCGTGCAGGTCGCCGAAGACGACGCGGGCGCCCTCCGCGAGAAAGCGCCGCACGGTCGCCCGGCCGATCCCGCTCGCACCGCCGGTCACCACGGCCACCCGGCCGCGCAGCAGGTCGGACACGACCACCACTCCCCTCGTGCGCACGCCGGACGGCACGTGCCTGCTTGTCTCGCCGCGGCTCACGTCGCCGCGCGGTCTCGCTCAGCGGCCCCGGTGGTCCGTCCTCCCTGGCGTACGGGGGTGCGGCATGCTGTGCACCGGCGGCGCGGGCCGCTGCTCGACGCTCGCGGCCACCGTCTTGGCGGCGGACCGGTAGGCGCGCACCAGGGCGTCTTCCGCCGCGTAGTCGAACCGGTCGGTGAACGACGGGCTGCCGGCCGGGTCGATCCCGGGGTGGTCGGCGTACCAGGCGACGAGTGCGGCGAGCGCGTCGCGCGGGTCGACGGCCGGGGTGTAGCCGAGTTCGCGCCGGGCCTTCGCGGTGTCGACCACGACGTGGGTCGCGGTGGTGCCCGCCAGCGGCAGCAGCGCGGTGGTGGCCTCGACCGCGATCTCCCGGGGCAGACCGACCAGTTCGAGGTCGGCGCCCATGAGCCGGGCGACGGCCGCGGCCCACTCGGACAGCGACCAGCTCGTGGCCTCGCCCGCGTTGTAGACCTGCCCGGCGGACGGCTCCGGCGCGTCCAGCACCGCCGACACGAACGCCGCCGCGTTGGCGGCGGCGCAGCGGGTGTGGAGCTGACCGCCGCCGTCGGGGAGGATCATGAACGGGCGTTTGTCGCGCACCCGTTTGACCACCGACCACTCGGCGGGCCGGGCGTTGTTCGGCCCGAACAGCATCGGGAAGCGCAGCACCGTCGCCCGCGGGTGGTGGGTGAAGACGGCGGCCTCGGCCTCGGCGAGGCGCCGGGAGAACGCCGTGGCCCCGGTCGCGGCGTCCCGGACGACCGGATGGTCCTCGGTGACCGGGACCGGGAGCGCGCGTTGCCCGGGGGTCGGGAAGAAGCCCTGGTAGACGGGCACTCCGCCGACGGCGACGAACCGGCCGCAGCGCCCGGCGAGGGCCGGTGCGAGGTGGCGCAGCCGCCCGTACATCGCCACCACGACGTCGAACGTCCGCGCGCCGAGGGCGTCGTCGATGGACTCGCGGAAGTGCGGGTCGCCGTGGATGTGTGCGACGTCGGCCGATTCCGGCGGCTCGTGCACGCCCCGGTGGAAGATCGTGACGTCGTCGCCGCGCCCGAGGAGCCCGCGCACGACGTACGGCCCGGTCGGCCCGGTGCCGCCGACCACCAGCACCTTCACGCCGCGCCTCCTGTGCCGCCGTCGGGACATCGCAGCGCCCCGCGGAACGCGGCGGCACGGCCGCGTCCGCCCCGGGGCCTTGGTAAGTGTACGCTCACTTACTGGCTCGGGACAATCACCGGTCGCCGCGCGCACTCCCGCGGACGGTTCCCGGAGGGCCGACGCGGTCCCGGCCGCGGCGACGACCGGACGCCGGTGCCCCGCGCGGGAACGTCCGCGCGACGGCGCAGCGACAGCAGGAACTCCGAGCCGTTGTTCGGGCACGCGACAGCACGATCCGGCGGACCGGGGCGAGTTCGCGGGCCCGTGCGGCGCGCACCATCATCGCGAGGTAGCGCTGCACGATGAGCCCGCCCTGGCTGTGCCCCACCAGCATCGTGGGCTCCCCCGGCGGGACCATGGTGCCGCAGGTACACGTCGAGCGAACTGGCCAGGTCCTCGACCTCGGCGATGCGGCGCGCCGGGCTCAGCCGCAGCTTGGGGGGACGCGTACTCGAAGCGGTGCACGCGCACGACCGGCGCGGTCTCCGGGTCCTGTTCGATGAGCCCGACGAACGGCTCCCAGGTCTCCCCCGAGGAGAACAGTCCGTGGACGAACACCACATGCACCGGCCCCGCCACCGCCACCGACCGCCCCCCGTGTCCGAAATCCCGCGCGCCCCGCGGCGCCAAGACTGACACGTACCCCACCGGCTCTCGGCCGACGCGTGGCCGTGCCGTGCCCTGCCCGCGGGCCGCACGCGCCGGCGTCGGCTTGTGGCGGGATCGTTTCGGGAACCCGGTCGCCCTGCGGCGATGAGTTTCGCCGCTGGCTCGGGTCTGCAGGTACGGACCCGGACGACCGTTTTCGAGGAGATCACCATGACCGCCACCTACACCTTCGACGTCTTCTCCAGCCTGGACGGCTTCGGCGCGGCCTGCGGCGACTGGACGGGGTACTGGGGCAAACAGGGGCCCGAGCTGCTGGACCACCGTCTGGCCCAGTACTCCGCGGAGCAGCGGATGGTCTTCGGCGCCAACACGTACCGGGAGTTCGTCGGCATGGTGGCCGACGCCTCCGAAGGGGACGACGTGTTCGACCCGTGGGTGACCCGGATGCGGCACCTGCCGGCGACCGTGGTGTCGACGACGTTGCGGGGTCCGCTGGACTGGCCCGACGCGACGGTCGCGAGCGGCGACGCCGTCGATGTCGTGGCGCGGCTGAAGGAGGAGTCCGACGTGCCGCTGCGCTCGCACGGCAGCCTGGCGATGAACCGGGCCCTGATGGCCGCCGGCCTGGTCGACCGCCTCCAGGTGACGCTGTTTCCGGTGATCACCGGCCGCAACGGCCTGGCCCCGATCTTCCGGGGCGCGGCCGACTTCGACCTCGAACTCCTGGACCAGCGGACCCTCGACGGCCGGATCCAGGAGCTGGTCTACCGGCCCACTCCACACGCCTGAGGCGCCACGCGCGGGCTCAGCGGTACAGCGCGGGGCGGTCGGCCAGGTCGACCGCGACGCGGCGGCCTTCGCGGCGGGAGCGCACGCCCGCGTCGCACACCGCCGTGGCGGCGTAGCCGTCCCAGGTGGTCGGGCCGGTGGTGCGGCCGGTGCGGGCGGCGTCGACCCAGGCCTGGAGTTCGCGGTCGTAGGCGTCGGCGAAGCGTTCGAGGTAGTCGGGAGTGATGCGGCCTCCCCAGCGGCCCGCGGTGCTGACGCGCGGGCCGGGTTCGTCGCCGACGCGGGCGGCCCCCCGTTCGCCGACGACCTCGGCCTGGACCTGGTAGCCGAAGCCGCAGTGGCCGAAGATCTCAACGTCGGCGAGCGCGCCCGACTCGGTTTCGAGGAGTACGAACTGCGGGTCGTCCAGGCCTTCGGGGGCGAGCGCGGACGGGCGGGGCCGCAGGACGGTGACCGCGGTGACCTCCTCGTCGAGGAGCCAGCGGGTGACGTCGACCTCGTGCGCGACGGAGTCGGTGATGAGCATGTCCCCGGTGAACCACGGGGGTTGGGCGGCGTTGCGGTGGCGGTGGTGCAGCATCAGCGGCCTGCCGAGGTCGCCGGTGTCGAGGAGCCGTCTGAGCCGGGCGTATTCGGGGTCGTAGCGCCGCATGAAGCCGACCTGGACGCGGCGGTGGCCGAGCCGCAGTTCCGCCTCCACGACGCGGAGCGCGGACACCGGGTCGGGGGTGAGCGGCTTCTCGCACAGCACGGGCAGGTCGCGGGCGAGGGCGCCGAGGACGGCCTCCTCGTGGGCCGGGCCGGGCGAGGCGATGAGGACGGCGTCGACGTCGCGTGCCGCCATGGCCGCCGCGGGCTCGGTGTAGGCGGTGCAGCCGTCCAGGCCGTCCGCGAACTCCTTGGCGCGTTCGGCCTCGGTGTCGACGACGGCGGTCACCCGCGCGCCGCTCACGACGTCCCGGAGCCTGCGCGCGTGGTCGGCCCCCATGGTGCCGACGCCGATGACAGCGACGCCGAGGACGCTCCGGCTCGTCGGGGCGCTCACGTGCGGGCCTCCGCGTCGGCGTCCGCGGCGTACCCGCACAGGCGTACGAACGTCTCCAGGGCGGGGACGGGGTCGGTCGACGGGTCGATCAGCCACTGCCGCAGCAGTCCGTCGATGGCCGCGAGCAGCAGCCTGGCCATGTGGTCGGCGGACGCGTCGCCGCGCACCGTTCCCCTGTCCTGGTCGGCCTTCAGGGTGCGGGCGACGTCGGCGCTCATGCGCCGGTAGCGCTCGATGAAGAACAGGTGGCCGGGGTGGGCGGGGTCGGCGGCGGCAGTGGCCATGGTGGCGACGAGCTTCACGAGTCCGGGCTGTGCCATGCCGCGCCGGATCGTGTCGCCCGCGGACTCGATCGGGTCGCGGGCCTCCCCGGCCGGCTTCGCGCCGAGGGTGTCGCGTCGTTCGACGACGGCCAGCAGCAGTTCGTCGCGCGACGGGAAGTAGTACATCAGCGACGGGAGTTTGACGCCGACGCGGTCGGCGATCTCCTGGAGCAGCGCCCCGCCGTCCCCGTGCTCCGCGAACACCTCGAGCGCGGCGTCCAAAATGTGTTCGCGCCGCTCGATGCTCTTCCGGTACGGGCCGCGCCGCCCTCTCGCCTCGGTCACCCGTCCGAGCTTAGTGCGGCGGCCGGGGGGCGGCGGCTTCGTACCGTCGCACACCGCGTGGACCTGCGGCTTCGCCTCCCGGGCGCGGCCTCGGGCGGGACGTCGCGCCCGCACGGGCGACCGGTGGTTTCGGTACGTTCCCCCTGCGCTGCCGCGTGACCGAGACGAAGGAGACCACATGCCCGCAATTTCCGCCAATGGAGCGACGATCTTCTACACCGACACGGGGACGCCTCCCGGCGAACCGGACGCTCGCACCGTCGTGTTCGGCCACGGCTTACTCTTCAGCGGCTGGATGTTCCATCCGCAGATCGACGCGCTGCGCGACCGCTACCGCTGCGTCGCGCTGGACTGGAGGGGGCACGGCGAGAGCCCGCCGACCGCGTCCGGCTACGACATGGACACCCTGACCGCCGACGCCGTCGCCGTGATCGACCACCTCGGGGTCGCGCCCGTGCACTACGTCGGGCTGTCGATGGGCGGCTTCGTCGGCCAGCGCATCGCCGCCCGGCAGGGCAAACTGCTGCACTCGCTCACGCTGCTCGACACCAGCGCCGACGCCGAGGACCCCGCCAAGGTCCGCGAGTACCGGCTGCTGGCCAACATCTACCGGTTCACCGGGCTGCGGCCGGTGCGGCGCAAGGCGATGGCCTCGATGTTCGGCCCGGCGTTCCTGGCCTCGCCGGCCGCCGGTCCGCTGATCGACGCGTGGATCCACCGCCTGCGGCGCTGCGACCGGGCGGGAATCCGCAAGGCCGTCCTCGGTGTCGCCGACCGCGCGGCCGTCCGCGACGAACTCGCCGGTGTCACGGTGCCGACCCTGGTCGCGGTCGGCGCGGACGACGCGGCCACGCCCCCCGCGCACGCGGAGCGCATCGCCGCCGCGATCGAGGGCGCGCGCCTGACGGTGCTGCCGGACTCGGGGCACTCCAGCACGCTCGAACAACCCGCCGTGGTCAGTGCGTTGATCCGCGACTTCCTGGTCGCGGTCGACGAGCGGACGTGAGGGTGCGCGGGTAGGCGCTCCCCGGCGAACCGACGTACGGACATGGGCGGTTCGCGGCCGGCCCCGGGGGAACCCGAGTCACCCTGGGGCCGGCCCGCCTCCCGCACCCCTGTGCCCCACACGGTCCGGCGTCACGCGGGGAGGCCGTGCGGGCGGGGGCTTCGGGGGACGCGCATACTGGGGGCGAACCGCGCGTGGTGTTCGACGGGTTCGGCCGCGCGCTGCCGGGCCGCCGCGGCGGCGCCGAGACCGGGAGGGGAAGCGTGGACCTGATCGCGCGGTTCCAAGGGCTGTGCGACGCCGTGCTGTTCGCGGTCGAGTGCAGCGAGGACGACGATCGGCTCGGCGCGTTGGACTCCGTGCTCAAGCCGTGGGTCCGGGCGCAGATCGCGTCGCACGAGGGCAGCATGTCGTGGTGCGACAACAACCAGGACGTCGCGCTGGCCGTGCGCGCCGTGCTGGCGATCGCGCCGCAATACGCGGATCTGCGCCGCGAGTTGTTCTCCGACCGGCACCACGTCGGGCGTCCGGAGGCCCCCTGGCGCAAGGTCGGGCCGACGCTGGCGGTGCGCTCGCCGTTGCGCGTGTGGCGCCGGCGACCGCAGTACGCGCTGGTCGCGCTCGCCCCGGACCTCCAGGTCCCCGAGGCGCGGACATGGGAGTTCCGGGTCTTCACGGCCGTCGACGAAGGGGCCGGCACCAAGCAGGTGACCACCACCCACCGGGTGATGACGTTCCGAACCGAGAAGCACTGGGACGTCACCGTCCAGGTGTCCCCCGACTTCGAGGAACAGCGGGAGCTGTACGAGGAGTTGGGCTACGCCTTCACCGCACTGGGCGTCAGCGCGCGCCTCGCGGGCATCTACGACCCGGACGGCGGCCGGTCCACGCCGCCCGCCGAACGCCCGCCGTCCTGACCGTCAGCCGCCCCGGGGGGCGTACATGATCAGGCCGACGCCGCCCAGGCAGACCAGTGCGCCGATGACGTCGAACCGGTCGGGGCGGTAACCGTCCAGCGCCATCCCCCACGCCAGCGATCCGGCGACGAAGACGCCGCCGTACGCGGCGAGGATGCGGCCGAACTCGGCGTCGGGCTGGAGCGTCGCGACGAACCCGTAGGCACCGAGCGCGAGGATGCCGGCGCCGATCCACAGCCATCCGCGGTGGTCGCGGACCCCCTGCCACACCAGCCAGGCACCCCCGATCTCGGCGAGGGCGGCGAGGAGGAACAGGGCGATGGAGCGTACGACGGTCACGGGCGGAGCGTACCCGGGCGCGCGGAACCGCTTCCGCACCGGACTCCGCCCGGCCCCGGAGGCCTCAGCGCACGCCGGCGGGCTGCCCGACCTGGACGGACCGCCCGCCGTCCCAGCGCCGCAGGACCAGGTAGCGCCCGTGCAGAGCCCCGCGGTCGTGGTGGCCGAAGCCGAGCAGCGTGCCTTCGTGGCCTTCGGCGGCCGGAAGCCATTTCACCTGCTCCAGGCCCGCGCGCACGCCGGCCCGCGTCAGCTCCGGCGCCCGGGCCAGGCCCTCCGCGACCAGCCTGCCGAGGTCGTGGCCTTTGGCGGCGCCGTACGCGCGCTCGGTCGGCAGGTCGAGGCGGGCCCGCAGCGCGAGCAGGGTCGTGTTCTCGTCGGCGTGCATGTCGACGTACACCCATCCGTCGACCGCCTTCGCGAAGTCGGGGCGGTAGCCGCGCAGGCCCGCCGTGTTCATGGCCCTCGGCCCGGTGAACCCGGCCTCGGTCGCGGCGGTCGCCACGGCGGGCGCCGATTCGCCGAGTCCGAGGTACACGAGCGCGTCGGCACCGGCGTCCAGGACGCGGGCCACCTCGTCGGCGGCGTCGACCGCCAGCGGGCCGACCGACGCCGACAGTCCGAGCCCGAGCCCGAGGATGTCCGCCTCGTCGCGCAGGAACCGGACGTAGCGGTGCCCCATCGGCGACCGGTCGTGGACGACGCCGACGCGGCGCACGCCGACGTCGGCCAGGTACCGGGCGAGCACCAGCGCCTCGTCCTCGTGGGAGCCGACCTGGAGGTGGAACATGTACGCGCCGCGCGCCTTCTCGGTCCCCGCCCAGTTGATCGCCGGGACCCGCCGCGCCTCCACCAGGGGCGTCACGACGAGGGCGCTGTCCCCGATCGCGGGCCCGACGACGAGCAGGACGTCCTCGTCGTCCACCAGTCGCCCGAACGCGCGTTCGACCGCCGCGGCCGTCCCCGACGGCAGGCCCCGCCCGAACCCGTGGACGAACTCCACTTCCCGGTCGATCCGCCCCGAACCGACCACGTCGTCGACCGCGAGCCGCAGCCAATACCCGATATCGGTCACACTCGGCGGCCCGTCGGACAGGTCGTCCAGAATCCCGACCCGAATGGGCGCGGCGGCTGTACGCGACATCAAGACCCCTCTTCTCGGCAGGCACGACAACGTACGCGGTGTCCCGTCACACGGCGGATCCGGTGCCGGGCGGACCTCGCGACCATGAAACCCCGTCCCGTCGGCGGCCCCGGCCGGACCCCGGCCACCGGCGTGGGGATGCCGTCGTGGAGGCGGGTCCGCGTGTGACGCGGCGGCACCGGAGCGCCTTCGCCCGCGGGGGCCGGGCGGTCTCGGCGAGGCCGGAGGGAGCCGCGGCTTCGTCCCGCCCGTGCGACGGGTCAGCGGGCCGGGGCCGGCGACGGAGTGGCGGCCTGGTCGACGGGGGTCGCGGGGGCCTTGCGGGGGCGGGCGGAGGGGATGGTGGCCGCCACGGCCGCCGCGAGGAGGGCCACGCCGCAGCCGATGAGCATGCCGGTCCTGAAGCCGCCCTCCGAGGGGATGTGGCGTCCGCCGAAGTCCGTGCTCAGTTGCGCCAGGACGACGCCGACCACGGCCGACGACACCGAGGAACCGACCGAGCGCATCAGGGTGTTGAAACCGTTGGCCGACGCGGTCTCGGTGCGCGGCACGGCGCCCATGATCAGGGCGGGGATCGCGCCGTAGGCCAGGGCGACGCCGATGTTGCAGACGCACGTGACGATCACCAGCGTCCAGGGGGACCCCAGCAGCACCGTGGAGGAACCGTACGCGAGCGCGATGACCAGGCTGCCGGTCACCAGCGTGGTCTTGGGGCCGCGCGCGGCGGACAGGCGGGCGCCGAGCGGCGAGAAGAGCATCATCATCAGGCCGGCCGGGGCCATCCACAGCCCCATGTGCAGCATCGACTGGCCCAGACCGTATCCCGTCTCCCGGGGGAGTTGCAGGAGCTGCGGCACGATGAGCCCCTGGGCGTACATGGCGAAGCCGATGGCCAGCGACACCCCGTTGGTCAGCAGCACCGTGCGCCCCGCCGCCACGCGCAGGTCGACGAGCGGGTCGGTGGTACGCAACTCCCAGCGCCCCCAGGCGAAGAGCAGCACCGCGGCGGCGCCCAGCAGGCCCAGTGTCACGCCGCTGCCCCAGCCCCAGTCCGCGCCCTTCGAGACGCCCAGCAGGAGGCAGACCAGTGCGGCGCTGAGGCCGATCGCGCCGACATGGTCGAACCGGCCCTCGGGACGACCGGGCGTGACCGGGATCTTGAGCCAGATCAGCGCGGCGACCACCGCGTTCATGGCCGCGGCACCCCAGAACAGCACGTGCCGGTCGGCGTGTTCGGCCACCGTGGCGGCGATCGGAAGACCGAGCGCGGTGCCGATGCCGAGGGACGAACTGATCAACGCGACGGCGGAGCCGAGGCGTTCGGGCGGGAGCACGTCGCGCAGCAGACTCATGCCCAGCGGGATGAGGCTCGTGCCGACCCCTTGCAGCGCGCGGCCGACGAGCATCGGCGGAAGGGAGTTCGCGAGCGCGCAGATGACCGAGCCGGCGAAGAGCGGCCCCGAGCAGATGAGCATCATGCGGCGCTTGCCGTACAGGTCGCCGAGGCGTCCGGACACGGGGGTGACGACCGCGGCGGTGAGCACCGTGGCGGTCACCAGCCAGGACGCATTCGCCGGGGTGGTGTGCAGCAGTTGCGGGAACAGGCCGAGGAACGGGATGACCAGGGTCTGCATGGCCGCCGCGACGATGCCGGCCAGGGCCAGCACGGCCACCATTCCCCGTGTGCGGTCCCGGGGACCGGCGGCGTTCTCCATGGTGTGCTCCGTTTCCCACCCTGACGATCCATGCTACGTACAGCGATATGTGCCGTACACATCTGATGCATGATACATACATGTCGATGGGAGGGGGCGGCGGGCCGTGGAAAGCGCTCCCTCCCGCACCGCCCCCCGGGGCCGCATCGCCCCTGCGCACCCCGCGAATTCGGCATGGCAGACTGCCCGCATGCCCGCTGACGCGATCTCGATCCTCGAGTACGAATCCATGATTTTCGGCCGCCATCTCGCGGGCTTCCCGGGGCGCAGCCGGCGTCGCGGCGGCGTGCTGGACCAGAGCGCGTACACGCTCCTCAGCCTCCTCCAGGCGGGCGGGCCGACGAGCGTCGCGGAGCTGGCGGCCATGACGGGGCTCGACGCCTCGACCCTGACCCGCCAGACCGCGGCGCTCCAGCGCTCGGGTCTCGCGGACCGGATCCCGGATCCCGACGGCGGCAAGGCCCGCAAGTTCCGCGTCACGGACGAAGGCGCGCGCCTCGTGGACGAGGAACGCCGCGCGTCCCGCACGGCCCTGGACACCCTCACCGCCGACTGGCCGGAAAACGACCGCGCGATGCTGGGCGCGCTGCTCGCGCGGCTCAACATGGCGATCGAGGCGCACTCGGGGCGCAGCGCGTGGCCTCGGGGCAAGCGCGGGAGTGACGGTGGGACGGAGAGCGGGACCGAGGCGGGCTGACTCTCTTCCTGCCGCGGATGAAGGGGGCGAGGCAGGCCGACCCTCGGCCTGCCGGGGGACGGACAGCGGTATCCGGTCGGATGCGGGTCTCGAAAAACCCTCCTGCGCCGAGCACCTGACACAGGCGACGGGGGCCGGGAACCGGCGGGGGCACGCGTCGGCGCGGCGGAGGGGCCGTGACGCCCTCGTGGCGGGCGGCGCCGCCGGGCCCGGTCGGTCCGGCGGCGCCGTGGGGTGTCCGCCGGGCGGTCACCGCGCGTACAGGTACGTGTTGAGCTGGGCGAGGTCGGTGTTCCAGAAGTACGTCCCGGGGTACGGGCCGACGTCCAGCGCGCCGCCGAGCCCCGACGGGATCGCCACGTCGATCGGGTTGCCCGCGTGCCCCTGGTTGCCCCGGTCGCGCAGGTTGACGGCGAACGACGTGACCTGGTCGACCTGTTCGCCGGGCTTGAAGAGGAGCAGCCCCGAGTACGCCTTCTTTCCGGGCGCGATCGTCGCGACCGCCGCCGGTGACTCCATCGGGACGACGTCGCGTGAGCCGTCGCCGAGGACGATGTCCGGAGAGAAGTAGAGCGTGCACGTCGTGCTGCCGGTGTTGGTGGCCGTCAGGAGGATGTGCCGACCCGAGTCGTTGGGTGACGTCGACGCGCTGATCGCGATGTTCTTGTCGGTGCAGGCCGTGGCGCCGTTCGTCGCGTCGCCCGAGGAGCTGCCCGAACTTGCGCCCGGTGCGGGCGCGTTGCCCCGGGTGCCGCCGGTGCCCTGGGGCGTCGTGGCGGAGGTGGTCGGCGTCCCGGGCGCTGTCGTGGTGGCGCCCGGCCCGGCCGTGCTCATGCCGTCGGGGAAGCCGGTGCCGGGCGCCGCCTCCGTCCCGGGTGGGGGCGGGGCCGTCGCGGTGCCGGGCGGTGCCGGCGCGGGTGTCGCCGGGTTCTCGGTCGGCGCGGCGGTCGTCGTCGGGGGCGCGAGCGGCAGGGGGTCCGCCGACCCGCCGGGAGCACCGCCGCCCGCGAACGCGACCGCGGTCACCACCGCACCGGCGGTCACCGCGGAGGCCGCGCACACCGCCCACGCGGTGCGGCGGCGCCGAATGCCCCGGCGGCGCGCGTCGATGCCCGCGATGTCCGGTGCCGCGACCGGGACTTCGCCGGCGTGTGCGGTGAGCCGGGCGCGCAGCCAGTCCTCCGCCTCGGTGCCGACGTCGCCGTGGGTGCGGGGGTCAGGCCCGTCCATGCTGCTTCTCCTTCCTGTCCTGGTGCCGGACCTCGGCGTGCCGGGTGTCCGTGGGCCGGGCGTCGTCGTGCCCCGCGGGCGACGGGGCGGGCGCTCCGTCCGAGGGGTCGGCGTCGGCGAGGGCCGGGTCGGCGCGGAGCTTGGCCAGGCCGCGCGCCGCCTGGCTCTTGACCGTCCCGACCGAACACCCCATGACCAGCGCGACCTCCGTCTCCGGCAGGTCCTCCCAGTAGCGCAGGACGACCGCGGCGCGTTGGCGGGGCGGGAGTCTCAGCAGGGCCGTGCGCAGGGCGCCGCGCTCGTCGATCCGCCGCGTCGGATCGTCCGGCACGGGTACGTCCGGGGTCTTGGCGCCGAACAGCAGCGCCGGCCGTTTGCGGCGGAAGCGGTTGTTGTTGCAGTTGACGAGGATCCGGCGCACGTACGCGTCCGGCCGTTCGCTCGCCTGGATCCGCCGCCACGCGGCCCCGGCACGTGCCAACGCGGTCTGCGCCAGGTCCTCGGCCTCGGCGTGGTCGCCGGTCATCAGGTACGCGGTCCGCACCAGCCGTGGCCACTGCGATCGGACGAACTCATGAAACGCGGCTGCGTCATCAGGTCCCAACTCGCACCTCCCTACCCTTCCGAACCCCGCCCCACCGTCCGGGCGTTGCACGGCACGGAAAGGTTTCCCGGGCCGGTGCCGGGTGTCCGCGGACGCGGCGAGTCGCCGCCGGAGCGGCGACGGCACGAACGCGAGGAGCCCGGGGGGCGGGAGTTCGGGTTTCGGGGTGGGGTCGGCGGCGCCACAAACGTTTCCGCATGAACACCGTGAGCTATGGTGATCACGGCGCCACCACGCCCGGTTCCCCATGACGGAGGAGCAACGGCGGGGTGGCTCTTCCCGTACGCGGCTGCCTCGGGGGCTCCCCGGTCGGCGGCGACGCGTCCACGAGCACGGACTCTTGCCGCGGGACGGCGGTGCCGCCCGGTGGTTCGTGTTCTCGTGTCACGAACTCACGTTGGAGGCCTTGGTGTTTCGTACGACGAAGATGTCCGCGGCGATAGCGGTGTGCTGCGCCGTCGCCGGTGTGGGACTGGTGGGGTGCAGCGACTCCTCGGACGACGACGCGAAGTCGCCGTCGAGCCCGCCCGCGCAGGCGGCCGAAACGTTCACCGGCACCCAGAAGTTCGACATCGAGGGCCACGCGGTCAACGTGTCGTGTACGGGCACCGCAGCGCCGGGCAAGCCGGTCATCATGCTCATGCCCGGGCACGGCGACGGGCTCGAGGCCATGGCCGCGCTGCAGACGGCGCTCAGCCAGAGCGACCGGGTGTGTGCGTACGACCGGCTGGGCGAAGGGGCGAGCGACAAGCCCGACGGCCCGCAGGACTTCGCGAGCAGCGGCAAGATCCTGACCGGTGTGCTCGACAAGGTCGTCGGCTCCACCCCGGTCGTGCTGGCCGGCCACTCGATGGGCGGGTTGATCGCCGCCAGGTACGCCCCCGACCACCAGGACCGCGTCAAGGGCCTGGTGCTGATGGACGCCACGTCGCCGACGGCCGGTGCCGACATCGTCGCCGGGATCCCGGAGTCCGCGACCGGTGACGCGGCGGGGCTGCGGGCCGAGACGATCTCGATCTACCAGGGCGAGAACAACGAGCGGCTCGTGGTCGCCGACGGCGAGGTCCGGTCCGCCGGGGACATTCCGGTGGAGGTGCTGCAGCACGGCAAGCAGTACTTCGTCGAGGCCGTTCCCGAGTACGGGCAGGCGCTGGAGCAGGGCTGGACGGCGGGCCAGAACAAGTGGCTCGGGGTCTCCACCCGCAGCACGCTGACGACGGCGACCAACAGCGGCCACTACATCTACGTCGACGAGCCGGACCTCGCCCTCCAGGCCATCCGGCGCGTCACGCAGGCCGCGGCGGGCTGACGGCCCGACACGCCCGCACCGCCCGGACACCGGGCGGCGTCTGCGCCCACCACCACGCCGCGAACCCCGCGGCCGGAAGCGACCGACCCCGGCACCGTCCCTCGCGCCGAGGCGACGGCCGAACCCCACGCGGCACGACAGCACATCCACCCCCCGGAGACGCGAGCGTGAGGTCGGCCGGAAAGCCGCGCTTGCCGGGCACGGCGACACCGATGCGGCCGGTCGCGCCCGGCCGCGGGGCACGGGAGTGGGCGTACGCCACGACACCGGGTGCCACGGCTGCGGGACGCGCGGCGGGCACACCACCCACACCGGGCGGCAGGACGAGCGAGCCGCGGACGGGCGGGGCGGCGAACGCGCCGCCGCGTGTCCGTCGACCGGCCGTCATGCCGCCTCCCGGCGGTCCCGCCGCGTGTTCCGCCTCCCCGCGGAGCGCGGCGGGACCGCCGGAGTCGTTGTCCGTGCGCTATCGCACGCCGACCGGGCAGGCGTCGGGGACGAGGCTCAGCGGGTGACCGAGCCGGAATCCGGTGACGGTGTGCGGGTGGAGGCGGAGCACAGTGTCGTAGTGGCCGTGGGTCCATCCCGGCAGGCTGACCCGGTAGCGGGCCTCGGCGCGCGGGTCGGCGATGGGCTCGGCGAGCCCCAGGACGGTGACCTCCCAGCCGTTGCCGCTCGTCGGGTCGATCTCGTGGACGTGGTACGCCAGCGGCGAGGGCCTGTCGCCGGCGGTGGTGAGCAGGTCGGGCGGCAGCGCGGTCCGCACCACGAGGCTGTCGTGGTCGAGAAGGTGTCCGGCGGGACGGACGGCGGGGAAACCGTGCAGCGTCACGACGGCGTGCCCGTACTCGGTGCGGTCCAAAAGCCGCCACGCCTCGGTGTCGGACGCCTCCATGAGACGGGGCAGGCGGACGGGGGAGCCATCGCAGGCCATCAGGGCGCTCTCCTGGGCGGCAAATCGTGGGGAAACAAAGGTCGTTGCCGGGGCTCACGCCGACGGCACACGGGGGATGTGCCGCTGACGCGCGGTCAGATGTCCCGGACGGACGAGGTGTTCCTCGAACGCGCCCGGAAAACCGCGGGCCCACGGTGGTTTCGGGGCACCGAAGCCGTCGTGGGTCGCCGCGCGCCGCTCGGGGCGGCTTGGGAACGATCTTCCCGGCGGGAGCGTCCCCTCGGCCATGTTCACCCCGACAGCGTCTTCTGTCGCCGCCGACAACGACCGTGCGGGGATTGACGCGTTGGGACATTTCCGGCCTCGCACTGCCTTAGGCTCGACCACGTGCCTAGGACAACTCCCCGCCCCCTGGTCGCCGATGTCGCCAAGATGCTGATCGGCCGGAGGGATCCCCTCATCACGGCGATGTGCCAAAACCTGTACGACAGCATCGAGTTCTACCGGATGACGGTGGTGCAGCCGCAGGACATGCACGCCTCGATGTGCCAGAACGTCGACTACATCCTCGACCACCTGGCCGACCCCTGCGGTGTCACGATCGACCTCACCGGCCCCACCACGACGGGGCGGCGGCGGGCGCAGCAGGACGCCCCGCTGCCGGAGGTGCTGCGCGCGTACCGGCTCTGCTTCCAGTACATCTGGGACGAATTACTCGTCGAGGCACGGAAGTTGGCCGGGGACGCGCCCGACGCGATGCTGGAGGCGGCGACGTACATCTGGGGTCTCGCCGACCAGTACTCCTCGGCGCTGACCGACGCGTACCGCGAGACGTGCGCGGAGCGCATGGTGGAGGCGGACCGCCGCCGCTCGGCGCTGGTCGCCCAGCTGATCGACGGGCCGTCGGCGGACAGCGCGACGGTGTGGGAGGTCGCGCGGATGCTCGATTTCCCGTTCCTGGGAACGTTCCTGGTGGTGACGACGGAGGGGCTGGCGGCCGGCGACCCGCCGCTGCCGGGTTTGGACGGCCGTCTGCGCGCCCTCGACGTCGGGTCGGCGTGGCGGGCACAGCCGGGTTCCGACACCGGTGTCCTGTCGTGCCCGAGGCGGCTGCCGGTCGCGCGGGTGATGGACGCCGTGCGGGACGTCGCGACGAACCGGGTCGGCGTGAGCCCGGTGTTCAACCGGCTCGACCAGACGGGCCGCGCGTTGCGGTACGCGCAAGTCGCCTTGGAGTCGCTGCCGTCCGGCGGTGCCGCGGTGCGCCAACTCGACGACACGCCGCTGACCGAGCTGGTGATGAACAACCTGGAGACCACGCAGCGGGCGGTGCACCGCATCCTCGGCGGCGTGCTGTCGCTGCCCGACGAGGACCGCACGACGCTGCTGGCGACGGCCCGCGCGTGGCTGGACGCCCACGGCTCGGCCGTGGAGGCGGGGCGGACGCTGTACTGCCACCAGAACACGGTGCGCTACCGCATGCACCGCCTGGAGGAGTTCCTGCGCGGGCCGCTGGACGACCCGAAGATCATCGCGGAGCTGTCCATGGCCCTCGACGCGGTGAGCACCTTCCCGACGCTGCTGGAGCGCCGCCCGATTCCGCACTCGGCCTGACGAACCACCCCGGGGAGCGCCGCCGTACGGCCGACCGTGGCGTGCGGCGGCACCCGCGCGTCACGGGTGGTCGCCGAGGAGCGTGCGCCGGACGTGCAGGAGGTGTTCGCGCATGGCGTCGCGCGCTTTCGCGGGGTCGCGCTCGCGGATCGCGGCGACGATCGCCTCGTGTTCGGTGCAGTAGCAGCGGTGCCGGTCGGGGTTGAAGGTGCGGCGCTTGAGGCCGCCCCATATGGGCTGCCGCCGGGCCGTGATGAGCAGTGAACTGACGTTGACGAGAACGCTGTTGTGGGTGGCGACGGCGAAGCTGTGGTGCAGCGCGGTGTCCCAGCGCTCGAACTCCTCGGAGCTGGTGGCGGCCTCGCCGCCGCGCAGGCAGCGTTCCATTTCGGCGATGTCCGCGGCGGACGCGGACGCGGCGGCCAGGGGCATCAGCTCGGGTTCCAGCACCAGGCGGGTGGTCATGATCTCCGCGGGGCTGGGCCCGTGGCCGTCGTCGGAGTGCGCCGTCTCGTCGGGGGCGAGGAAGGTCCCGCGTCCGACGTGCCGCAGGACGACTCCGCGCTGCTCCAGGTCGCGCAGTGCCGCGCGGACGGCGCCCCGGCCGGCTCCGGTGGCCGAGGCGAGGTCGCGTTCGGTGGGCAGGCGGTCTCCCGGCTTGAGGCCCCCGGCGGCGATGACCTGTTCCAGGTGCCTGAGTACGCCGGCCGCCGAGCCGACGACGACGGGCTCCATGGCCGCTCCCTTCCGGAGTCCCCGGGGTTTCCCGACGTCCCCGGACCTCCCTGAACCAATGCGAACCAATGTTAGCGCGCGACGGCCGGGGGTCGGCACGCGGCCCGCGCCCGACCGCGGCTTTCGCCCTGCGCCGGGCTTTCTCGGCTGCCCCCGGCTCTTGACCCGGGCGAAAACCGATGCCTACTCTGCCAATGAGAACCGATAGAGAAATTGGTTCAGATTGGTTTGGAGATCGGATGCGATTCGCTCGGATTCAGGGCAAGGACGGCGTACGGATCTGCGCCGTGGACGCGGAGGGAGTCGCCCACGAGGTGCGCTTCGCCGACACCGGCCTCCCGGTCGGCGATCTGGCCGAGGTCATCGAGGCCGGCCCCGACGCCGCCGCGCGCCTGGTGCGGGACAACGCGGCCGTGGACGGCAAGCTGCTCGCGCCGCTGACGCCGCCCCGGAACATCTTCTGCGTGGGCCGCAACTACACCGAGCACGCGGCCGAGTTCGCCAAGAGCGGCTTCGACGCCACCGGCGCGAAGGACGGCGACCACGTCCCCCGCCACCCGGTCGTCTTCACCAAGCCCGCCGCGTCGGTCATCGCGTCCGGCGATGTCGTCGACCCCCACACCGACATCACGCAGGCGCTCGACTACGAGGGCGAGATCGGTGTCATCATCGGCCGCACCTGCAGCAAGGTCGGCCGCGACGAGGCGATGGACCACGTGTGGGGCTACACCCTCGTCAACGACGTCACCGCGCGCGACCTCCAGCGCGACCACGCGCAGTGGTTCATCGGCAAGTCGCTCGACACGTTCTGCCCCATGGGCCCCTGGGCGGTCACCGCCGACGAGGTCGACCTGTCCGACCTGCGGCTGCGTACGCACGTCAACGGCGAACTGCGCCAGGACGCCTCCACAGCCCAGCTGATCTTCGACGTGGCGACCATCATCGAGACCCTGTCGGCCGGGATCACGCTGCGACCCGGCGACGTCATCGCCACCGGCACCCCGGTCGGCGTCGGCATCGGCTTCGACCCGCCGAAGTACCTTGTCGGCGGCGACGAAGTCGTCGTCTCCGCACCCGGGTTGGGCGAACTGCGCAACACCGTCGGACCGGCCCCGCGACGCGACGGCCTGCGGCCCGCGCAATCCGCCGAGCTGTTCGTCGAGAAGGCCGGACAGGGCCCGCCGGTCGTGCTGATCCACGGTCTGGGCGGCGCCACGACCGTGTACGACGTGCAGGCCGCCGCCCTCGCCGAGGACCACACCGTGATCCGGTACGACCTGTCCGGCCACGGGCGCTCGCCCCAGGCCGGGCCCGCGAGCATCGCGCGCTGGGTCGACGAACTGGCCGCGCTGCTGGACGCCGAGGGCATCGGCGAGACAGCGATCGTCGCCCACTCGATGGGCACCCTCGTCGCCACCACGTTCGCCGCCGCCCACCCCGGCCGCGTCGGCCGCCTCGCCCTGCTCGGCCCGGTCCGCGCCCAGGCGCCGCAGGCCAAGGACGCCACCCGCGCCCGAGCGCGCACCGTCCGTGCCGGGGGCATGTCCGCGGTCGCCGACACGATCGTGTCCGTCGCCACCTCCGAGCGCACCCGCGCCCGGCAGCCGCTCGCCGCGGCACTCGTCCGCGAACTCCTGCTCGGCCAGAACCCCGACGGCTACGCGGCGGCGTGTGAGGCGCTGGCCGCCGCCGAGGAGCCGGACTTCTCGTCCGTCACCTGCCCCACCCTGCTCGTGACCGGGACCGAGGACAAGACCAGCCCGGTCGCGGTCAACCAGGAGATCGCCGCGCTGCTGCCCAAGGCGCGCACCCATGTCATCGACGGCGTCGGCCACTGGCACACCGTCGAGGCCCCTGACGAAGTCACCGCACAGCTCAGGGACTTCCTCACCCGATCCTGACGCCCGGCCGACCCGAGGAGGCGGTGACGACGATGTCACCCCAAACGCCCCAGACCTTGTTCACCCATGTCCGTGTCTTCGACTCCGGGGGCACCGAGCCGTTCGACGGCGAAGTGCTGGTCGCCGACGGACGCATCGCCGAAGTACGCCGCGGCCACGGCGACCTGCCCCGCGACGGCGTGCGTGTCGTCGACGGCCGAGGGCGGTTCCTCATGTCCGGGCTGTGCGACGCGCACACCCACTTCTCGTGGACGAACTCCGCCGACCTGCCGGGCCTGGGCACCATGGGCGTCGAGGAACACACACTGCTGTGTGCCAAGGCGGCGCGGACCTATCTCGACAGCGGCTACACCATGTGCGTCGGCGCCGCGGCGGCCAAGCCCCGCCTCGACGTCGTCATCCGCGACGCGATCAACAACGGGCTCATCCCCGGCCCCCGCTACCTGGCCAACTGCCAGGAGATCGCGGTCACCGGGGGCGCGCTCGTCGACGGCATCACCGCGTTCGCCGACGGGCCCGAGGAGATGCGCAAGCAGGTCCGCCGCAACGTGGCCATGGGCGCGGACCTGGTCAAACTCAGCATGTCCGGTGAGGAGATCACCGGGAGCCAGCATGCCGAGGACAACTACTTCTCCGACGAGGAGACCCTGGCCGCGACCACGGAGGCGCATCGTCGGGGCCTGCGGGTGTGCAGCCACGCGCGGTCGGCGGAGAGTGTGAAGATGTCGCTGCGCAACGGCGTGGACATCATCTACCACGCGAGTTACGTCGACGAAGAGGCCCTGGACATGCTGGAGGCCCAAAAGGACCGGGTCTTCGTCGCGCCCGGCATCAACTGGCTCGTGGCCACGCTGCACGACGCCGCCGCGTTCGGCTACCCGCCGGAGGCCGCGGAGGCCGCGGGCTACGGGCGCGAACTCGAACACGCCGTCGCCGGGATCCAGGAGATGCGCCGCCGGGGCATCCGCGTCCTGCCCGGCGGCGACTACGGTTTCGCGTGGACGCCGCACGGCACGTACGCGCGCGACCTGCGGCACTTCGTGGAGCTGTTCGGGTTCACCCCCGCGGAGACGCTGGTCGCGGCGACCCGGTGGGGCGGCGAGATCATGGGCGCGCCCGACGAACTCGGCCTGGTGAAGGCGGGTTTCCACGCCGACCTCATCCTCGTCGACGGGGATCCGCTGCGCGACATCACCGTTCTGGAGGACCAGAGCCGGATCACCGGGATCATGAAGGGCGGCGAGTTCCACAAGGACCCCGGCGCGACGACCACTCCCGTACGCGCCCGGACCCGCGACACCGCCGCGCCCGTCTCCTGACGGTGGTCGCCTCCCGGCACCGCACCTCCGCGGGCTGACACCGCGGGCAGGCACATCTCCGGACGCCGACGACGCCCGGCCCACCCCAGGGCCGGGCGTCGTCGGCGTCCGGCGTCTCTGCTCCGGAGCATTCAAGAAAATAGTTGAGTAGGTCGCCTATAAGAGTTAATCTGGCGAGGCGCGGGGCCAAGGCTGCGGCCCCGCCGCGTCGTTCGCCGACCACGGCTACGCAAAGGGGCGCGACATGGCCGACAGGACGCTCTACATGGTGTTCTCCAACCCGCTGGAGGGCCGGGACGACGAGTTCAACGCCTGGTACGACACCGTGCATGTGCGCGATGTGCTGGCTGTTCCGGGCATGGTCTCGGCACAGCGCTACGACCTCAGGGACACCGAGATGTACCGCGCGGCCGGCGGGGGCGCGCACCGCTATTGCGTGGTCTACGAGATGGACGGCGACCCGGACGTGGTCATGGCCAAGGTGCGCGAGTCGGTGGCGTCGGGCGCGATGGTGATGCACGAGGCCCTCGACCTGCGGAGCGTCAGCATGTCGTTCTGGTCGCCGCGCGGCCCGCAGGTCCGCTCCTCGGGGGCGGGCGCGTGACCACGGGCACCGACTCCCGTGCCGGCCACGGCGGTTCCGCGACCGCCCGGCCGCTCGACGGCAAGGTCGCGATCGTGACCGGAGCGGCCGGCGGCATCGGCCGCGCGTACGCCCGGGGTTTGGCCGAGGCGGGGGCGGCGGTGCTCCTGGCCGACCTCGCGCTCGACGGCGCGCGGGCCGCCGCGAAGGACCTGGAGGCCGACGGGTACGAGGCCGCGGCGGTGCGGGTGGACGTGAGCGACGAGGCCGGTGTCGCGGAGATGGCCCGCACGGCGGCGGAGCGGTTCGGGTCGGTCGACATCCTGGTGAACAACGCCGCGCTGATGGCCGAGATCATGGGCGGGACGCTGACCGGGATCCCGCTGGAGACGTGGCACCGCACGCTCGCGGTCAACCTCACCGGGCCGCTGCTGTGCGCGCGGGCCGTGGTCCCGTACATGGCGGAGAAGGGCTACGGCAAGATCGTCAACCAGTCCTCCGGCGGCGCGTTCCTCCCGTCGGCGCACTACGGGGTGACCAAGCTCGGCCTGGTCAGCATGACGATGTCGCTCGCCAAGGAGCTGGCGCCGAAGGGCATCCGCGTCAACGCGATCGCCCCGGGCTGGGTCAACACCGACGCGGGCCTGTCCACCACGCCGCCCGAGGTGCGCGCCGCGCTGGCCGCGTCGATCCCGATCCCGTTCGGCGATCCGGAGGACCTCGTCGGCGGGCTCGTCTACCTCGCCTCCCCGGCCAGCGACTGGGTCACCGGCCACACCCTCAACATCGACGGCGGCTGGATCCCGCGCACCTGACGCGGCCCCGGCCCGACTCACGACGACCCAGTCAACTGTTCAGTGCGTGCCTTGGACGCGCACCGTGCGCCCAGCGCCGCGGCGACCGGCCGACACGCCGAGCGGCGACACCCACGAAGCCTCACTCCCGGGGAAGGACTCCCGCGATGGACCTGGACGATTTCATCCTGATCAGCGTCGACGACCACCTGATCGAACCCCCGGACCTGTTCGTCAACCACCTCGACGCCGGGCACCTGGAGCGCGCACCCAAGCTGACACGCAACGACCAGGGCAACGACGTGTGGGTGTTCGGCGACCTGGTCATGGAGACCGCCGCACTCAACGCCGTCGCCGGGCGCCCGCCCGAGGAGTTCGGCATGGAGCCGCAGAGCCTCGACGAGGTCCGGCCCGGCTGCTACGACGTGCACGAGCGGGTCAAGGACATGAACGCCGGCGGGGTGCTGGCGTCCATGAACTTCCCCTCGTTCCCCACGTTCACGGCCCGGACGTTCGCCTCCGACGACCTCGACCTGTCGCGTGCGCTGGTGCGTGCGTACAACGACTGGCACATCGACGAATGGTGCGGCGCGTACCCCGGCCGGTTCATCCCGATGGCCGTCCCGGTGATCTGGGACGCCGAGCAGACCGCCGACGAGGTGCGGCGCTGCGCGGCCAAGGGCTGCCACTCGCTCACCTTCACCGAGAACCCCGCCGCGCTCGGCTACCCCAGCTTCCACAGCGACTACTGGGACCCGGTGTGGCGGGCGTGCTGCGACACCGGGACCGTGCTGTCGATCCACCTGGGGTCGTCGGGCCGCCTGGCGGTCCCCGCCGCGGACTCGCCGCCGGACGTGCTGCTCACCCTCCAGCCGATGAACATCCAGTCCGCCGCGGCGGACCTGCTGTGGTCGCGTGTCCTCAAGGAGTACCCCGACCTGCGCATCGCGCTGTCCGAGGGCGGCAACGGCTGGATCCCCTACTTCCTGGACCGGGTCGACCGCACGTACCGCATGCACCGGGCCTGGACGCTCCAGGACTTCGGGGGCCGGCTGCCCAGCGAGGTGTTCCGCGAGCACTTCCTCACCTGCTTCATCAGCGACCCCGTCGGCATCGAGATGCGCGACAGGATCGGCGTCGACAACATCGCGTGGGAGGCCGACTACCCCCACAGCGACTCCCTGTGGCCCGGCGCGCCCGAGGAACTGCACGCCGTCCTGACGGCGAACGCGGTGCCCGACGCGGACATCCGCAGGATCACGCATGAGAACGCCATGCGCTGGTACTCCTTCGACCCCTTCGCGCACGTACCCGAGGAGCGGGCGACCGTCGCGGCCCTGCGCGCGGCGGCGGACGGGCACGACGTCTCGGTCATGGCCCGCAGCACCCGGGTCCGGACCGCCGACGAGAAGCTGGAGGGCTTCCGGCAGCGCGCCCGCCGCGCCGTCGCGGCCCAGGGCTGACACCGCGCCCCTCCCCCACCACGTCAGGAAACCGCCATGTCCTGGGACTTCGAAACCGATCCGGAATTTCAGCAACAGCTCGACTGGGCCGACGAGTTCGTCCGCGAGGAGGTCGAACCACTCGACCACGCCTGGCCCGACCTCCAGTTCACCCCGCCCGACGCCACCCTGCGGCGCGTCCTCGACCCGCTCAAGGACGAGGTGCGCAAGCACAGGCTCTGGGCCACCCACCTCGATCCCGAACTCGGCGGCCAGGGCTACGGCCAGCTCAAACTGTCGCTGCTCAACGAGATCCTGGGGCGGTCGGAGTGGGCCCCGATCGTCTTCGGCTGCCAGGCCCCGGACACCGGGAACGCCGAGATCATCGCGCATTACGGCACCGAGGCGCAGAAGCGGCGCTACCTGCGCCCGCTGCTGAACGGCGAGGTGTTCTCCTCGTATTCGATGACCGAGCCGGAGGGCGGCTCGGACCCGACGGCGTTCCGCACGCGGGCCGAGCGGGACGGCGACGGGTGGGTCATCAACGGCTGGAAGTACTTCTCGTCCAACGCCAAGACCGCCGAGTTCCTGATCGTCATGGCGGTGACCAACCCGGACGTCAGCGCGTACCAGGGCATGTCGATGTTCCTGGTGCCCATGGACACCCCGGGTGTGCGCATCGAGCGCAACATCGGCCTGGCGTACGAGCCGCTGGGCGACGGCATGCACCCGCTGATCCGGTACGAGAACGCCCGCGTCCCGGCCGAGGCGCTGCTCGGCGGCGAGGGGCAGGCGTTCGCGATCGCGCAGACGCGGCTCGGGGGCGGGCGCATCCACCACGCCATGCGGACCATCGGCACGGCGAAGAAGGCGCTCGACATGATGTGCGAACGGGCGTTGAGCCGCAGGACGCAGGGCAGCCTGCTCGCCGAAAAGCAGTTCGTGCAGGGCTACATCGCCGACTCGTACGCCCAACTCACGCAGTTCCGGCTCTTCGTGCTCTACACGGCGTGGACCATCGACAAGCACAAGGACTACCGCAAGGTCCGCAAGGACATCGCCGCGGTCAAGATCCTCATGCCCGGCGTCCTGCACGACATCGTGCAGCGGTCGCTCCAGGTGCACGGCGCGCTCGGCACGACCAACGAGATGCCGTTCGCGAAGATGATGCTCGGCGCGGCGGTCATGGGCCTGGTCGACGGCCCGACCGAGGTCCACAAGGTCACCGTGGCACGGCAGTTGCTGCGCGACCACCGACCCAGCGACGACCTGTGGCCCACCGAGCACCTCCCCAAGCGCATCGCGGCGGCGCGCGAGAAGTTCGCCGAGTTCCTGGAGCACGAGGTGGGCAACCAGTGACCGACACCGACACCCCCGGCACCACCGGCACCCCCGGCACCACCGGCACCACCGGCACCCCGGCGGACGAACCCGCGCTCGACGCCGCCCGGTTGGGCCGGCTCGCCGCGTGGCTGGACTCCGCCGGGCTGCCCGGCACCGGCGCGCCGCTGACCGCCCGCTACATCTCCGGCGGCAGCCAGAACGAGATCTACGAACTGCGCCGGGGCGACGCCCTGCGCTGCGCGATGCGGATCCCGCCCGCGACCGCGCCCGCCGACCGCGACGCGGGCATCGTCCGCGAGTGGCGGATCATCGAGGCGCTGGGGGGCACCGACGTCCCGCACACCGAGGCGGTCGCGGTGTGCACCGATCCGTCGGTGCTCGGACGCACCTTCTACCTCATGGGCTTCATCGACGGCTGGTCGCCGATGGGCGTGACGCACAAGACGCGCTGGGCCGCGCCGTTCCACACCGACCTCGCGGCCCGCGCCGACCTCGGCTACCAACTCGCGGAAGGCGCCGCGCTGTTGTCGAAGGTCGACTGGCGCGCGAAGGGACTCGCCGACCTCGGACGGCCGGACGGCTTCCACGAGCGCCAGGTGGACCGCTGGTCGGCGTTCCTCGCCCGGATCAAGGGCCGCGACCTGCCCGGACTCGACGAGGCGTCCGCGTGGCTGCGCGCCCGCAAGCCGCTCGACTACGTCCCCGGACTCATGCACGGGGACTACCAGTTCGCCAACGTGATGTACCACCACGGGGCACCCGCCCGGCTCGCGGCCCTGGTGGACTGGGAGATGGGCACCGTGGGCGATCCCAAACTCGACCTCGCCTGGCTGCTGATGGGCTGGCCGGAGGACACCAGCGCGCCGGAGGCCGCGACGTCGACGTACGTCGACATGACCGGGCTGCCGTCGCGCACCGAAATCCTCGCCCACTACGCGGAGTTGTCGGGGCGTCAGGTCGACGACATCGACTACTACAGCGTCCTCGCGCACTGGAAACTCGCGATCATCCTCGAACGCGGCTTCCAGCGCGCCGGCGACGACGTCAAGCTGCGGGCGTTCGGCCCGATCGTCCTCCAACTCATGCGGGACGCCGCCGAGTTGGCCGCGACGAGCGAGTACGCCGCATGACCGGGCACTCGGACGAACTCGTCCGGGAACGCCGCGGCCCCGTCCTGGTCGTCCGCCTCAACCGCCCCGAGGCGCACAACCAGCTCACGCACGCGATGATGTGCGCGATCGGCGCGGCCGTGCACGGCGCCGAATCGGACCCGGAGGTCCGCGCGGTCGTCCTGACCGGCGCCGGCGAGAGGACGTTCTGCGCCGGCATGGACCTGCGGTCGTTCGCGGAGGGCAAACCGCCCGGCAGCGGCACCGAGCGCGACATGGAGCACTACATGCGGTTCATGACGGGCCGCACGACGGTCCCGCTCATCGGCGCCGCCAACGGCACCGCGCTCGGCGGCGGCTTCGAGGTGCTGCTCGCGTGCGACCTGATCGTCGTCTCCGAGCGGGCGCGGCTGGGGCTTCCCGAGGTGAAGCGGGGGCTGTTCCCCGCCGGCGGCGGGGCGTTCGTGGGCACGCGCATCCCGATGAGCGCCGCGCTCGAACTCGTCATGACCGGCGAGCCGATCGACGCGCACCGCGCGTACCAGCTCGGCCTGGCCAACGCCGTCGTCCCGCCCGACCGGGTGCTCGCCACCGCGCTGGCCCTCGCGGAACGCATCGCGGACAACGCGCCGCTGGGGGTCGCCGCCGGCCGGGACCTCGTGCGGCTCTCGGTCGCCGACATGGCCCTCGCCACCGACCGCATGAGCGAACTGCAGCAGACTGTGTACGGCAGCGAGGACGCCAGGGAAGGCGCGACGGCGTTCGTCGAGAAGCGCAAGCCCGTCTGGAAGGGGCGCTGAACCGGATGCGTGTCATGCGTGCCGCCGTGTGCCGGGCCTACGGGGAACCCGAGTCCGTCCGCATCGAGGAGATCCCGGTGCCCGACCTCGGCCCGGGGCAGGTCCGGGTCGCGGTGCGGGCCGCCGCGGTGAACTTCTCCGACGTGCTGGTCGTCGCCGACCGGTACCAGGCCAGCGCGCCGACGCCGTTCGTCCCGGGCAGCGAATTCGCGGGCGTGGTCCGGGAGGTCGCCGACGGTGTCGCGGGCGTCCGGGAGGGCGACCGGGTCGTCGGCACCGGGTTCGTCGGCGCGTTCGCCGAGGAGGCGGTGGTCGACGCCGCCGCGGTCACCCCCGTCCCGGACGGTGTCGGCGACCAGGACGCCGCGGCGTTCGGGGTGGCCCACCGCACCGCCTACCACGTGCTGCGGTCGACGGCCAGGCTGCGCCCGGACGAGAACCTGGTCGTGCTCGGCGCGGGCGGCGGCGTCGGCCTCGCCGCCGTGCAGATCGGCGCGGTGCTCGGTGCCGCGGTGACCGCGGTCGCGTCCACCGAGGAGAAGCTGAAGGTCGCCGCGTCGTACGGTGCGCGCGAACTCATCGTGCACCGCGACGCGGACCTGCGCGCGGCCCTGCGCGAGCGACTGCCCTCCGGTGCGGACGTGGTGGTCGACCCGGTCGGAGGCGACCTGTCCGAGCCGGCGCTGCGGTCGCTGCGGTGGGGCGGGCGGTTCGTGACGGTCGGCTACGCGTCGGGGGTCATCCCGCGTATCCCGCTCAACCTCGTGCTGCTGAAGGGCATGCACGTGCTCGGGTTCCAGTTCCGCGACTTCGCGGCCCGGGCCGCCGACGAATACCACCGCAACGAGGAGGAGTTGCGCGGCCTCCTCGCCGAGGGCCGGGTCAGACCGCACATCCAGGCGGTGTACGCCTTCGACGACGCCGCCGCGGCGCTGCGGCACGTCGCGGACGGGCGGGCGATCGGCAAGATCGTCCTCCGGCTCTGACCCGGGGCGGCGCGGTCGGCCGGGGCGACGGGTTCACCGGCGCCGCCCGAACTCCGTTTCCGGGTCGAGGCGTTCCGCTCCTCCGGAGCACCGGAGTGTTCGCCCGCTTCCGGGTTTCCCGTCGCACCCGCGTAACCGGGTGTTCCGGACACCGGCCGGGACGGGACACGCGAGACGAAAACCCCTCGAAATGCCGGTGAACAATGCGTACGGCTCTTGGGGGCGGCACGGCGGGTGCCCTACCAACGTGGGCATGACCCAAATGCAACGACGCACGTTCCTGCTCGGCGGGGCCGCGGGTGTCAGCGCCACCTTGCTCGGCGCGAAGTCCGCCCGTGCCGCCTCCTATCCGTTCACGCTCGGTGTCGCGTCGGGCGAACCCACCGCCGACGGCGTGGTGTTGTGGACGCGCCTGGCTCCGAGCCCGCTCAACGCCGACGGCCTGGGCGGTATGGCGGACACGCCGGTCACGGTCGAGTGGCAGGTGGCCGAGGACCCCTCCTTCACCCGTCCCGCGACGTCGGGGACCGCCACCGCGGTCCGCGCCTCCGCGCACACCGTGCACGTCGAGGTCGCCGGGCTGCGGCCGGGCCGCGAATACTGGTACCGGTTCCGCGCGATGGGCCACATCTCGCAGGTCGGCCACACACGGACCGCTCCCGCCGTGGGCACGAGCCCGCGGCTGACCATGCTCTTCGCGTCCTGCTCGCACTGGGAGGCCGGGTTCTTCACGGCGTACCGCAGGATGGCCGAGGAGCACCCCGATGTCATCCTGCACCTCGGCGACTACATCTACGAGGGCGCGGCCGGCTCCGGCGTCCGCGCGCACCAGCCGTCCGCCGAGATCAGCAGCCTCGCGAACTACCGTGTGCGGCACGCGCTGTACAAGGGCGACGTCGACCTGCAGGCCGCGCACGCCGAGGCGCCGTGGCTGGTGGTGTGGGACGACCACGAGGTCGAGAACAACTACGCGGGCCTGGTCCGCGCCGACTCCAGCCCCGGCGGCGACTTCCGGGCCCGGCGCGCCGCCGCGTACCAGGCGTACTACGAGCACATGCCGCTGCGCGCCGCGCAGGCGCCGGTCGCGGAGAACATGCGGTTGTTCCGGCGTGTGCGCTGGGGCAGCCTGGCGACGTTCCACATGCTCGACACCAGGCAGTACCGCGACGACCAGGCGTGCGGCGACGGCACGAAGGTGTGCCCGGAGGCCGACGCACCGGAGCGTACGATCACGGGCGCGGCGCAGGAGGCGTGGCTGCTCGACGGCCTCGGGCAGCGCCTGGGCACGTGGGACCTGGTGGGACAGCAGGTGTTCTTCGCGCAGCGGCTCACCAGCGCGGCCGGCGCGAAGAGCATGGACGCCTGGGACGGCTACTCGGCGAACCGGGGCCGCCTGCAACGGGGTTGGGTCGAGCGCGGCAACACGGGCCCGGTCGTCCTCACCGGCGACGTGCACCGCTCGTGGGCGAACAACCTGATGGCCGACTACGCGGCGCAGGACCGCGTCATCGGCACGGAGTTGGTGACGACGTCGATCACGTCGAGCGGGGACGGCAACGCGTCCGAGACCGGGCTGTCGAGCCTCAACCCGCACGTGAAGTTCTACAAGAACCTGCGCGGCTACGTCCGCACGGTCACCACGCCCACGCGCATGGACGTCGATTTCCGGGCGCTGGACAAGGTGACGATACGCGACTACCCGGTCAAGACCGTGCAGAGCTACGCGATCGAGGCCGGCAACCCGGGACTTCAGACACCGTGAGCGCCAAGGGGCACGAGACGATGGCTACTTCGACGACCGCTTCCCCGACGGGCCGGGACGTGCGGCCGAGTTCGCCGACGCGCCGCCTCGTCCGGCGGCGCCCGCTCGCGGTCGTCACGGCCCTCGCCGCCGCGGGCGGCCTGTTCGCGGCCTCCCCCGCGTTCGCCGCGGGCACCACCGTGGACGACATCACGTGGACCGTCGCGAACAGCGTGGCGACCGGGGACCAGGACAACTCCGCGGTGGCGTCGGTGCGTACCGGCTACACCGCGGTCGTGTGGGAGGACGACCGGGACGCCACGGCGCCCGAAGACCCGGTGCACAGCGAGGTGTTCCTGCGCCTGTACCGGGACGGCGCGTCCGTCTACGAGAAGAAGCTGTCGACGGGCGGCACCGGCACCTGGCGGCACGTGCAGCCGGACGTCGCGCTGCGCGAGGACGGCACCGCGGTGGTGGTCTGGGCCGAGGACCCGGACGGCAACGGCTCCTACAACATCGCCGTCCGTACGGTGAACACCTCGGGCACGGTGACCGGTTCGGCCCGCGCCAATGCCGACGCGACCGGGCAGCAGCTCAACGCGAGGGTCGCCGCCGATCCCGACGGGCCGGGCTTCGCCGTGGTGTTCGAGGACCAGCAGGGCAGCGCCGCACCCACCGTGCGGGTCTCCGGCTTCACTTCGATCGGCTCGAAGGCGTACGAGGTACAGGCACATGCCTCGGGCGGCACGCACCGGCACCCCGACGTCGCGATGGGCGCGGCGGGCAACGCGATCGTCGTCTGGGACGAAGACGGCGACGGGAACGGCTACTTCAACATCGTCCGCAAGGTCTTCACCCCGTCCGGCACCGCGGTGGCCGCGCGGGCGGTCGTCAACACGTCGACGGGCGGCCAGCAGCGCAACGCCTCGGTCGCGGCGAACTTCAACGGCGACTTCGTCGTCGCGTGGGAGACCGACCACGCCGGCGCTCCGCAGATCGCGGCCCGGTCCTTCACCGCGACCGGCACCGCCCGCTCGGCCGCCGACGCGGTCGTCCCCGGCACCGGCACCGACCCCCAGGCGGGCATCGACGACCAGGCCGCGGCCGTCGTCGCGTGGACCGACGCCTCCGACATCCACGCCCAAGGCCTCAACCCCGACGGCACCACCACCGGCCGCCTCCCCAAACTGCGCGTGCACACCGTCGTCGAGGGCCGCCAGGACGAGCCCGCCCTGGCGGTCGACCCGTGGGGCCTGATCACCCTGACATACACCGACGACCACGACGGCAACACGTTCGACCAGGTGTACCTGGGCACGGGCCTGACCAACAGCGTCTGGTAGCGGCCGACCCGCGCTGGGCCGGTTCCGCCGCGCCGGGCGGCGACCGGGCCGACAGCGGCCGACCGTCCGCCTGGCAGGTTCGAGCGTGCCCGCCCGAGCACCGGCCCGCCGCCACCTCCCGGGCGCCCGCCGCCACCATCTCCCGGGATCCATCGGAGCGCCCCCCACACCGCCTCCGGTGGATCCCTTCGGGCTGTACCGAGGCACGGGGCTCTGCGCGTCCCAGCGGCGACAATGATCCCAACACCGCGCACGCATCAGCCACGACAACGACGAGACCCCGCCCACGAGCTGTGACCGCGTCAGATCAACCGCGGTCGCGGTACCCGGGTGGCCTTGAGTCGGACGCCAGGGGTGTGTCCGACGGGGTCGGGGTCTGTGGGTTGTCGTCGGCGCGGTCCGTGTCCAGGCGTGCGAGCAGACGCAGGCCGTCCTCGGTGGGGGTGCCGGGGGCTGCCGACAGCACCAGCAGTTCGCGTCCCGACCCGTCCGGCAGGGCGAAGTTCTCCTGGTGGAGTTCCAGGAGTCCGACCAAAGGGTGGCGGAACGCCTTGCGTCCGTGGGTGCGGGCGCGCACGTCCGCGCGGGCCCAGAGGCGGCGGAAGCGCTCGCTGCCCATCGCCAACTCCCCGATGAGCGACGCGAGTCGGGGGTCCTCCGGGTATTTCCCGACGGCCAGGCGCAGGTGCCCGACGACATCGAGGGTGCATTTCTCCCAGTCCGCGTACAGGCCGCGTCCGTCCTCCTCCAGGAAGATGTGACGGGCGGTGTTCAGGCCCGGGATCGGCCGGCCGTAGAGGAGCCGGGCGAGGTGGTTCGCGGCGAGCACGTCCATGCGGTGGTCCATGATGAGCGCGGGCGCGCCGGGCACCATGTCGAGAACGCGCAGCAGTTCGGGGCGTACGCGCCCGCCCGGCGCCTTCGCCCGGCGGCGGCGCTGCCGGGCGAGCCGGTGAAGGTGGCCGCGTTCGGTCTCGTCGAGCCCGAGGACGCGGGCCAGCGCGTCCAGGACCTGTTCGGAGGGCTGGGTCGCCCGGCCCTGTTCGAGGCGCACGTAATAGTCGACGCTGACCCCGGACAGGTGCGCGACCTCTTCCCGGCGCAGCCCTTCGACCCGGCGGCGGCTGTCGGTGGGGACGCCGACGGCGGCCGGGTCGACCCGGGAGCGCCGGGTCCGCAGGAAGCCCGCGAGATCGTCCATGCGTCCCAGTATGGCCGCGGGAGGGCGCGGCGAGGGTGGCCCTGCGGGTACCAGGAAGCCCCGTCCGACGGAAGACACGCCCCTGAACACCGCGCGCGGCGGCGGCCAGGATCGACGGCATCAGGCATCACCGGTATCGATCCTTGGGAGAGCCCCGTGAAGACGCTGATCGTGCACGCCCACCCCGAGCCGCGGTCACTCAACGGCTCGCTGAAGGACCTCGCGGTGTCCACGCTGGAGACCGCGGGACACGAGGTCAGGGTGAGCGACCTGTACGCGATGCGCTGGAAGGCGGTCGCGGACGCCGCGGACTACGGGCCCGACGCGTCGAGCCCCCTGAGGGTGGTCGGCGACTCGGGCCGGGCCTTCGAGGCCGGCACACTCTCCCCGGACGTCCGCGCCGAGCAGGAGAAGCTGCTGTGGGCCGACATGATCATCTTTCAGTTCCCGTTGTGGTGGTACACGATGCCGGCGATCCTCAAGGGCTGGGTGGACCGGGTGTTCACCAACCGTTTCGCGTACGGCGTCGGCGAACACAGCGACACCAAGTACGGCGAGCGCTACGGCGAAGGCACCCTCGCGGGCCGGAAGGCCCTGCTGTCGGTCACCGTCGGCGGCCCGGAACCGCACTACGCCGCGCGCGGGATCAACGGCCCGATCGACGACCTGCTGTTCCCGATCCACCACGGCATCCTGTACTACCCCGGCATCGACGTCCTCCCCCCGTTCGTCCTCTACGGCGCCGACCGCATGACGGCCGACGACTACCCCGACGCCGCCAAGGCCTGGCGGCAACGCCTCCTGACCCTGGACTCCACCGCCCCCATCCCCTTCCGCCGCCAGAACTCCGGCGACTACGACATCCCCTCCCTACAACTCAAACCCTCCCAAGAGCCCCCAGGCCAAACCGGCTTCCCCCTCCACACCCACCCCACCCCACCCACGAAGTAGCCACCCCTCCCCACGCGTTGGTGCTGCCGACACCTGCCGCCCTCGCCCCGTCGCCGAAACCGGGCAGTCGGACGCCCCCACACGTGTGCGGCCACCCTGTCGGGGGTCGGGGCGTTGCTTGGGGGCGATGGGTGCGACGGGGTGGGTGTGTTGTGGGCTGTTGCGTGACGACGCGGAGGATGGCGATTAGGGTCGGCGCATGAGCTTGGAATGGGAACAAGTCATTGTGCACGCGGCGGACCCGGTGGCCCTGGGGCAGTGGTGGGCCGACGCTCTCGGGTGGGTCGTGGTCCAGTCGTCCGACGACGAGTTCGAGATCCGCCCGGCGCCGGACCGCATGCCGGGAATCGACTTCGTCCGCATCGACGAGCCCAAGACCGCCAAGAGCCGCATGCACCTCGACTTCCGCCCCGACGACCAGGCCGCCGAGGTGGCCCGCTTCGTCGCCCACGGCGCACGACACGTCGACATCGGCCAGGGCAACCAAACCTGGGTCGTCCTGGCCGACCCCGAAGGCAACGAATTCTGCATCCTGGGCCAACGCACCGCATAGCGCGAGCACACCGACGCCGCCCGCTGCCCTGGTTCCCCCGGGCGGCGGGCGGCGCGGTGAGCTCAAGCACGTGCGCGGCCAATTCGCGCATCACGTCGGCGTCTCCGAACCGCCTTCGGAACACGTGCTCTTCGACAATGAAGCCGAACGGCACTTTCGGCCGTTCCCGCATCATCGCCTGCCGTTCCATCCGCGCGGCGAGTTGTTCCTCAGTTCCTCGTTCGTCCGCAGCGGGATCGTCCCCTCGAACACCGCCCGCGCGTACGGCTCCGACTGCAACAACCCTGGCACCAAACGGCATTCGTACGTGGACAGGCTCGTCGCCCTGCGTTCCAGGTGCGCCCAGCGGCGGAACCACGCGGCCAAGCCGCTCTCGCCCCGGGTCAGGTGGCGGGCGGCTTTCCGCAACGCACCGGTGTCGCCGAGTGGTTCCTCCGCGCGTTCGATGAACGCCTCGTCGGGCATGCGGCGTCCCAGTTCCACGGATGCCACGGTGTGCTTCGAATACCGCACGTACTCGCCGAGTTCCGCACGGCTGAGCCCCGCATGCTCGCGCAGCGCCTGCACGACGGCCCCGAACGTCCGCAAGCTGTCGGGTGGTTGGGGGGTTCGCGGTCCTCCCAATACTCCACCGCGACCGTCCGTGCTCCCCCCAGCGTGACCGAAACCATCCCAGCTGTCCACGGAACGTGCTCGTACGCTGACTCCGCGTACGCGGCTCCCGGCGACGCCACGACGCGCCGCGATGGTTGTGTGGGGGTGTTGTCCGTGGGGTGGGGGGTGGGGGTCAGTCGCAGCGGGGGTAGGGCCAGGGGCCGTTCAGGTAGGAGAACATGGCGTTCCAGCTGTAGTTGTCGAGGGACAGGTCGGATTGGCATCCGAGGTAGCTGTAATAGAAGCGGCCCTCGTCGACTCCGGGGCGGTTGGTGAAGAGTACGCCGTGGAAGACGAAGAACCATTGGTCGTCCTTGCCGCTGGTGTCCCAGTGCACGGCTTTCGGCGCCTGGTCGTACATGATGCCGGCCTGTTCCAGGTCCGCGAAGGCCGGCCACATTTCGGCCATACCCATGGGGCGGGCGTCGAAGAAGGGGATGGGGGAGACGATGTCGCCGCTGCCCGCGTCGAGAAAGACGATCCGCTTTCCCGAGATGAACAGGTAGATGTCGTCGATGGCCGTGACGCAGGAGACTCCGTTGGCCCACTGGTCTTTCTCGTCCTGGCCGAATTCTCCGCTGTCGATCCGGGCGAGCCCCCGCCAGGTGTCCGTCAGTTTCGACGGCGACCAGGTGACGGAGTCCCCGTAGCCGTTCGTTCGCACGCAGTACGGGCCGTTGAACAGCCACCACATCCCGGTGCGGGGGACGAAGGTGCACGTGTCGACTCCGGTGTCGAACTGCGTGTGGCCCCTGAGGCAGGGCCACGCGTAGGTGTCCCGGAAATCCCGGGGGTTGACGTGCATGGCGTTCCCGTCGTACTCCGTGGAGAAGTAGACCGACGACACCGACGACTCGTTCGGATTCGAATTGGTGGCGGTGAAGGTCCAACGGTTCTTGTAGAGGTTGATGGAGTTCACGGTCCACCACCGCAGGCCGTTGACGGGGTCCGGCGGGTTCCACCCTCCCGGGGGGACGTAGCCCTCGTCCGGCTCCGGCACCACGGCGGGGTCGGGAATGTATCCCTCCAGTTTGACCCGTCCGTCCGAAACCCGGTCCGATACCGCCTTGATCGCCTGGACCTCGGTCTCGATGTACGCGTCGATCAGCTCGAAGAACGGCGCGAGTTCCTCCAGCGCCTCCATGGAGGCCTTCAGGAACTGGCTGAAGAGTTTCTTCATGCCGCCGACCCAGACGACCGCCTGCTTGCTCAGGTGAATGGTGTAGTGGAGGCCGCTCAACTCGGTGTAGATGTCGCCGCTGATATCGGCCTTCCCGGTGTGGATTCCCCCGGGAAGTCGCGGGCTGCGCACGAGCGCTCCGTGAAGCGGTTGGTCGGGAAGCGGCACGGCGTTTCCTCCAAGACCGTGGTGCCGGGTTGCGGCGGTGCCGACAGGTCGTGCCCTCGACGTGGTCGGCCGGGGCGGCGCGAGGGTGGTGTCGGGCGCGTGCGATGGCGCCGGGACGGGTGGTGTACGCGTGCTTCAAGGTGGCCAAGTGCCAGTATCGGAAGGCGTTTTGGACGCCACAAGACGGCGCCGAAAGGTTGGCTGACATGAGGTCGGGCATTCAGGCCACGGGTGTCGAGCGCGGTCGATCCGCTTCGGCACCGGCCGCTTCTCGACCGACGGGTGCGCCGGACGGCCCCCTCCAACGGCACCTCCGGCGACACACCGTGGATCGAGTCGTCCGTGGCCGCGGCCTCGTCGCGTGCCGCGGCTTCCGACGCCTCCGAGGTGGCGACACCTCAGCTGATCCACACCCCAACGCGCGGGCTCGTCAGGACGCGTGGTGGGTTTGGTCCTGGTGGGCGTGGCTCGGCTGCGTGTCCCCGCGTCCAGGGTTGCCTGGAGCAGGTCGTCGCTGCGTTCGGACACAGCGTCGAAGAGGTCCGCGGGGGTGACGACGTAGCGCTCCCCCGCCATGACGGCGTCGATGACGTGGTCCGCGGGGGTGTGCGGCGGAGCGGTGTCGTGCGGGTGGGTGCCTTCGCGTACGGCGGTCAGTCGGTGGGGGCGGGCCGGACCGCTCTCGTGTGGGGGCGAGGTCGGGCACCGTTCGGACACCGGCGCGCTCGCACAGCCGCGAAGCTCGGCGCCCGGAGGTGCGTTCGCGCAACGGCGAAGCCGGCTCAGCGCGGAAAGGTGAGTTCCCGGGCGTTGCCGTACATGATCCGTTGCTGTTGTGCCGGGGTGAAGGTCGCGACGTTGGCCAGGAAGTCCTTCGGCGCCGGGTAGCCCTCGCCGTGGGGCCAGTCGGAACCGAAGAGGATGCGCTCGACGGGCAGGAACCGGGCCAGGTCGGCGACGTCCTCCTCGACGAACGGCGCGACCCAGCAGTGTTCGATGAACTGGTCGCGCGGACTGGTCGTGAATGCGCCGCCGTGGGCCAGGTAGTCGAGTGCCAGCAGCAGGGACGGCACCCACGCGGAGCCGTTCTCGATGAAGGCGATCCGCAGCTTCGGGAAACGCTCGAACAGCCGGTGGGCGACCAGGACGTACGCGAAGTCGTGGACCGTGCGGTGCTTGATGAGCCCCGAGAACGTCGACGACTGGCCGAGGTACCGCGTATCGCCGGGCGCGATGCCGCCCATGTGCCGCTCGCCCCAGACCTCGCCCATCAGTTCGTGCACCGGCGTGTACGTCTCGTCCAGGCCGTCGTGGGTCGCGACCACCACCCCCGACTCCGCCGCGAGGTGCCAGAACCGGTCGAACATCGGGTCGGCCGGCGACCGGTTCCCGTCCCGAGTGACCGCGGCGCCGTGCCGGATGTTGACGACGCGGGCGCCGTGGTCGACCAGGCACTCCTGCGCGGCCTGGCCGCGAGCCGCCTCGTGGACGCACACCTGACCGGCGACAAGGGCCAAGCCCGCGAGACCTGCCGGACGTGGATCACGTCGGTCCTCGCGCCGTGAGGTCGCGGGTGCTCCGACGCGTGCGGGAAACCGCGCCGCGTCGCGGTTCCCGCACGTCTCCTCCGCCTCAACGGCCGACGGCGCGCTTGAGGTCGTCGTCGAGTTCGACGCCGAACGCCCGGAACAGCCGTGCCACGGCCTGGAAGGCGCTGACGCTGAAGATGACGTCCATGATCTGGCGCGTGTCGAGTTCGGCGGCGAGCGCGGCCCAGGTCGGGTCGGAGATCGTTCCGTCGGCGAGCAGTTCGTCGGCCGCCCGCATCAGCGCGGTGTCCAACGCGTCCCAGTGGTCCGGGTCGGGGCCCGCGGCGACGCGCTCGACGTCCTCGGCACCGAGGCCCGTGTCCTGGGCCGCGAGGACGTGCTGCGCCCACTGGTAGTCCGACCCGCAGACCGCCGAGACGCGGAGTATCAGGATCTCGCGCTGGCGCGGGGTGAGCGTCGTGCCGCGCAGCACGTAGCCGTTGAACGTGAAGAAGGCGCGGGCGAGTTCGGGGTGGTGGGCGAACGTCCCCAGCGCGTTCAGACCCTGCGGGCGCCCCTCCTGCACCAGCGGCGGGTGCGTGGGGACGGGCGGGACAAGGGCCTCGAAGGCGGCCCGCATCTCGCGGGGCCACGCGCGGGTGGGCAGCGGTTCCACTCTTGCCATCTCGGTACCTTCCAGGGGAGTTCGCGCCTCGCCGGGGCGGGAGCACGGCGCGGGCGCCGCGGGCCACGGCTCACGGCGCGGGGCGACGGACCGGAGCCGACGGCTCCGGGGGCGAGGCCGAGGCGAAGTACCGGGTCGGGGCCGGGTTGGAGCGGAGCCGGGGCCGCGCCCGGGCGGTGTCCCCGGCCCCGGTCCGGGCGTTCGCCTTCGGCCGCACCACCGTGATCACCATGGCTTCCTCCGGATCTTCGCGTCGCGCCCGCCGATGCTATACGTTCGTGCAGACTTATTTATACAACCGCCTAAAAAATATGGCCCCAAGGAAAGGACCGCCATGTCATCCGTCGACGACGAACTCCGCGAGATCCGCCGCGAACTGCGGTACGTCAAGGACCGCATGGCGATCCTGGACTGCGTCATGAACCAGTCGCGCGGACGCGACCGCCACGACCTGGAGATCCTGGCGGGCATCTACCACGACGACGGCCTGGACGAGCGCGGCCACACCGTGACGACCGGCCCCGAGTACGGCGAGGAGGCCAACCGGGCCCACGCGGCCGTCTTCGTCGACCACCTGCACAACATCACCACGCACACCTGCGAGATCGACGGCGACGAAGCCCACTGCGAGAGCTACGTCATCGGCGCGCTGCGCCCCCGCAAGGGAGACAACGTGCTGCTCCTGGGAGGCCGCTACCTCGACCGCCTCGAACGCCGCGACGACACCTGGAGGATCGCCCTGCGCCGCTGCACCCTGGAGTGGACCATGTCCGGCTACACCTCCCTGCTCACGTCCGGGGCGTTCGCCGGCTTCATCCAGGGCACGTGGGACAAGAACGACGCGTCGTACGCCCGCCCCCTGGGCCTCGACACCACCCCCGTCGACCGCTGGTGACCCGCCGCCCACCACCGACGTAGCGAACCCGGCCCGCACGGCCGGACGGCCGCGGCGCCGCGACCGCGCCACCGACTCCGGCACAGCACACCGCGCGCGGCACGCCGCCGCGCACGCGACCCCCCGCGCGTCGTCGGCCCGGGCGCGGGCCGTCAGCCGTCCGTGCGGAGAACGCGTGACAATCCCAGCGCGGCCGTGCGGACGGCGGGGGCGAGGTTGGCCGGGCGGAAGCGGGAGCGGGGGACGGCGACCGAGAGTGCGGCCACGGCTTCGCCGGCCCGGAAGACGGGAGCGGCGATACAGCTCAGCCCCGGCGTCGACTCCTGGTCCTCGTAGGCGAGCCCGGAGGCCTGCGCCTGTTCGATCGCGGTGCGCATCCTGGTCGGGTCGGTGATCGAGTGCGGTGTCAGGCTCGGCAGCGGCGCGGCCAGGACCTCCTCCGTCAGCTCGGGTCCGGAGAAGGCCAGGAGGGCCTTGCCGACGCCGGTGCAGGTCAGCGGCAGGCTGCCGCCGATGCGCGAGGGCAGCGGCGGCGCCCCGTGGCCGTGGATGCGCTCGACGTACACGACATCGTGGCCCTCGCGGACGCCCAGGTGCACCGTTTCGCGGGTGGCCTCGAACAGATCCTGGAGGAACGGCAGGGCCGCCTCGCGGAGATCGCGGCGGCGCGGCACCAGCGATCCCAGCTCGAAGAGCTTCGACCCGAGCCGGTACTGCGCGCCGGAGCGCTCCAGCCAGCCCAGGGCGGTCAGCTCCGCCGCCAACCGGTGGACGGTCGGCTTGGGGAGGCCGGTGCGCTCCGATATTTCCGTCAGGCGGAACGGACCCCCGGTCGGCTGGAAGCTTTCCAGGACATTGACGGATTTCTTCAGCATGTTGTCGCTTGTCTGATTCCGTGGCACGGAACGAATCTTGTCAGGCGGAACCGGGCCGGTCTATACCGGACGTCCGAGCGACGGCCGCCCACCGGGCCGAGACCGCCTCGCTCCCCCGTGAACCAGCGGAAGGACTCCCCCATGCCGCCGTCCCACCCGTCCCCCGCGCGACCGCCCGCCGGCGGCGACGCCGTCGTGCGCGCCGCCGACATCCTCGCCGAGGCGTCCCGTACCGGCGTGCCCTGTCCACCGGTCCGGGATCTGTTCGCCGCCGAGGACATCGAGGCCGCCTACGCGGTGCAGCGTCTCGGGCTGACCCGCGGCGAGGCCGTCGGCCGTCGGCCGGTCGGTCGCAAGATCGGGCTCACGTCACCAGCGGTGCAGCGGCAACTCGGCGTCGACCAGCCCGACTTCGGCGCGCTGTTCGCCGACATGCGGGTGCCGGACGGCGGGCTCGTGGCCGCCGACCGCCTGCTGCAACCCAAGATCGAGGCCGAAGTCGCGTTCGTGCTCGGGAGGGATCTGCCGGGCGCGGGCGCCACCGCGAGCGACGTCGCGCGGGCCGTGGCGTACGCGATGCCGGCCCTGGAGATCGTCGACAGCCGGATCGCCGGCTGGGACATCGGCATCGTCGACACCGTGGCGGACAACGCCTCGTGCGGCCTGTTCGTGCTCGGCACCCCGATTCCGGCGGACGGATTGGACCCGAGCACGGTGCGGATGACGATGACCCGCAACGGCGAGACGGCGTCCGAGGGCACCGGTGCCGACTGCCTGGGCAGCCCGTTCCACGCCGCCGCGTGGCTCGCGGACGCCCTGGCGCTGCGCGGGGACGCGCTGCGCGCCGGCGACATCGTGCTGACCGGCGCGCTGGGACCCATGACCGTGTGCGCGCCCGGCGACCGGTTCGAGGCGCACATCTCCTCGCTCGGCGGCGTCGCGGTCGGGTTCGAGGCGGAAGGAGCGAACCGATGACGACACCGCTGACGGACGCGCCGCGTCCCCCCGCCGCCGACGCCGCGCGCACCAAGGTCGCGGTCATCGGCTCGGGGAACATCGGCACCGACCTGATGATCAAGCTGCTGCGCACCTCGCGGACGCTGGAGATCGCCGCGATGGCGGGCATCGACCCCGACTCGGACGGTCTGGCCCGAGCCCGGCGGCTGAAGGTCGCCACCACCGCCGAGGGCGTCGACGGGTTGGTGGCGCTGGACGAATTCGCCGATGTGCGGCTGGTCTTCGACGCCACGTCGGCGGGCGCGCACCGCCGCCACGACGCCGTGCTGCGCGCCCTGGGCCGCACCGTGGTCGACCTGACCCCCGCCGCGCTCGGCCCGTACGTGGTGCCGCCCGTCAACGGCGGAACGCACCTGACGGCGCCGAACGTCAACATGGTCACGTGCGGAGGGCAGGCCACGATCCCCATCGTCGCCGCCGTCGGCGCGGTGACTCCCGTGCACTACGGCGAGATCGTGGCCTCGATCGCCTCGAAGTCCGCCGGACCGGGCACGCGGGCCAACATCGACGAGTTCACCCAGACCACCGCCGACGCCATCGAGCGCGTGGGCGGTGCGGCGCGCGGCAAGGCGATCATCGTCCTGAACCCGGCCGAACCGCCGCTGATCATGCGGGACACCGTGCACTGCCTGATCGGCGACGGCGACCACGAGGCGATCGCCGCCTCGGTGGAGGACATGGCCGAGCGGGTCCGTGCGTACGTGCCCGGGTACCGCCTGAAGCAGCGCGTGCAGATCGCCCCGGTCGCGGCGGACGATCCGCTGCGCGGCCTGCTGCCGCCCGACGCCGGTGCCGGCGCCGCGAAGGTGTCGGTCTTCCTGGAGGTGGAGGGCGCCGGGCACTACCTGCCGCGGTACGCCGGGAACCTCGACATCATGACGTCGGCCGCGCTGCGCACGGCCGAGCAGATCGCCGCCCACCGGCGGAGTGAGGGGGCCGCACGATGACCGCCGCCGTACCGTCGTTGTACATCCAGGACGTGACGCTGCGGGACGGCATGCACGCCGTCCGCCACCGCTATTCCGTCGCGCAGGCGCGGGCGATCGCCGGGGCGTTGGACGCCGCGGGGGTCGCCGCGATCGAGATCGCGCACGGCGACGGGCTCGCGGGCTCCAGTATCACGTACGGTGTGGGCGCCCACACCGACTGGGAGTGGATCGAGGCCGTCACCGCCGCCACCGAGCGGGCCGTGCCGACCACGTTGGTGCTGCCGGGGATCGGGG
Organism: Yinghuangia sp. ASG 101; assembly: GCF_021165735.1. Classification (GTDB taxonomy): domain Bacteria; phylum Actinomycetota; class Actinomycetes; order Streptomycetales; family Streptomycetaceae; genus Yinghuangia. The sequence goes on along the minus strand of NZ_CP088911.1, from coordinate 8,083,408 downwards.
CGGTCCGGGACCTGCGCCGGGCCCACGCGCTGGGCATCCGGTCCGTGCGGGTGGCCACGCACTGCACCGAGGCCGACATCGCCGCGCAACACATCGACGCCGCCCGCGAGTTGGGGATGGACGTCGCCGGGTTCCTGATGATGTCGCACATGGCCGAGCCCGCCGAACTGGCCCGGCAGGCCAAGCTGATGGAGTCGTACGGAGCCAACTGCGTCTACGTCACCGACTCCGGCGGCCGGCTCACGATGGACGGTGTGCGCGACCGCCTGCGGGCCTACCGGCAGGAACTCGACGCGGGGACCGAGTTGGGGATCCACGCCCACCACAACCTCGCCCTGGGCGTCGCCAACACCGTCGTCGCCGTCGAGAACGGCGTGACCCGCGTCGACGCCTCGCTGGCGGGCCAGGGCGCGGGTGCGGGCAACTGTCCGCTGGAGGCGTTCATCGCGGTGGCGGACCTGATGGGCTGGCGGCACGGCTGCGACCTGTTCCCCCTGATGGACGCGGCCGACGACCTCGTACGCCCGCTCCAGGACCGGGAGGTCCGCGTCGACCGGGAGACCCTCACCCTGGGCTACGCGGGCGTCTACTCCAGCTTCCTGCGGCACGCCGAGACCGCGGCGCGAAGCCACGGTCTGGACACCCGCGCCATCCTCGTGGAGGCCGGGCGCCGGGGCATGGTCGGCGGTCAGGAAGACATGCTCACCGACATCGCGCTGGACCTCGCCGCGGCGCGGGCGACCGGTGACGCGCCGCGGTCGGGCGCTGCCTGACCGCGGCGGAACCACCGCCGACGGGACTTAACAACGCTGTTACGCGAGCGCGGTCCTCCGTAACACCGAGTCGTCCTAAAATCAGCTATCACCAATCTATTGATTATAGTCGTTTCCTTCTTCCATACTCCTTGCACCGGCGCACGGCGCCGCCTCAGGAGAACAGGAAACGACTCCCGCAATCGCGCGGACGACGGACGCCCCACCCGCGTCCGAGCCGACCCGAGCCGGCCCCGAGCCGACGGCGACACGGCGTCGCCGACCCCTCTGACCTGGCTTGTCACGAGGGCGCAGCCGCGCCTCGACCGCGCCGAACCGAAGGAGTGTTCATGGCCGAGTGGACGATCGAGAGAGCCGCCGACGAACTGCTGAACCGCGAGTCGCGGACGAGAGACGGGGGCCGGATCACCGACCTGTGGCCGGAACTCGACCTGGACACCGCCTACCTGGTTCAGGACACCCTGCTCGGCCGGAAGACCGGCGCCGGAGAACGGGTCGTCGGCGCCAAACTCGGCCTCACCTCGCACGCCAAGCAGCAGCGCATGGGCATCGACTCGCCGCTGACCGGATGGCTCACGGACGCCATGCGGCTGCCGGCCGGCGAGCCCGTGGCGCTGGACCGCATGATCCACCCCCGGGTCGAGCCGGAGATCGTGTTCACGATGGGCGAGCGGCTGTCCGGGCCGGATGTGACGCCCGAGCGGGCGCTCGGGGCGGTCGCCTCGGTGCACGCCGGGTTCGAGGTGATCGACAGCCGCTATCGGGACTTCAGCTTCGCCCTGCCGGACGTGGTGGCCGACAACGCCTCCTCGTGTCGGTTCGTCGTCTCCCCCGTGTCGCTGCCGGCGGACGCGCTCGACCTCGCCGCCGAGACGTGCCGTCTCTCCGTGGACGGGGAGACCGTCGCCACCGCCACCGGCGCCGCCGTCCAGGGGCACCCGGCGGCGGCACTCGCGCTGGCCGCGAACAGCCTCGCCCGCAGGGGGCTCGCCATCGAGGCGGGCTGGACCGTCCTGACCGGCGGCCTGACCGATGCCGTGTTCCTCGGGCCCGGCGTCACCGTCACCGCGGAGTTCGGCGCGCTCGGCACCCTGGCGCTGACCGGCGCCGTCTGAGCGCCGGGCCCGCCCCACTCCCGCTCCCCCGCGACAGCCCGCCGCACCGCCGCCCGCCCTCGGCCTCCCCGGGCCCCAGCCCGGCCCGGCCGACCCACCGGCGCGGCGCCCCGCGTCCCGCTCGTCCCTCGCCCGCCAACCTCCCCCGTTTTCCCTCGCCTTCCCCGCACGCGTCCGCCGCGGCACACCGCCCGGGACGCCGTCCCCACGCGCCGCCGCCGGTGCACGGCGGATCCGCGCGCGGTCCCAACTTCCCCGGAAACACCAGTCACAGGGAGTCAGCCATGTCGTTTTCGCGTCGCCGCAGATTGTCCGCGGCAATAGCGACAGCAGTACTCGCCACCGCCACGGCCGCCGCCTGCGGGTCGGGCGGGGGCTCGAACGGGGGCGGCGGAGGGTCGGGACCGACCCGGATCACGCTGGGCGTCATCCCCATCATCGACATCGCCCCGGTGCACCTGGGCATCGAGAAGGGCTTCTTCGCGGAGCAGAACCTCGACGTCAAGACGCAGAACTCGCAGGGCGGCGCGGCGATCGTCCCCGGAGTGGTCAGCGGTGACTTCCAGTTCGGCTACTCCAACCTCGTGAGCCTGTTCATCGCCAAGGACAAGGACGTCCCGGTGCGCATGGTGTCCGTGGGAGCCCGCGCCTCCGACAACGAACTCGACGACGGCGCCGGGCAGTTGATGGCCAAGGACGCGAACCTGAAGACGGTCGCGGACCTGAAGGGCAAGAAGGTCGCGGTCAACACCCTCAAGGGCATCAACGACGTGGCCATCAAATCCACCCTGAAGAAGAACGGCGTCCCCGACGACGTCACGCTGGTCGAGGTGCCGATCCCGAACATGCCGGCCGCCCTCGACGCCGGCCAGGTCGACGCGGTCATGATCAGCGAACCGTTCACCTCGGCCGTCGAGGCCCAGGGCGGCCACGCGCTGCCGGTGAGTTACGCGAGCATGGGGCACAACCTGCCGTTCTCCGCATGGTTCACCTCCGAGGCGTACGCGAAGAAGAACCCGGACGTGGTGCAGCGCTTCACGGCCGCTCTCGAGAAGTCGCTCCGGTACGCGGACGCGCACCCCGACGAGGCGCGCGCCACCTTGAACAGCTACCTGCAGCTGAACGCGGGTGTCAGCGACACCGTGACGCTGCCCGGCTGGGAGCCGACGACGAACCGGGACGAGGTCGCGTCCCTGGCCCAACTCACCGTCGACGCCGGGTTGATCGACAACCTGAAGCCGGTCGACCGGCTGCTGAACGACTGACCGGCCGCCCAACCCTGCCCGAGGAGTCGGAGATGGATGTGAAGCTCAAGCAGCGCGGCGGCGCGTCGGGGGTGCCGCGAGCCGCCGGGACAAGCCCGCCGGAGGGCGGCGGGGCCGCCGCGGGGCCGGGTGCGTCCGCCGGGGCGCCCGGGGCCGACCGGCGCGGTGGGCGCGTGCGCGCCTGGGGCCGGGCCGTCCCGGACGCCGCCCTCGGCGTGCTGGGCGTCGCGCTGCTGGCGGGAATCCTGGAGGTGCTGCCGCGCGTCGGACTCGTCTCCTCGGAGTACCTGCCGCCGTTCAGCGATATGGCCTCGGCGCTCGGCGACATGGCCGGCGAGGGCGGCTTCTGGCACGCGGTGCTGGACACCGCGAAGGGCTGGGGGTACGGGCTGGCCGTGTCGGTTGCCGCCGGAACCGTGCTCGGCCTGCTCATCGGCAGCGTCGACATCCTGCGCAAGGCCACCGCGTCGACGATCGAATTCCTCCGCCCGATCCCGTCGGTGGCGCTGGTGCCGCTGGCCGTGCTGGTCTACGGCACCGGGCTGGAGTCGAAGCTGCTGCTGGTCGTGTACGCGTCCTTCTGGCCGGTGCTGCTGCAGATGCTGCATGGCGTCCAGGACGTGGACCCGGTGGCCCGGGACACGGCGGCCTGCTACCGGCTCACGGCGTGGGCGCGGCTGCGCCACGTGGTGTGGCCCACCGCCCTCCCGTACCTGATGACCGGTGTGCGGCTGGCGGCGTCGGTCGCGCTGGTTCTCGCCGTCACCGCCGAACTCCTCATCGGCAGCCCGGGGTTGGGCAGCGAGATCGCCCTCGCGCAGTCCAGCAACGCGGTCCCCGCGATGTACGCCCTGGTCATCGTGACCGGCGCGCTCGGGGTGCTCGTCAACATCCTGACGCGGGCCGTCGAGAAGCGCGTGCTGTCGTGGCACGCGTCCGCAAGGGCGGAGGCGGTGGCGTGAGAATCCTCAGGAACGGCCTCGCCTCCCTGCTCTTCCTGCTCGGCCTGCCTGCGGTGCTGCTCGCCCTGTGGTGGTGGTTCGCCGCCCGCAGCGACAACTTCTACTACCCGCCGCTCGACGAGATCCTGACCGCGTTCGGCGACACCTGGTTCTCCTCGCGGATCGCCGACAACATCCTGCCCAGCCTGGCCCGGTTGGCGGCCGGCTACGCCGGGGCCGTGGTGATCGGCGTGGCGCTCGGTGTGGTGCTGGGGTCGCATCCGCGCCTGCGGGCGCTGTGCGAACCGGTGCTGGAGTTCTTCCGGGCCATCCCGCCGCCGGTGCTGATCCCCGTGCTCATGCTCTTCAGCGGCATCGGCGACACGATGAAGATCATCGTGATCGTCACCGGCTCCATCTGGCCGGTGCTGCTCAACACCACCGAGGGCGTCCGGGCGATCGACAACGTCCTGGCCGACACGGCCCGTTCGTACCGGATCACCGGGGTCGCCCGGCTGCGGCGGCTGGTCCTGCCGGCCGCGAGCCCGCAGATCGTGGTCGGCATGCGGCAGGCGCTGTCGATCGCGCTCATCCTCATGGTCATCAGCGAGATGTTCGCGAGTTCGAACGGCGTGGGGTTCGCGATCGTCCAGTTCCAGCGGACGTTCGCCATCCCCGAGATGTGGAGCGGGATCCTGCTCCTCGGCCTCATCGGCCTCGCGCTGTCGCTGCTGTTCCAGTTGTTCGAATCCCGGGCCCTGCGCTGGTACCACGGGCTCCGCCGTTCCCAAAGGGGAGAGAAATGACCGCCACCCACGCGGCGCCCGCCGCCCCCACGACCCCCGGCTCGGTCCTCCTCGACGTGCGGAACGTGCGCAAGACGTACCACGGTGCCGGGCGCAGCGTGGAGGCCGTGCGCGACCTGACGTTCTCCGTGGGCTCGGGCGAACTCGCCTGTATCGTCGGGCCGTCGGGGGCCGGCAAGACGACGCTGCTCAAGTGTGTCGCGGGCCTGCTGGCCCCGTCCGGCGGCGAGGTGCGGCTGAAAGGCCGGCCGGTCCACGAGCCGCCCGAGGACATGGCCGTGGTGTTCCAGGAGTACGGGCGCAGCCTGTTCCCGTGGATGACCGTGGCGCAGAACATCGCGCTGCCGCTGAAGCGGCGGAAGCTGCCGCGTGCGGAGCGCGACCGCATCGTGGAGCACGCCCTGGAGTCGGTCGGCCTGGGGAACGCGCACGCCGCGTTTCCGTGGCAGCTGTCGGGCGGCATGCAGCAGCGGGTGGCCATCGCCCGCGCGATCGCGTACCAGCCGGCGGTGCTGCTCATGGACGAGCCGTTCGCCGCCGTGGACGCGCAGACGCGCGCGGAGTTGGAGGATCTGACGCTGTCGTTGTGGCGCGACCTGGGCATGACGGTGCTGTTCGTGACCCACGACATCGACGAGGCGGTGTACATCGGCCAGCGGGTGCTGGTGCTGTCCGCGTCCCCGACGGTGGTCATGGAGAACGTCGTGGTGGACCTCCCGGCCGAGCGCGAGCAGCTCGGCACACGGGCGCTGCCGCGCTTCGCGGAGCTGCGGGCGCACGTGTACGAACAGATCCAGCGCGCGAAGACGTTCCACACCGCCCCCGCCGAGGGGGCGGCATGAGCACCGAACTCCCGGCGACGACGGACGTCTTCGCCGACACGATGGCCGAACTCACGTGGTTCGAGGTGGCGGACGCGGCCCGGCGCGGCGCCGTCCTGCTGTGGGCGTTCGGGGTGATCGAGCAGCACGGGCCGCACCTGCCGACGGGTACGGACGTCTATCTGCCCAGCGCCCGGCTGCGCGAGGTCCGGCGCCTGCTGGCCGCGCGCGGTGTCGAGGCGCTGATCGTGCCGCCGTACTACTGGGGCGTGAACGTGGTGTCCGGGAGCTTCCCGGCGTCCTACGGCGTGCGGCCCGAGCTGATGGCCGAGGTGACCGCCGACCTGCTGGCGGGTATGGCGCGGGACGGCTTCGGGCAGGTGTTCTGCTTCTCGGGGCACGGCGACGCGCTGCACAACCGGACGATCCACCGGGGCGTGCTGGCCGCACGCGAACGCTGCGGCGTGGACGCCAGTTTCGTCCTGGAACCCGCGCTGGCGCGGCGCCTCGGGCTCGATCCGGGCGACCCCGGTCTGACCGTGCACGCCGCGCCGCCGGACGACGAGCCGGCCGGGGGCGGGGAGCGGCCGATGTACGCGGATGTGCACGCGGGGCGCTGGGAGACGTCGGTGATGGCGCACGTGCGGCCGGACCTGGTCCGCGACGACGTGCGGTCCGGGCTGGCCGCGACGCGGGTGGGGCCGGACGAACTGGCGGTCTGGCGGCGGGGGTTCGACGACGCCCGGCGGGTCACGCCGCTGGGCTACTGCGGCGACCCGGCCGCGGCCTCGCGCGCGGAGGGCCGCCGGACGCACGACGTGTCGGCCGAGTTGGCCGCCGACGCCATCGAGGCCCGGGTGGCGGGTCGGCGCGGCGTGTCGGAGAACACCGCCGTACCGGATTGAGCCCACCCCCTCCAAATGGCTATATTCAATATGATGGTTTGATGAACGGAGGAGCCTGTGGCCGAGATCAGCCTCGCCATGGCCGCCAGCCACGCCCCCGGCCTCACCGGGTGGTTCGACAAGGCACCGCAAGCCGACCAAGACACCGTCAGGCGGGCGTACGACGCCATCCACGACGCCGTCGTCGCCTCCCGCACCGACGTCCTCCTCGTGATCGCCAACGACCACGTGGCCAACGCCCGCGTGAGCGACTACGCGGACTTCACGATCGGCCTCGCGGACCGGCACACGGGCCCCGACGCGTGGTTCCATCCCTGGCTGCGCGTCGACGACTACGCGCTGCCCGGCGCCCCCGACACGGCACGCGCCCTCTTCGCGGCCCTCCGCGACAGCGGCCCCGAAGTCCGGGCCGAGCAGGGCAACCTGCGGTTCGACGACAACCTCTCCGTCCCCACCGCGATGGCGTCCCTGGCCTCGACCGGCGTCGCCGTCGTCCCCATCCTGCAGAACTGCACCGTCCCGCCCGTCCCCGACCAGCGCGTGTGCCACGCGTTCGGCCAGGCCCTCGGCGAGGCGATCCGCACCCGCCTCCCCGACGGCCTGCGCGTCGGGCTGCTGGGCTCGGGCGGACTCAGCCACGAACCCGGCGGCCCCCGCTACCTGGAGATCGACGAGGAGTTCGACCACTGGTGGCTCGACCTGCTGGAGAAGGGCGACCACGCCGAAATCCTCGACCGGGCCACCTTCGAGCGCATGGAGGAGGCCGGCTCCGGCGGCACCGCCGAACTCCTGTCGTGGATCGTCGTGATGGGCGCGATCGGGCCACGCCCCCTGACCAACCTGGGGTACGCGGCGGTCGAGGAATGGCGGTGCGGCTTCGGCGCCGTCCACTGGAGCCTCGACTGACCCGCCCGGCCGCCCCCACGAGCCGACCACACGAAAGGACGAACGCCGTGGCGCTCGACGCATTCGACCCGCTCCTGCGGACCAACGACCTGGTGCAGGACCTGAAGTGGGACCACGCACTGCGCGCCCGCTTCGAGACGCACGAGGCGGACGTGCTGGCCGCGTACCCCCTGACCGACGCCGAACGCACCGCCATCGCCGACCGCGACTACCTGCGCCTGCACGAACTCGGCCTGCACCCCTACCTGCTCTCGCAGCTCGCCCGGCTCATCAACGGCACCGGCGAGAAGGCCGGCAGCTCCGAGGCGGCCACCGCGCTCCTGCGCTCGCTCCTGGGCGACACCTACGAGACCTATATGGCGGAACGCCGTGACTGACACCCTCACGAGTGCGACGACACCCCGGCCCGCGCCGGTCGTGGACGTCCACACGCACGCCATGCCGATGCCCCTGCTGCGCCAACTGGAGCGCGAAGGCCTCGCCGACCTGTCCGGCGCCGACCGGCACGTGGTCACCCTGGACCCGGCGCTGTGCGGCCTGCCGCCCGGGGCGCCCATTCCGCTCGCCCCCGAACAACACGACATGGCGCTGCGCCTGGCCCTGCTCGACGCCTCCGGCGCGGACCACCACGTCGTCGCCGCACCGCCGTTCCTCTTCGCCTCGGAATCCGACGACGCCCGCCTGGTCATGGACGTCACGCGGCGCTCGAACGACGCGCTCGCCGAGTTCGTGGCCGGATCGGGCGGACGGCTCTCCGCGCTCGCCACCGTCCCGGTGGGCCTGCCCGGCGCCGCGGACGAACTCGCGCGCTGCCTCGACCGGCTCGGCATGGCCGGTGCCACGATGGGCTCCTTCGGCGGGCGCCGCGAACTGGACGACCCGGTCAACGACGAGCTGTGGACGGCCCTTTCCGAGCGCCGGTGCTTTACCCTCCTGCACCCCAGCCGGGTCTCGTCGCGCGACCGGCTCGCCGACTACCACCTCGTACAGCTCCTCGGCTACCCGGTGGAGACCGCCCTCGCCGCGTCCCGGCTCATCTTCGGCGGCGTCCTGGACCGGCACGACCTCGTGCTGTGCCTGGCCCACGGCGGCGGGTGCGCCCCGGCCGTCGGCGCGCGCCTGGACCTGGGATGGCACCGCAAGCGGGTGGCCCGCGTCATGCCCCGCACACCGTCCGACTACCTGCGCCGACTGCTGTACGACACCGCCGTCTTCGACGTCACCGCGCTGAGCCGGCTCGTGGAGGACATGACCGCGCGGAACGTCCTGCTCGGCACCGACAGCCCCTTCGATCTCGTCGACCGCAAGGCACTTGAGACCATTCGTGCGATCGGACTCGGCGAGGAAGAGGAGAACGCGATCCTCGGGGGCAACGCCACGGCGCTCCTGCCCGGGCTCGCGTCGGCTCCCGCGCGCGGCCGTACGATCGGCGCGCCGCCCGCCGGCGCCACCCACTCACCCCTGCCAGTCGAAGGGCACCCACGATGAGCACCCAGGACGCCACGGCCGCGCCACGCCAGACGTCGCGCGGAGAAGCGGTGGCCAAGCGCATCGAAGACCGCATCGCGGAGCAGAACCTGCCCAGCGGGCACCGCCTGGGTACGAAGGAGAGCCTCCGCCGGGAGTTCGACGTGGCGGTCGCCACCCTCAACGAGTCGATCCGGCTTCTCCTGTCGCGGGGCACCATCTCGGTGCGCCCGGGGGTCAACGGGGGAATCTTCGTCGCCTCCCCGCCCGCGCTCGTCCGCCTCGGCCGCAAGATGCTGGAGCTGAGCGGCGATTCGGTCTCCGTCTCGGACTGCCTGGTCGTCCGCGACACCCTGGAGCCGCTGATCGCCCACGAGGCGATGCGGCACCGGACCGCCGCCGACATCGCCGACATGCGGCGCCTCGCCCAGGCGATGGCGTCGGACGGCCTGGACACCGCCGGATACCTGGCCGCCAACTGGGCGCTGCACCGCAGGATCGCCGAGATCACGCCCAACCAGATCCTGCGTCACACGTACATCTCCCTCCTGGAGTTCGTCGAGAGCCGCCTCAAGGGCGTCACCCCCGACGAACCCGCCCGCGTGAACACCGACGGCCCGCGCGTGCACCGGGACCTGGTGGAGGCCATCGCGGGCACCGACGCCGCGCGGCTGACCCGTGTCCTGGACGCGCACGCCGCCCTGACCGTGGCCCGGGGGCGGACCGCATGACCGCCGCGCTGCTGATCATCGACATGCAGAACGACTACTGCCACCCCGACGGCGTCTTCGCCGCCGCCGGGCTGCGGGTGGACGGCCTCGACCGGCTCGTCGCCGACACCAACTCCCTGATCGCCCAGGCACGTTCGGCCGGAACGCCGGTGGTGTGGGTGCGTATGGAGTGGGCCGGGGACGGCGACGTGGGCCTGCTGGCCGAGCGCAGCCCGTTCCTGCGCGAACGCGGCCTGCGGCGCGGCACCTGGGGAGCCGAGGTGGTCGCCGGCCTGGACCGGCGGCCGGGCGACCACGAGGTCGTCAAAACCCGCTTCAGCGCCTTCCACGCGACGGACCTCGACACACTCCTGGACGAACTCGGCGTCACCACCGTGGTGTTGGCGGGCGTCCGCACCGACTTCTGCGTCGAGTCGACCGTCCGCGACGCGTTCTTCCGCGACCTGCGCGCGGTCGTCGTCCGGGACGCGGTCGCCGGGTACTTCCCCGACCTGCACGACAACAGCCTGCGCGTGATGGGTACCGTCTTCGCCGAGGTGCTGCCCGGTGCCGAGGCCGGCGCGGTATTCACCGGCCCCGGGGGCTCCGCGCGGCGCCCCGCACCCCCGCCCGCGCCCCGCCCGGAAGGCACGTGACACCCGTGCCCCTGATCGAAGTGACCCTGGTCGAAGGCCGGTCCCCGGCACACCTGCGTGCCCTGATCACCGCCGTCACCGACGCCGTCGAGCACAGCATCGGCGCGCCCCGGTCGAACATCCGCGTCATTCTCCGGGAAGTTCCCGCGGCGCACTGGGCGAGCGGCGACGTGACCATCGAGGAAAGAAGGAATGAGCACGATGGACCTGATTCCCCACGTCATTGACGGCCGGGAGACCGAGTCGCGCGGCGCCGCCCGCTTCGACACCGTCGACCCGTGGACGCGGAAGCCGTGGGCCGAGGTCGCCCACGGCGGCGCGGACGAGGCCGGGGAAGCCGTCGCGGCGGCCCGCCGGGCGTTCGACACAGGTCCCTGGCCGCGCATGGGTTTCGCCGAACGCGGCGCCGTCCTGCACCGGTTGGCGGACCTCATCGAGGAGCACGCCCACGAACTGGCGACGGCCGACACCACCGACATGGGCAAGCCGATCGCGGAGAGCACCGGCAAGGACGTTCCCCGCTCGGCCGCGAACTTCCGGTTCTTCGCGGACCACGCCAGGCTGGCCCCCGCCGAGGCGCTGCCGATGGACAGCGGCCACCACGCGTACACCCGCTTCGAGCCGGCGGGCGTCGTCGCGGCCATCGCGCCCTGGAACTTCCCGCTGATGCTGGAGACGTGGAAGATCGCGCCGGCCCTCGCGTGGGGGAACACCGTCGTCCTCAAGCCCGCCGAGGACACCCCCGCCTCCGCGACCATCCTCGCGCGGCTCGCGCTGACCGCCGGCATGCCGCCCGGAGTCCTCAACGTCGTGCACGGGTTCGGCCCCGGGTCGGCGGGCGAGGCGCTGACCACCGACCCGCGCGTGGACCGCATCACGTTCACCGGCGAGAGCGGCACCGGCCGGGCGATCGCCCGCGCCGCCGCGGCCAACCTCACCCCCGTCAGCCTCGAACTCGGCGGCAAGGGCGCCAACATCGTCTTCGCCGACGCCGACCTGGACGCGGCGGTGGACTGGTCGATCCGGGCCATCTTCACCAACGCCGGGCAGGTGTGCCTCGCGGGGAGCCGGCTGTACGTCCAGCGCGAGATCCACGACGCGTTCCTGGAGCGCTTCCGCGCCGCGGCGGAGGCCCTGGTGATCGGCGACCCCAAGGACCCGGCCACGCAACTGGGCCCGCTCGCCTCGCTGGAGCACTACACCAAGGTCCGCTCCTACGTCGACGGCGTCCCCGAGGACGGCGGCACCATCGCCACCGGCGGCCTCGGCGACGGCTGGGTCGTGCGCCCCACGGTCGTCACGGGAGCACCGCCGAGCGCGCGGGTCAGCCGGGAGGAGATCTTCGGGCCCGTCGTGGTCGTGACCCCGTTCGACACCGAGGCGGAAGCCGTGGCCGCGGCCAACGCCACCCCGTACGGCCTCAACGCCATGCTCTTCACCGAGAACCTGTCCCGCGCGCACCGCGTGTCCGCGGCCCTGAAGGCCGGCACGGTCTGGGTCAACTGCTTCTTCATCCGCGACCTCCGGGCCCCCTTCGGCGGCGTCGGCGACTCGGGGGTGGGACGCGAAGGCGGCAACTTCAGCCGGGAGTTCTTCACGGAGCCCAAGGCGGTGGTGATGGCGATCGACGTCGGGTGAGGAGAGGGCGACGAGGCGGGCACGGCCCGGCGGGCGCCGCGGCCGGGTCGGTGTGTCGTGCTCGCGGGTCACCGGTCCTCCTCACCACGGGACCTGCGCGCCCACTCCGGTATCCGCCATGGATTTTCGCGGTGTGCCGCGCCGGGAGGCACGCGTGTTGCCGCCGGGAGACCCGGGCGGAGGCGAAGGGGACCGTCGGGGGCGGCCCGGCCCCGTCCGCCGCGCCCACGCGTCACGCGACCGAGACCGGTCCGCGGTCACGGTCGGCTGTTCATACGGCGTTCGCCCCCGGGACACCCCACTTGTAGACCTATGTTGTGGACCTCCTGGGGCTTGATATGACATGTTGGGGCCCGTGACCTCAGTTGACTCTCCCCCAGGCCTCGTTGACGCCCGTTACGCGCGCTGGGACGGCGCGCCGGACGCGTTCGTGGTCGTCCCCGTCCCCGCCCTGCCGCCGCCCGGGGCCGGGGAGGTGCTGGTCCGGATCGACCTGGCGACGGTGTGCGGGAGCGACCTGCACACGGTCGGCGGGCGGCGGTCCGCGCCGGTGCCGGCGGTGCTGGGCCACGAGCAGGTGGGGACCGTCGTCGCGGTCGGGGCGGGGGGCGCGGTCTGTGTGGACGGCACGCCGGTCGTCCCCGGGCTGCGGGTGGTGTGGTCGATCACCGCGTCCTGCGGGGACTGCGACCGGTGCCGGCGCGGGGCGACGCAGAAGTGCCGCACGCTGCGCAAGTACGGGCACGAGCCGCTGGACGAACGCGCGCCGCTGACGGGCGGTTTCGCGACGCACTGCGTCCTCGTGCCGGGCACCTCGGTGGTGGCGGTGCCGGACGGTCTGCCGGACGCGGTCGTCTCCCCGGCGTCGTGCGCGACGGCCACGGTGGCCGCGGTCCTCGGCGCGGCCGGGCCGCTCGACGGGTGCCGCGTCCTGGTGACCGGGGCCGGGATGCTCGGCGTCACCGCGTCGGCGATGGCCGCGCGCGCGGGCGCCCACGTGGTGGTCGTGGACCCGGATCCGGGGCGGCGGCGGCAGGCCGCGCGGTTCGGCGCGGCGGAGGTCCGCGGCACGCGGGAGCCGGTGGGCGAGGTCGACGCGGCGCTCGAACTGTCCGGGCGGCCCGCCGCGGTCCGGGCCTGCCTCGACGCGCTGGGCGTGGGCGGTACGGCGGTGCTCGCGGGGTCGGTGTCCCCCGGTGAACCGGTCGCACTCGACCCGCAGTGGCTCGTCCGCGGCCTGCGCACCGTCGTCGGCGTGCACAACTACCGGCCCGCGGACCTCCAGCGGGCGACGGACTTCCTCGCCGCCCACCACCGCACCTACCCTTTCGCCGAACTGGTCGGCAGCCCCTATCCGTTGCACCGGCTCGCCGCGGCCGTCGCCGCCGCGCCCGGCGCGGTGGAACTCCGCCAGGCGGTCGTACCGACACCCCCCGAAACGGCACGCGCCGACGGCGGAACGGCCTAGAGCATCGCCGCGCGTGCGCTGCGTGTGTTGGTGACCGTGACCGTGGCGACGTCCGGGCGGTAGCGGTCCTCGGACCATTCGAGGGGCGCGCCGCGCGAGTCCGTGGTCAGGCGGCGCTCCCGCAACAGCGGGAACGCCTCCGGCACTTCGAGGAGCTTGGCGTCGACCGCGTCGGCGGCGACGGCGTCGAAGGTGTGCCGCGCCGAGTGCAGGTCCACGCCGCGCGCGGCGAGCATGGCGTAGATCGAACCGGCGTTGAGGTCGGCGTCGATCAGCGGGCGGCCGACCGGCTCGATGTAGGTCATGCGCTCCAGCATCGCGGGACGCCCGTCGAGCAGGCGCAGGCGCAGCAGTTGCACGACCAGGTCGTCGGGCGCGATCTGGAGGACCGCGGCCACCTCCGGCTCGGGGCGGCGCAGCGAGATCTCCTGAAGCTGCTGGCCGGGGGTGCAGCCGGTCAGTTCGGCGCGCCGGGTGAAGGAGAGGAAGGACGCGAACGGCTGCGTGGGCACGGCGTCGAGCACGACCGCGCGCTTGCCCTGCCCGCCGCCGATCAGCCCGTCCTCGCGCAGCGCGGCGAGGGCTTGGCGCACGGGGCCTCGGGACGCGGAGAACTCCTCGCACAGCTGAGCCTCGGACGGCAGGGACGACCCGACGGGGGCGGCTCCGCTGCGGATCCGGTGCCGGAGCTCGTCCGCGATGACGCGGTGCAAGGGGCTCGTCATGCACTTGACCTTACAGGTCATCGCGGTCCCCACGTCGATCCGCGCATCGTGCACGTGAAGTTCGGATCACTTATCCATACAATATCGTGGTCGTGGCGGAGGAATCATGACAGCTTCGTCCTGGGCCGGGGTGTACGCGCAGACCGCCCCCGCCGGCGACCCGCTCGTCCACCGACGCGCGGTGGCCGACGGGACATGGCTGGTCACCGGCCCCGGCGGGCGCGGCATGACCTGCTCCCCCGCCATCACCGAGACCACCGCCGACCTCGCGGGCCTGTGACCCGCCCCCGGACCAACCGACCGCCCCACCCTGGAGCCGCCCTGTGAACCCACCCCAACTCGTCGTACTCGACATGGCCGGCACGACCGTCAGCGACGACGGCCTCGTCGCGGACGCCTTCACCGAGGCCATCGCCGCGGTCGGCGTCGAGCCCGGCGGCGCGGACCACGCGCGCATGCTGGGCCACGTCCGCGCCACCATGGGCGAGAGCAAGATCTCCGTGTTCCGTGCCGTGCTGGACGGCGACGAGGCGCGCGCGCAGGCCGCCAACACGGCGTTCGAGACGGCGTACGGGCAGCGCATCGCGGACGGCGCGTGCACCCCCGTCCCCGGCGCCGCCGCCGCGATGGCCGAACTGCGCGGCGCGGGCGTCAGGATCGCGCTGACCACCGGCTTCGGCCGCGACACGCGGACCGCGCTCCTCGACGCGCTGGGCTGGCGGGACATCGCCGACCTCGCACTGTGCCCGGCCGACACCGAGCACGGGCGCGGACGGCCGTACCCGGACCTCGTGCTGACCGCGGCACTGCGCCTCGCCGTCGACGACGTCCGCGCGATCGCGACCGCGGGCGACACCGCCTACGACGTCCTGGCCGGACTGCGCGCGGGCGCGTCGGTCGCCGCGGGAGTGCTCACCGGAGCCCACGCGCGCGCCGCACTCGCCGAGGCCGGAGCCACCCACGTCCTGGACAGCGTGGCGGACCTGCCGGCCCTCGTCCTCGGGACAAGGGCCGACCGGCGGCCAACGGCGTGACGTCCGCGCACGGGCACGGCCCGTTCTTCTCCCCGGGCGGGCGCAGCGGAGTGGTCCTCGCGCACGGATTCACCGGGACCCCGCACAACATCCGCCCGTGGGCGGACCATCTCGCGGAGGCCGGCCACACGGTCGCCTTGCCGCTGCTCCCCGGCCACGGCACGCGGTGGGAGGACCTGGAGGCCACCCGCTGGACGGACTGGTACGGCGGCGTCGAGTCGGCGTTCACCGACCTCCTGGGCCGCTGCGACCGGGTCTTCGCGTGCGGCTTCTCGATGGGCGGCGCCCTCGCGCTGCACCTCGCGGCCACCCACCCGCGGGACGTCGCCGGGCTCATCCTGGTCAATCCGTCGGTCGGAACCCGCAGTCCGGGGCCGCGTCTGCTCGGCCGGGCTCCGGTGATCGCCCGGGTCAAGCGCACGAGCCACGGCATCGGCGGGGACGTCAGCAAGCCCGGGGTCGTGACGGCGGGCTACGACCACGTGCCCGTCCGCGCGGCGTACCAGCTCACCCGGCTGTGGCGCACGGTACGCGGCGAACTCGGCCGCGTCGCCGCCCCGACACTCCTCTTCCGCAGCGCCACCGACCACGTCGTCGACGGCCGTTCGGCCGAGCTCATCCGCGCCGGACTGCGCCACGCCGAACTACGGGAGGAAACACTCCACGCCAGCTACCACATCGCCCCTCTCGACCACGACGCCGAGCACGTGTTCGCCGGGACGGTCGAGTGGATCCGAGCCCACGAACGGCCCGAGGCGCGGCACTGACGGGACGACGCGGCGGCGGTCATGTCGCGTCGGGTCGGCCAGGTGCGTCGGGGCGCGTGCGGCGCGCGAGGGTCCACGGCCGGACGCGGTGCGGACCGACAGCACGGCCGGGCCCGGGGCACGTCCCGTCGGGCGGGTGCGCCGAGGACGGGGGTGTCGCGGAACGCCCGGCCCGGCTCGGTGACCTCGCCCAGGCGTGCCCGGCGCGCCGGGCACGCCTGGGCGCGTCGAGGTCCACGGCCGCCTCGTGCGCGGCGCCGACGTCCCGGCCCGGCCCGGTCACGTCGTCGAATCGGTTCGGTGTGCCGAGGGCGGGTGCGGTGTGGGGAGGTCGATGTCCACGGGTGTGCCGGGGGCGGCGCAGAGGCATGTGGTCGGTGTACGGCCGTGTGCGGGCTGCCGGGGCCGGGCGCGCGGGTGGCCGAGGGTGAAGACGGCCGCCGCGGCGATCGCGAGCACGATCGCGGCGGCGGGCAGCCACGCCGCGAGCCCGGCCGCCGCGCCGCCGAGCAGTCCGGCGGCGATCAGGGCGGGCAGCGCGCAGCAGGCGACGCACGCGGCTCCGGCCGCCCAGGCCAGGAAACCCGCCGCCCGACGCGGCGTACCGGGACAGGAATCGGCGGGGGCGGGGTCAGCGGCACGGTCCGGCATCGCGCTCCTCGACGGCGAGTTCGGTGAAGGGCAGGGGGCAGCAGTCGCTCGTGGAGCACACCGCCAGGTCGTCGCACCCGGCGTCGACCGCCCGGACCAGGGCCGAGCGGATGACGCAGAGGTCGGCGATCCTCGCGTCGATCTCGGCGAGCTTGGCGGCGGCGCGGTCTTGGAGCCCGCCGGCGGTGCCGTGGCGGTGGCGTCCGGCCTCCAGGAGTTCGGCGACCTCGTCCAGCGTGAACCCGAGCCGCTGCGCGGCCTTGATGACGCGCAGCAGGGCGACGCTGTCGGGCGGGTAGACCCGGTGCCCGCCGAGTGTGCGGTCCGGTTCGGGGAGGAGGCCGCGGCGCTCGTAGTAGCGCAGGGTCTGCGGGTTGACCCCGGCCGCGTCGGCGAGTTGGCCCGAGCGCAGGCCCCCGGTCGTCACGGTGCCTCCGTCCGGGACAGGCGCGACGCCTCGGCGCGGGCGACGAGTGCGTCCAGCACCTCGATCCGCGACGCCGGGACGCTCACGTCCATCCAGACGGTCCCGGTCGCGTCCCCGGGCTCGAAGCCGAACGCGAAGAACGCGCAGCAGCCCGTCTCCCGGGACGCCAGCTCCCGCGCGACCGGCTCCGCGTCCGCGACCAGCAGCAGCCGTGCCCGAGCCGGTTCCGGACGCACCACACCGCGCAGCGACGCGGCGAACAGGTCGTCGAACTCCCCCATCCGCAATGGCTGTTCCCGGGTGGGCAGGGTGCACTCCCGGGGCACCCACACGCCCGCGGCGTCCATACCGCACTCCTCTCGCCGACCGTCCCGCCCCCGAACAGCCAGGGCGACACCTCGACGGTAAGCCTGTACCCGGGTACCGCTTGCAAGCCCACCGCCGCGCCCACCGGACGACGCGGGGCACAGGGTGTGGCGCCCACACGGTCACGCGGCCGACGTCGGTCAGCCGAACCGCGACAAGCCGCCACCACCCGGCTGTTTCCGAACGTTTGGCGCGTCCGGGCCGCATGCCCTCCGCGCGGGGACGCCCTGGCGGTTCGTCGACGAGCATCCGCGCGGGCAGAAGGCGCGGGTCGGTGGTTGTTGGCCGCTTCCCTGCTCGTCGACGATCCTGCGCGGCGCGGGCGCGCGGCGACGACGCGGACGCGAAGACCGCGCCACGCCGTCAAGGATCAAACGGATGACGGCGGGGACCGGCGGTATCCCTGGCTTTGAGTCCATATGAGTGAATCGTGGTTCACCGCCTCCGGTCGCGGTGGCATCGGCAGCGGGGGCGACGGCGGAAGGGAGTCGAGCGTGGCCGCGACGTTCCGGGGTCTGACGGCCCGCGACGCCGCCGCGCGGCTCGCCGAGTACGGGCCCAACAGCGTCGAGCGCGGCGCGCGGGTCTCGCTGTGGGCCCGTGTCACGGCGCAGCTGCGCGACCCGCTGGTGCTGGTGCTGCTCGGCGCCGCCGTGCTGACCGCGCTCACCGGGGACCTCACGGACACGGCGGTCATCGTGCTGGTCGTCACGGTGAACACCGTGGTGGGTGTCGTGCAGGAGGTGCGCGCGGACAAGGCGGTGACGGCGTTGTCGGACCTGTCCGCGCCGACGGTCCGCGTGCTGCGCGACGGCGGCGAGACGGAGGTCCCCTCGGCGGAGGTGGTGCCGGGCGACGCCGTGCTGCTCGAGGAGGGCGACATCGTTCCCGCGGACGCCGACCTGCTCGACGCGTCCGCGCTGCTCGTGGACGAATCCACGGTGACGGGCGAATCGGTGCCGGTCGACAAGACCGCTCCCGACGACCGGCTGCACGCCGGGACGGTCGTCGCGCGCGGCCGTGGCGTCGCGCGGGTCACCGCGACCGGGGCCGCGTCGACGCTCGGCCGGATCGCGGCGCTCATGACCGAACAGCCCGGCCCCACGCCGCTGCAACGACGGCTCTCCCAGCTCGGACGGGTGCTCGCGATCGTCGTGATCGCCCTGTGCGTGGTGGTGTTCCTCCTCGGTCTGGCGCGCGGTCGGCCGGTCGAGGAGATGGCGGTCACCGCGATCAGCCTGGCCGTCGCGGCCGTACCCGAGTCGCTGCCCGCGGTCGTCACCCTCGGCCTCGCGCTCGGCGCGCGCCGCATGGCGGCCCGGCGGGCGATCGTCCGCAACCTGCCCGCCGTGGAGACGCTGGGGTCGGTGACGGTCCTCGCCACCGACAAGACCGGCACGCTGACCGAGGGGCGGATGGTCGCGCAGCGGCTGTGGACGCCGTCCGGCACCGCCGACGTGAGCGGCACGGGGTACGCGCCCGTCGGCGAGATCCTGGTCGACGGACGTCGCGCCGACGCCCGCGACACTCCCGTACGCGCGCTGCTCACCGCCGCCGCGCTGTGCAACGACGCGGCGTTGGTGCCGCCCGAGGAGGGTGACCCGGACGCGTCGTGGACGGCCCTCGGCGACCCGACGGAGGCGGCGCTGCTGACCGCCGCGGCCAAAATGGGGTTGGATCGCGACGCCCTGCGCGCCGAGTACCCGCGCGTCGCCGAGGCGCCGTTCGACAGTGTCCGCAAGCGCATGACCACGGTGCACCGGGACCCCGCGGGCGGGTTCCGGGCCGCCCTCAAGGGCGCCCCCGAGGTCGTCCTCGCGCCGGAGTTCGTCGACGGGCCGCCCGAACTGCTGGCCGCGGCACGGGACGCCGCCGACCGGCTCGCCGCCCGCGGCCACCGCGTCCTCGCCGTCGGGGCGCGCGGACTAGACGCGGTCCCCGAGCACGCCGAGGACATCGAGAACGGCATGGCCCTGCTGGGCCTGATCGGCATCGGCGACCCGCCGAAGCCGTCGGCCCGCGAGACCGTGCGCGCGTGCCGCACGGCGGGCATCACCCCCGTCATGATCACCGGCGACCACCCGGCGACCGCGCGGGCGATCGCGAGCCGCCTGGGCCTCGCCGACGCCGACGCGGGGGTCCTGACCGGCGCGGAGCTGGCGGACGCGGCACCGGCGCGGGTGGTCGCGACGCGCGTGTTCGCCCGGACGACGCCGGAGCAGAAGACGGAGATCATCCGGGCCTGGCGTACCGCGGGGGCGGTGACCGCGATGAACGGCGACGGCGTCAACGACGGCCCCGCGCTGCGGCAGGCCGACATCGGCGTCGCGATGGGGCGGCGCGGCACCGAGGTCGCGCGGCAGGCGGCCGACCTCGTGCTCGCCGACGACGAGATCGCCACCGTCGTCGCGGCCGTCGAGGAAGGCCGCCGCGTCTACACCAACATCCGCCGCTTCCTGCTGTACGGCCTCGCGGGCGGAGCCGCCGAGATCGCGGTGATGCTGCTCGGTCCCGCGCTCGGTCTGGCGCTCCCCCTCGTCGCCGCGCAGATCCTGTGGATCAACCTGCTCACGCACGGCCTGACCGGCGTCGCCCTCGGCGCCGAGCCCACCGAACCGGGCAGTATGCGCCAACCGCCGCGCCCGCCCGGCCAGAGCATCCTCGGCGACGGCCTGTGGCAGCGCGTCCTCGCCCTGGGCGCGGTCGTCACGGCGGTCACGCTCGCGGTGGGCACGTGGGCCCACCACGACGGGCGGCCGTGGCAGTCGATGCTGTTCATCACCCTGCTGTTCGCCCAACTCGGCGTCGTCATGGGCCTGCGCGACCGCCCGCTGACGCGCGACAACCCGTCGCTGCCCGTCGCCGTGGTCGGCTCGGTGGCGCTCGGTCTGCTCGGGGTGTACGTCCCGGTCCTCCGGGACCTGCTGGACACCGAGAGCCTGGGCGCGGCCGACTTGGCGGCCACCCTCCTCGGCGCCGCGGTCGGCTTCGCCGCGGCACGTGCGCGGAGGTGGCTGCGCGCCGCCGCGGCCCGGTAACGCGTACGCGTCGGGACCCCGCCCACGCGGCGACGGTTCGGGGAACTTACGACAACACCCATTGGCCCGTGCCGGGGTGCGCCGAAAGCGTGGGCTCGGAAGCAGTTTCCGCAGCCCCCTGGAGGCCACCCATGCTCGGCAGGTCCCGAACTCCCCGCACCCGATTGTCCCGTCGGGCCGTGCTCGCGACGGCATCGCTCGCGATGGCCGCCGCGACGACGGTCGCGGCGGCCGGTCCCGCGGCGGCCGGACCGCCCTCGGACGAGCGCGGGCACGGCGCGTTCACCGTATCGCGCGACGGACGCCCGGTCACCGTGCCGTTCACCTCGCCGAGGGACGGTGAGGCGTTCGTCCGGCTCACCGTCGCGGCGCCGGGTGTGGACTGGGGCACCGCCGGGGCGGAGTCCGCCGTCGTCCAACTGCTCGTCGACGGAAAGCCGTCCGCGGACGTCGTGGTGTTCGGCGCCACCCCCACCGAACGCTCCTTCGCGCTCGGCGCGCTGGCCAAGGGCCGGCACCACCTGACGCTGCGGTTCGCCGCCGACCGGTCGCCGGCCGGAGCGGTGGTCCGGGTGTCCCGCGTGCACACCGAGACGCTGGGGTCCGGGCACCGCGATTTCGCCGCGGCGGCCAACGCGCCGGTCATGTACGGCCGGAACGGCGCCGGCGGCCCGTTCGAGAACGCGGTCACGGACACGCCCGTGCTGGCCTGGCACCAGGAGGCCCCCGCCGCGACGGCCGGGCACCGCGTCCTGACCTACACCGTCGTGTGGACGAACGAGGACGGCGGCACGTCCACGCCCGCGCTGATGGCCCGGTGGGGGCGCACGACCGACATCGAGTGGGCGTACCGCGTCGAGGTCGACGAGCGGGGCGTCGCCGTACCGGGCACGGCGTTCTTCCAGTCCGCGAACCACGGCAACACGCCGTTCACGGGCCGCTACGAGAACGGCCACCCGCTGCTGCAGACCTGCACACTCAACAACAACATGTGCGACACCGTCGACAACCCCATGCGGTTCCCGCTGACCGCCACGGAACGGCTCGACGAGCCCGCGCTCACGTCGCGCGAGGAGATGGTCGACCGGCACCCGTGGGTGTACACCGTGATGACGGACGAGGTGCGGCGCGAGGGCAAGGTCGTCGCCGAACCGCCCGCCGCCACCACGACGTTGATCGCCGACCCGCGCGACTACCTGTACGCGGTGGTGCGCAAGACCACGTCGCCGCCCGCGCCCGGCGTCGTCGGATGGGTCGGGGTGACCCTGGGCGTCCGGCTCAAGGGCGACCCGACGCTGTACCGCTCCGACAACGGCCACGCCGACTGGTCGCTGAGCCGCGACGACCCGGCCGCGACGACGGTCCGCCTGCCCGCCGGGGCCAAGGCGTCCGACATCGCCGAGATCGTCGCCATCCGCACGGTCTACGGCGCCGACACCGGCTCGTCGGTCACCGTGAACGCCGTCAACCGCGCGTTCCTCCTCACCGCCGACGACCGGCCCGACCGGGCGCTGCCGGTCGCCTTCGATCCCGCGACGCTCACGGCGGCCGACCCGGAGGCCGTGCTGTACCGGGTGTGAACCTCCCGCGTTCGGACAGCCCCCGAGCGATGAGTTCTCGGGCGCCGACCGGTCTCCATGGGGAGAACCGCCGCGCGCACGCGGTGGATCGGCCCCCGTGCCCGGGGGCGCCCGAGAACCGAGGAGCCTGACCATGACCACATCACCGGCAGCCCCCGCCCCGGACCTGGGAGCCGCCGCCGCGCTGGTCTCCCGAGTCGCCGCGGGCGTACGCGACGACCAGCTCGACGCGCCGACGCCGTGCCCGGACTACCGCGTACGGAACCTTCTCGGGCACCTCGTGGGACTCACCGCGGCCTTCCGCGACGCCGCGCGGAAGGACCTCGGCCCCTCGACGTCGACCAACCCGGGTGCGACGCTCCCGGACATCACCGACGACTGGCGCACGGCCCTGCCCAGGCACCTGAACGAACTCGCCGAGGCCTGGCGCGAGCCCGGCGCGTGGGACGGCATGACGCAGGCCGGCGGCGTCACGTTCCCCGCCGCGGACGCCGGGGTCGTCGCCCTCAACGAGGTCGTCGTCCACGGCTGGGACCTGGCCCGGGCGACCGGCCAGGACTACCCCGCCGACCCGGCGGCCCTGGAGGCCTGCCGCGCGATGCTCGCACCGAGCGCGGACGCCGCCCCGGAGGACCGCGGCCCCTTCGGCCCCGCGGTCGCCGTCCCCGCGGACGCCCCGCTCCTCGACCGCGTCATCGCCCTCACCGGCCGCCACCCGGCCTGGCCCGACGCACCGGCCACCGCGCACCCCTGACCCCGGGCCGCGCGGTCGCGAGCGGCGGCGTCCACCGCCACCGCCGCCGCGGCCGGCGCGCCCGAGCCCGACCCGGAACCCGCCACCGGGTTCGCGCACACCCGGGTCGGGGGCGCGGGAGGCTCCCGGGCCGGGTCGCGTCTTGTGAATCTTGGTGTCGCTCACGTCGCGCCGGGCCTGCCCCGGGCCTGCCCCGGGCCTGCCCCGGGCCTGCCCCGGGCCTGGCGGCCCTCCCAAGCCCTCCCAAGCCCTCCCAAGCCTTCCTAAACCCTCCCAAACCTTCCCAAGCCCTCTCAAGTCCTTCCAAGCCCTCCTTCGTGCCGTGCCGGATCGGAACGCGTACGCGGTCGTCCTCGGAGGATTCGGCAACGCCGCGAGGTGCGGTGTGAAGGAGGGCCGCCGGGACCGGCGCGGGCCTGAGCAGCGCCAAGATCCACAAGACACGGCCGAGGCTCGGGGCGCACGGCCCGCGGGCGGGGTCAGCCGGCGGGGGCGCCGAACCAGCGGGCGAGGTGGTCGTCCAGGTCCCGCTGATCGTCGCCGATCCAGGCGACGTGGCCGTCGGGGCGGAGCAGGACGCACGGGACGTCCAGGTCGGCGGTCGGGTCCGCGAGGTGGTCGACGCGGTCCGACCAGCCGCCCGCGGTCAGCCGTGCGGTGCGGTCGAGCAGCAGGCCGCGGCCCCCGTGCAGCAGGTCGTAGAGGCGGCCGTGCCGCACGTCGACGTCACGCATACGGCGGCCGAGCAGGTCGGGGCCCGGGCCGAAGTCGTAGCGGACGGCGATCGCGGTGATCTTCTCGATCAGGTGGCGGTTCACCTCGTCGAAGTCCATCAGTTCGGTGAGCAGCCGGCGCAGGGCCCGCGCGCCCGGTTCTCCGGAGTGCAGTTGCATCTGCGCGCGGGTGTTGTCGAGGACGTCCTCGGCGACCGGGCGGCGTTCCGCCTGGTAGGTGTCCAGCAGTGTTTCCGGCGCCCAGCCGCGGACCCGCGCGGCCAGTTTCCAGCCGAGGTTGACGGCGTCCTGCACACCGAGGTTGACGCCCTGCCCGCCGGTGGGCGGGTGGATGTGGGCCGCGTCGCCGGCCAGCAGGATCCGTCCGACCCGATAGCTTTCGGCCAGCCGGGTGGCGTCTCCGAAGCGGGACAGCAGGCGCGGCGTGTGCACGCCGAAGTCGGTTCCCGCGACGGCGCGCAGCTCGCGTCGGAAGTCGTCGAGCGTGGTCGGTTCGGCACGATCGCGGACTCCCGCGGCGGGGATCACGACGCGGTAGACCCCGCCCATGGGCATGACACTGAACCGCCGGTCGGTTTCCCGGATTTCGGCCACTTTGGCAGCGATCTCCTCCGGCGGTGCCGACGCCTCCATCTCGCCCACCAGCGTCTCGCTCCGCGAGGGCTCGCCGGGGAAGCCGACGCCGAGCCGTTCGCGGACCGTGCTGCGCCCGCCGTCACAGCCGACGAGATAGCGCGCCCGCAGGCGCTCCCCGTCGGCCGAGTCGACGGTCACCCCCTCGTCGTCCTGCGCGAAATCGACCACCGCGCGGCCGTGTCGGACCTGTGCGCCCAACGCGACCGCGTGTGCCTCGAGCAGGCGGACGAGGACCGGCTGCGGGATGCCCAGCAGATAGGCGTGCGCGGAATCCAGGCCTGGGGGAACGGACGTGCCGATGGCGGCGAAGAACCCCGCGGCCGGACGCTTCCTGCCGTGCGCGAGGACGCGGTCCAGCAGTCCGCGCATCGCCATCAGCTCGATGCTGCGGATGTGCAGGCCCACGACGCGCACGAACGCCGCGGGCTCGGTCTCCCGCTCCAGGACGAGCACCCGCACACCGTGCAGCCGCAGTTCCGCGGCCAGCATCGCGCCGGTCGGCCCGCACCCGGCGATGATCACGTCGAACACGGAGGGCGGGCGGTCGGTGCCGGAGGCGGGCGGCCGACCGTCGGCGACGTCCCGCGCGGGGACGTCGGCGCGGACCGGTGCGTCGGGCGACGGCTCGGTGGTCTTCGAAGAGTGCACAGGTGGTGCCTTTCGGGAGTGCCTGGTTGGCCCGGCGCTCCCGGCGACACCTACGTCAGTCGCCGGCCGTGACGAAAAGGGGGAGCACCCACGTCGATACAGCGTTCATGGGTCTCACCTCCCGAGGCGATGTCACGGTCGACGGCAAGCTACAAGCCCGGGATCACCCCGTCCACTCCTTTTCCGTTCACCCGGCTCCGGTTCACAGCGGACCCGCCGCCCGGCCGACGGGCCGACCGCCGCGCGTGTCAGGAACCCAGGCGGTCCAGGGCGGCGAGGTGCGAGGGGAAGCCATCGACGATCCTGCGGGCCACGCGGGTGGTGTGGGTGGTGTCGGTCAGGTGGTCGTGGACGGTGAGGATGTATTTGCCGTCCTGCCAGTGCAGTTCGGCGGTGTACATGGTGACGGTGTCGGATTCGCCGGTGGCCTGCGGCGGTGCGGAGACGGTGGTCACGGCGCGGTCGCCTCCAGCCACGCGGACCACGTGCGGGTCTCCTCGTCGGTGTCGATGCCCGGGCCGAAGCGGTGGTGGCCGATCCACAGGGGCCAGTGCCACGCGGTGCCGTTGAAGAAGCGGTACAGGCCGTCGTCGGTGCGCAGGCCGAGGAAGTTCGCGTCGCGGTGGTCGACGACCGCGTCGCGGGACGGCATACCGTCGGGGGCGAAGACCACCTTGTCGCCGGTCGCGGTGTCGTCGCCGACGCCGATCGCGCGCAGGACGCGGGCGAATTGGCCGGGGCCGTCCTCGGCGGCTGCGGGCCGGTCGGCGCGGATGTACGCGGTGGGCTCGCCGCGGAAGTGCGTCAGGTACTCGCGCAGCGAGTGGTGGTAGAAGTCGGCGTAGTGGGTGGCGGCGTCGGCGCGCAGGTCCCAGCCGTCGTCGGGTTCGCCCTCGTGGACCCAGTGGATCGACATCCCCAGGACGCTGCCGCCTCCGTCGGCGGCGCGCGGCTCGTACGTGAGGGTGTTGGAGAAGCCGGTGCCGTCGGCGTAGCGGCACGCGAAGCCGCGCGGGGGGTCCCACACGGTGACGGTGGCCGGGCCTCGGGAGACGGTGCCGCCCACGCGCGGTTCGACGTCCATCGCGTAGAGCCATCCGCGGGTGCCGGTCGCGGTGGTGACGGCCTCCCACACGGCTTGGGGCGGGGCGGAGAGCGCGACGTCGCGTTCCAGTCGGAATTCGGCGGGCATGAGAGGGGTCCTTCCCACGGGTCAGTAGCGGATCGGGAGCGCGCGCAGCCGGCGCTGCAACGGGTTGGCGTGCCAGGCGAGTTCGTCGTCGCCGACGGCCAGGCGCAGGTCCGGGAGGCGGCGTACGGCCGTCGCGATCGCCGTCTGGGCCTGCAGGCGGGCGAGCGGCGCGCCGAGGCAGAAGTGCGGGCCGTGGCCGAACGTCAGCGGGCGGGCGCCGGGCGGGCGCACGCGGGTGAGGTCGAGCCGGTCGGGGTCGGGGACGTGGTCGGGGTCGTGGTTGGCGGAGCCGAGCAGCAGGTACACGAGGTCCCCGGCGGGGAGGGTGTGCCCCGCGAACGGGGTGTCCTCGGCGACGACGCGGATGATCGCCTGCGTCGGCGTGTCGTAGCGGGCGAGTTCGTCGACGGCGGCGGGGATGATGCCGGGGTCCTCGCGCAGCAGGGCGAGTTGGTCCGGGTGCCGCAGCAGGGCGAGCAGGCCGTTGCCGATCAGGTGGGTGGTGGTCTGGTCGCCCGCGGTGACCACCATGAAGCAGGTCGACAGGAGTTCGTCGTCGGTGAGGCGGTCGCCTCGGGCCTGCGCGGCGGTGAGGGCACTGATGATGTCGACGCCGTCGCCGCCGCGCCGGTCGCGGATGAGCCCGCCGAGGTAGTCCTCGAAGGCGATCACGGCGGCTTCGGCGCGGTCGATGTCGCCGGTGATGTCGCCGAGTCGGTGGAACCACGCGGCGACGCGGTCGCGGTCGGCGGCCGGGATCCCGAACAGTTCGCACACCACCGTGACGGGCAGTTGCTCGGCGACGTCGGCGACGAAGTCCGCCCGGCGTCCTCGGGCGACCATCGCGTCCAGGAGCCGGTCGGTGATCTCCTGGACGCGGTCGCGCAGTTGCTCGACGCGGCGGGCGGTGAACGCCTTGTTGACCAGGCCGCGCAGGCGAGCGTGGGCCGGCGGGTCGGTGTTGGTCATGACGCGGCCCAGGCGCTCGGTGAGCCGACTGAGGGCGCGCAGGCCGCCGTCACGGGCGAAGAGCGCGCTGGTCATGCGGTCGCGGTCGTTGGAGAGCCGCAGGTCGGCCAGCGCGGCTTCGACGTCGGCGTGCCGGCTGACGTACCAGACGCCGTGCGGAGTGCGCCGCACCGGGTGGTCGCGCCGCAGCGCCGCGTACACCGGGTACGGGTCGCGCAGGAACGCCGGGTCCGCCATCGCGGCGAGGACGGGGTCGTCACCCGGGCCGCCGGAAGCCGGGGCGACGTCCCGGCGCGGCGCGGCGCTCCCCGCAGGCGGGCCGGTCAGTCGGGAGGGCTCGTCGGCCGCCGGGCACATCTGCCCCGGCGGGGCCCAGACTTCGGCAACCGACGAGCCGGGAGTGTCGCCCGCCGGATGGTCCGTGTCGGCCGGTCGGGACGGCGCCCCGACGCCGTGCGGCGACGGGCCCGGCCCCTCATCCGTCGAGGGCGGCGGGCCCTCCGGCCCCGGCGGCCCACCGACCGGTCGGGTCGGCGAGCCCGGCCGGGATGCGGTCCCGGGGGGCGGGCCCGGGTCCGTTTCGCCGTGCGTGGTGGCGGTCACCGTCGCTCCCGTCAGTGTTCGGCCGGCACGCGGTCGCCGGAGTCGCCCATGGCCTCGACCAGGCTGCGGGGCCGCATGTCGGTCCAGGTCCGCTCGATGTGGTCGAGGCAGGCCTGGCGGGTGTCCTCGGGGTGGTCGACGCGCCAGCCCGCCGGGACGTCGATCGAGGCGGGCCACAGCGAGTACTGGTCCTCGTGGTTGACCAGGACCAGGTAGCGCGCGTCCTCGTCCTCGAACGGGTTCGTGGTGTCGCTCACGGGTGTCGCCCTTCCTTCGTGGGGTGGTGGGGGTCGTCGGCGGCCGGGCGGGCCGCCGGGTGTTCGGCCACGCGGTCCAGACGGGCGGCCAGTACGGGGCCGATCTGGGCGAGCGAGCCGGGTTGGGTCATGCGGTCGTGCCGCGTGGCCACGTCGTGGGTGTCCACGTCTCCGGCGATGTACGGCTGCCAGGAGTGCGCGCCGGGCGAGTCCGCCTCGCGGTCGATCGTGGAGTTGAACAGCAGCAGGTCGCCGTCGAAGACGCCCGGGACGAAGTCCAGGGCCAGCCGGGCGTTGTTGATCATGATGGCGACGACGGCCTCGATGTGGTGCGGCTCCAGGCCCGCGAGCGCGCTGCCGCGCTTGCGCAGGATCTCCGCGACCTCGTCGAACGTGACCGGGCCCGCGCCGAGTTCCTCGGGGTCGCAGTCCAGGATGCCGACGAGCACGTCGCGTTCGGTGGGCACCGGCGGCTCGTCGAAGTCGACCTCGCCGACCGGGTACGCGTCGAGGATCGCGAGCAGCGCGGTCTCCTCGCCCCGGCGGCGCAGTTCCACCGCCATCGCGTGCGCGATGAGCCCGCCCGCCGACCAGCCGAGGAGTTGGTAGGGGCCGTCCGGCTGGACCTTCTGGACCTGGTCCGCGTAGTCGGCGGCCATCTCCTCGATGGTGGTGGGCCTCGGCTCGGGGCGGGCCAGGCTCCGCGCCTGGAGGGCGTACACCGGCTGGTCGGGGCTGATGTGGTTCATCAGGCCGCAGTACGACCAGCTGATGCCGCCGCCCGGGTGGACGCACCACAGCGGCAGCCTCCGGCCGTGCGGGCGCAGCGGGAGGACGACCTCGAACGCGTCGTCGAGGTTGTCGACGTCGAGCCGGGCGGCGAGCCCCGCGACGGTCGGTGCCTCGAAGAGCGTGCGCAGGCCCAGGGGGACGCCGAGGGTGTCCTTGATGCGCCCGGCGAGGCGCGCGGCGAGGAGGGAGTGCCCGCCCAGGGCGAAGAAGTCGTCGTCGATGTGGACCTGTTCGCGGCCGAGCACGGCGGCGAACAGGTCGCACAGCATCTGTTCCTGCGGCGTGCGCGGGAGGCGTCCGGTGCCCGCCGCCGTGTCGTCGTCGCCGGGGACGGGGAGTGCCGTGCGGTCGACCTTGCCGTTGGGGTTGAGCGGCAGGGCGTCGAGTACGACGAAGACCGACGGGACCATGTACTCGGGCAGGACGCGCCGCAGCCCGGCGGCGAGTTCGGCGGCGAGTTCGGCGGGGTCGAGGTCGGGCCCTTCCGACGCGGCGGCGTCGGCGGTCGCGGGGCCGCCCGTCGTGCCGTCGCCGCTCCCGCGCGCCGGGACGATGTACGCCGTCAGCCGCTTGTCTCCGGGCCGGTCCTCGCGCACCAGCGCGACCGCCTGGGCGACGCCCGGGCAGGCCGCGAGCGCGGTCTCGATCTCGGCGGGTTCGAGCCGGAAGCCGCGGAGTTTGGCCTGGTGGTCGGCGCGGCCGACGAAGTCGAGCGCGCCGCCCGCCCGTCGGCGCACCAGGTCGCCGGTGCGGTACATGCGCTGCCCGGCGGAGCCCCACGGGTCGGCGACGAACCGCTCCGCGGTGCGCCTCGGGTCGCCGTGGTAGCCGCGGGCCACGCCGTCGCCGGCGATGTACAGCTCACCGACGACGCCGGGCGGGACCGGCCGCAGCGCGCCGTCGAGGACGTACAGCCGCATGCCGGGCATCGGCCGGCCGATCGGCACCGGCTGGTCGGCGCCGGGTTCCCCGGTGACCTTGTGGTGCGCCGCGAACGTGGTGGTCTCGGTGGGGCCGTAGCCGTTGACCACGGTGGTGCCGGGGCACGCGCGCAGCACGCGGGCGACCGCGCCGGGCGGGACGACGTCGCCGCCCGTCCAGACCTCGGCGACGCCCGCGAAGCAGTCGGGGAGGCGTTCCGCGACGATCTGGAAGAGCCCGGCGGTCAGCCACAGTCCGGTGACCCGGTGCCGCCGGATCACCGCGCGGAGGTCGTCGGCGTCCAGGTGCCCCGGCGGGGCGACGACGATAGTGCCGCCGCCGAGCAGGGGCGCCCACATCTCGTACGTCGACGCGTCGAACGCGGTCGGCGCGTAGAGCAGCACGCGCTCGTGGGCGCCGCCGCGCCAGGTCGCGGCGAGCGCGAGCGCGGCGACGTCGTGGTGGGTGACCGCGATGCCCTTGGGTTCTCCCGTGGAGCCGGACGTGTACATGACGTACGCGGTCGCACGCGGGTGGCCGGTGGGGGCGGGCGGCGGCTCCGCGGTGGTTCCGGTGCGGCGTGCCTCGTCCTCCATCGCGCTGAGCACGTCGTGGGTGAGGAGCACCCGGGCCCCGGTGCGGCGCAGGATCAGGTCGACGCGGGCGGAGGGGAAGCGCGGGTCGAGCGGGACGTACGCGGCGCCCGCCTTGACGATCGCGAGGACGGCGGCGATGAGGTCGGCCGAGCGGTCGAGCAGCAGCGCCACCGCGTCGCCGGGCCGGACGCCCTGGGCGGCGAGCGCGTGCGCCAGCACGGTGCTGCGTTCGTCCAACTCCCGGTACGTGACGGCGGTTTCGCCGTCCTGGACGGCCACCGCGGTGGGCCGCGACCGGGCGCACCGGGCGAACTCGGCGGGGAGCCAGGCGTCGTCGGGCACGCCCGCGCCCGGCGCGGTGGCCGTGAAGGCGTCGGCCTCGTCGTCGGTGAGCAGGTCGATCGCGCCGATGCGGGTGCCGGGGTCGGCGGCGACGGTGCGCAGCAGGCGCGTCCAGCGCACGAACAGCGCGCGCACGGTGTCGGGGTCGAACAGGTCGCACGCGTATTCGACGGCTCCGGCGATGCCGCACGGTTCGCCGTCGGGCGTGTGGCGCTCCTCGAGGGTGAGGGTGAGGTCGACGCGGGCGGTCCCGGTGGCCACGGCGAGGGGTTCGGTGCGCAGGCCGGTGAGCCGGAACTCCCCGGTGGGGGCGTTCTGGAGGGCCAGCATGACCTGGAAGAGGGGGTGGTGGGCGAGGGACCGGGCGGGGTTGAGCGTCTCGACGAGGTATTCGAACGGCACGTCCTGGTGGGCGTACGCGGCCAGGGACGCGTCCTTGACCCGGGCGAGGAGGTCGGCGAAGGAGGGGTCGCCGGAGGTGTCGGTGCGCAGCACCAGCGTGTTGACGAAGAAGCCCACGAGGTCGTCGAGGGCGTCGTCGGTGCGTCCCGCGATCGGGCTGCCGACGGGGATGTCGGTCCCGGCGCCCATGCGGGTCAGCAGCGCGGCCAGGCCGGCTTGGAGCACCATGAACATGCTGGTGCCGTGGCGTGCCGCGATGTCCCGCAGCAGGGCGTGCAGTTCGGCGTCGAGCGCGACGGGCAGCACGCCGCCGCGGCGACTGGCGGCGGGGGGCCGGGGGCGGTCGGCGGGCAGGTCGACGGCGTCGGGCAGTCCCGCCAACGCGTCCTTCCAGTAGGCGATTTGGTGGGCGAAGCGGCTGTCGGTGTCGGCGTCGTCGCCGAGCAGGTCGCGCTGCCAGAGCGTGTAGTCGGCGTATTGCACGGGCAGCGGCGTCCACGCGGGCTCCTCGCCGCCGTGCCGGGCCGCGTAGGCGGTGGCGAGGTCGCGGGCGAGGGGGCCCATCGACCAGCCGTCGCAGGCGATGTGGTGGACGACGAGCAGCAGGATGTGTTCCGTGGGCCCGAGGACGAACAGGTGGGCGCGGAAGGGTGGTTCGTTCGCCAGGTCGAACGGTGCGGTGGCGTGTCGGGCGAGCGCGCCCTCGTCGCCGTCCGGCAGCGGGATCACTGGCAGGTCGGGCCGGGCCTCGTCCGGGCTCAGGATGTGCTGGTACGGCGTCCCGGCGTCGGTGCGGAAGACCGTGCGCAGGCTCTCGTGCCGGGCGACGACGTCGCCGAGCGCGGCCCGCAGCGCACCGAGGTCCGGCGTCCCGGAGAGGCGCAGGGCGAAGGGCATGTGGTAGGTGGCGTCGTCGCCGTCGAGTTCCCGGAGGAACCACAGGCGGCGCTGCGCGAACGACAGCGGCGACCGCTCCGGGCGCCGCGCGGGCCGCAGCGGCGGCCGGGCGGGCCGGGTGGTCCCGCCGGCGCGCAGGGCCGCCGCGAGCCCGGCGACGGTCGGGGTCTCGAACAGGGCGCGGACGTCGAGTTCCGTGCCGAGCAGCGTGCGGACGCGGGACGCCAGGCGGGTCGCGAGCAGCGAGTGGCCGCCCAGGTCGAAGAAGCTGTCGTCGATCCCGACGCGGGCGACGCCGAGGACGTCCGCGAACAGGTCGGCGAGCACCTGCTCTTCGGGCGTGCGCGGTTCCCGGCCGGCGGAGTCCGTGTCCGCGTGGGGCGCGGGCAGGGCGGCGCGGTCGAGTTTGCCGTGCGCGGTGTACGGCAGCGCGTCCACGACCACGAACGCGGACGGCACGAGGTGGTCCGGCAGCCTGTCGGCGAGCCAGGTGCGCAGCGCGCGCGGCAGTTCGGTGCGGTGCCGGGCGCGCGTGGGGTCGTTGGTGAGCGGGGGTCGTGCGTCGGTCCGGTCGGCGCCCTCGGACGCGGTGTGCCAGGCCCGGACGCATGCGGCGTCGACCGCGCGGACGTCGTCGGCGAAGTAGACGTCGACGGTGTCCGCGTCGTGCGGGGAGCACGCGACGACCGCGACGCAGCCGTGGTGTTCGGCCGTGGTCGCGAAGGTGTCGGGGCCGGGTGCCCCCGCGGTGTCGCGGGAGTCGTCGGCGCGCGTGCGGACACGGGCCACGGGGTCGCCGTCGGCGGCGTCCCGCAGTGCGCGTTCGCGGGCGGTGTCGACGGCGAGGCGGGTGTGGGGCACCCCGGCGAGCCGCACAACGTGTCCCGGGGGGCGCGCGGCGAGCAACCGTTCGACGGCGGGGAGGTCGTCCCATGCGGCGTCGGTGGTCACCGCGGCGGGCGGCTCCGGGGCCGCAGGGTCGCGGCGGCGGAGGACGACGTCGTAGCGGTAGCGGCTGAGTTCGTTGTCGTAGCCGCCGGGCTTGGCCTCGATGCGGACCGCCGCGATGTCCGGCAGCCGGTCCGGTAGGTCCGCGAACATCCGGGGGTCGACGAGGAGTTCGCGTTCGGTCGCCAGTGCGTGGTCGGCGGCGCGGCGCACCTGGGCGGCGGTCGCCCCCGGGCGGGCGCGGTGGATCTGAACGGCCGTCACGAGGCGGCGGTGGAGCCGGAGATCGCGGACGTCGCCGAGGAACAGCGCGCCCCCGGGCGCGAGCAGGGAGACGAGGCGGGCCACCACGTCGTCGAGGTAGGCGCCGGACGGGAAGTACTGCGCCACGGAGTTGACGACGATCGTGTCGAACTCGCCCGCGGGCAGCCCGTCGAGGTCGTGTGCGGGCCGCGTGCCGAGGTGCACGCGGTCGCGCAGCACGGGGTCGGCGGCGACGCGGCGGGACAGCGCGGCGATCG
This sequence comes from Yinghuangia sp. ASG 101, assembly GCF_021165735.1. Lineage (GTDB taxonomy): Bacteria > Actinomycetota > Actinomycetes > Streptomycetales > Streptomycetaceae > Yinghuangia. The sequence continues at coordinate 8,050,137 of NZ_CP088911.1, read as the reverse complement.
CGGTCGCCGAGAAGTCGGTGGCCCGGTAGCTCACGCAGTGCGGTGCGATGCGGGACAGCAACAGGCCGGTGCCGACCCCGATTTCGAGGACGCGGCGGGGCCGCAGGGCGAGCACGCGCGCGACCGTGCCGTCGCGCCAGGCGCACATCGCGGGGGTGGGGATGGGGGCGCCGTCGTAGCTGTCGTTCCAGCCCGTGAAGTCGTCGGCGCCGGGCAGCGGATGGGTCTCGTGGTCGAGTGGCAGCGCGTCGTAGGTCTCGCGCCAGGTGCCGACGTGTTCGTCCTCCCGGTGCGTGCTGCGACCGGTGTCCGCCGGCACGAGGTAGGCGGCGAGGCGGTCGGTGCCGTGGGGTACGACGGCGGCGTGCGCGACCGCGGGGTGGGCGGTCAGCGCGGCCTCGATCTCGCCGGGCTCGACGCGGTAGCCGCGGACCTTGACCTGGTCGTCGGTCCGCCCGAGATAGTTCAGGACACCGTCCCGGTTCCACCGCGCCACATCCCCCGTGCGATACATACGCGCCCCCGAACTCCCCGCGGGCGCAAACGGATCCGCGACGAACCGCGACGCCGTCAACCCCGGACGCCCCAGGTAGCCCCGCGCGACACCGGGTCCGGCGACATACACCTCGCCCGGGACGCCGGCCGGGACCGGGCGCAGCGCCGCGTCCAGCACGTACACGCGGCTGTTGCGGATGGGACGGCCGATCGGCGGTGCGGCGGCCGGGGTTCCCCGCTCCGGGGCGTGCAGCGGTGTGCTCATGGTGGCGCAGACGGTGGTCTCGGTGGGGCCGTACGCATTCACCATGCGCCGCCCCGGAGCCCACCGCGCCACCAACTCCGGCGCACACGCCTCCCCCGCCACCACCAACGTCCGCAACCCCGCACCCACACCCCCGGCAACCGCCGCCAACGCCGACGGCGGCACCGTCGCATGCGTCACCGACCCATCCCCCAACCCCGACAACGGATCCTCCACCGGCGCCAACACCAACACCGCACCGGACAGAAGAGCGGTGAAGATCTCGGACACGGACGCATCGAAGCTGGGCGACGCCAGGTGGAGGACGCGGTCGTCCGCGCCGATCGCGAAGCGCTCGGTCTGGGCGGCGACGAGGTTGGGCACGCCCGCGTGGCTGACGACGACGCCCTTGGGGCGGCCGGTCGAGCCGGAGGTGTAGATGACGTACGCGGCCTGCGCCGGGTCGATCGGCACCTCGGGGTCGGCGGCGGCGTACGCGGCGGTGTCGAGGACCTGCACCGGGTCGTCGACGACGAACGCCGGGCGGGCGTCGGCCAGCATGAAGTCGATGCGGTCACGCGGGTAGGCCGGGTCGACGGGCAGATAGGCCGCGCCCGCCTTCAGCACCCCCAGCACCGCGACGACCGACGCGACCGAGCGCGGCAGGACGAGCGCCACGATGTCCTCGCGCCCGACCCCGCGCGCCAGCAGGTCGCGCGCGAACCGGTTGGCGAGCGCGTCCAGTTCGCGGTAGGTGAGCCGGGCGTCGCCGCTCACGAGGGCGGGGGCGGACGGGCATCGCGCGGCGCGTGCGGCGAACAGCGCCGGCACGCACGCGTCCGGGTCGTCGGGGTGCGTCGCGCCGTGCGACGCGGCCAGCACGGCGGCGCGTTCGTCGCCGCGCAGCAGGTCGACGCGGCCGAGCGGGACGTCGGGGGCGGCGGCGGCCGAGGCCAGCAGGCCGATCCAGCGTGCCACGATCGCCTCGGCGGTCTCCGGGTCGAACAGGTCGGTCGCGTACTCGGCCGCGCCGATGACCCCGGCGGGCGCGCCGCCGTCGTCGAAGGTCTCGGCGAGGCTCAGGCCGAGGTCGAACTTGGCGGTGCCGGTCGACACCGACGTGGCCCGGACGTCCAGTCCGGGCAGGGTGAACTCGCCCATGGGGGCGTTCTGCAGGGCGAGCAGCACCTGGAACAGCGGGTGGTGCCCGGGGGAACGCGTCGGGTTCAGTTCCTCGACCAGGTGCTCGAACGGCAGGTCCTGGTGGGCGTAGGCGCCGAGCGCGTTCTCCCGGACGCGCCCGATCAGTTCGCGGAACGTGGGGTCGCCGGAGGTGTCGGTGCGCAGCACGAGGGTGTTGACGAAGAAGCCGACCATGTCGTCCATGGCGTGGTCGGTCCGTCCGGCGATGGGGCTGCCTACGGGGATGTCGGTTCCGGCGCCGAGCCGGGTGAGGACCGCGGCGAGTCCCGCGTGCAGCACCATGAACAGGCTCGCCCGGCATTCGCGGGCGAGCGCGGTGAGCGCGGTGTGCAGGCCGGCGTCGAGGCCGACGGCCGCGACGCCGCCGCGGAACGTCGCCGCGGGCGGGCGCGGCCGGTCGGCGGGCAGCCGCAGCAGTTCGGGGGATCCGGCCAACGCGCGCCGCCAGTAGGCGAGTTGCCCGGCGAACCGGCTGTCCGGGTGGTCGCGGTCGCCGAGCAGGTCGTGCTGCCACAGCGTGTAGTCGGCGTAGTGCACCGGCAGCGGCGCCCAGCCGGGCGCGCGGTCGTCGACGCGGGCGGCGTACGCGGTGGCGAGGTCGCGGGCCAGCGGTGCGGTGGACCAGCCGTCGCCGGCGATGTGGTGCACCACCAGCAGCAGCGTGTGCCGGTTCTCGGCCGAGGCGAACAACCGGGCCCGCAGCGGGATTTCGTGGGCGAGGTCGAAGGGTTGCCGGGCGGCGTCGGCGAGCGCGCGGGGCAGGTCCGCCGGGTCGACGGGCTCGGGCGCGGGCAGCGGTGGTCGGGACGCGTCGGCGTCCAGGACGTGCTGGTACGGCACTCCGGCGCGGTCGCGGAAGAGCGTGCGCAGGCTCTCGTGCCGGGCCACGACGTCGCCCAACGCGCGTTCCAGGGCCGTGTGGTCGAGGTTTCCGGCCAGCTCCAGGACGAGCGGGATGTTGTAGGTGGCGCTCGGCCCCTCCATGCGGTGCAGGAACCACAGGCGGCGCTGCGCGTACGACAGCGGCACGGTCGCGGGGCGCTCGCGCCGGACGAGGGCCGGGCGGGTCCCGGACGCCGGGTCGAGGCGCGGCGCCAGCGCGGCGACGGTCGGCGCCTCGAACACCGTGCGCAGGTCGAGTTCCACGCCGAGGACGGCCCGCACCCGTGCGACGAGTTTGGCGGCGAGCAGCGAGTGCCCGCCCAGGTCGAAGAACGAGTCGTCGGCGCCGATCTCGCCGGTGCCGAGGACGTCGGCGAACAGGTCGGCGAGGGCGCGCTCCGGCGCGGTCGCCGGGGCGCGGCCCCGGTCGCGGGCGGTGTCGCGCGGTGTGGGGGCGGGCAGCGCGGCGCGGTCGAGTTTGCCGTTGGCGGTGACCGGCAGCGCGTCGAGGACGACGAACGCGGCGGGCACCATGTGCGGCGGCAGCATGCCGCCCACGTGGTCCCTGAGCCGCGCGGGCGTCGGCATCGCGGTGCCTTCGGCGGGCACGAGGTAGGCGGCGAGGCGGTCGGTGCCGTGGGGTACGACGGCGGCGTGCGCGACCGCGGGGTGGGTGGTCAGCGCGGCCTCGATCTCGCCGGGCTCGATGCGGTAGCCGCGGACCTTGACCTGGTCGTCGGTCCGCCCGAGATAGTCCAGGACACCGTCCCGGTTCCACCGCGCCACATCCCCCGTGCGATACATGCGCGCCCCCGAACTCCCCGCGGGCGCAAACGGATCCGCGACGAACCGCGACGCCGTCAACCCCGTACGCCCCAGGTAGCCCCGCGCGACACCGGCGCCCGCCACATACAGCTCGCCGGGCACGCCGACCGGGACCGGGCGCAGCGCCGCGTCCAGCACGTACACCCGGGCGTTGGTGATGGCCCGGCCGATGGGCGGCGCGATCGGCGCGGCTCCGTCGGCGGGCGGATCGAGCGGTTCGCTCATGGTGGCGCAGACCGTGGTCTCGGTCGGGCCGTACGCATTCACCATGCGCCGCCCCGGAGCCCACCGCGCCACCAACTCCGGCGCACACGCCTCCCCCGCCACCACCAACGTCCGCAACCCCGCACCCACACCCCCGGCAACCGCCGCCAACGCCGACGGCGGCACCGTCGCATGCGTCACCGACCCGTCCCCCAACCCCGACAACGGATCCTCCACCGGCGCCAACACCAACACCGCACCGGACAGAAGAGCCGCGCACAGGTCCCAGAAGGACGCGTCGAAGCTGGGGCTGGACAGTTGCAGGACCCGGGCGGTGCCGTCGAGCCGCAGCCGGCCGATCTGGCTCGCCGCGAGGCTCGCGACGCCGGTGTGGCTGACGACCACGCCCTTGGGGCGGCCGGTCGAGCCGGAGGTGTAGATGACGTACGCGGCCTGCGCCGGGTCGATCGGCACCTCGGGGTCGGCGGCCCGCGCCGGGGCGGTCGGCGGCCTTCCGGGGCGGGCGTCCCGCGCGGGGCTCGCGGCGGGTTCGGGGCCGCCGTCGCGCACGGGCACGGTGACCTGGGTCGGGTCGTCGACCACCAGGGCCGGGCGGGCGTCGGCCAGCATGAAATCGATGCGGTCGCGCGGGTAGGCCGGGTCGACGGGCAGATAGGCCGCGCCCGCCTTCAGCACCCCCAGCACCGCGACCACCCAGGCGACGGAGCGCGGCAGCACCAGCGCCACCACGTCCTCGCGGCCGATGCCGCGCGCCCGCAGGTCGCGCGCGAACCGGTCGGCCAGCGCGTCCAGTTCGCGGTAGGACACCTCGGTGCCGGCGCACGCGAGCGCCGGGGCGTCGCCCCGCTCGGCGACCCGGGTCGCGAACAGCGCCGGGAAGGAGGCCGGGGCGAGGTCGTCCCGGGTCGCGGGGTTGTGGCAGTCGTCGCCGGTCGCGGTCAGCTTCCGCTTCTCGTCGGGGGTCAGCAGCGGCAGTCGGCTGATCGGGGTGCCGGGGTCCTCGGCGGCGGCGGCCAGGAGCCGCAGCCACCGGTGGGCGAGGGTCGCGACGGTGTCGTGGTCGAACAGGTCGGCCGCGTATTCGACGACCGCCTCCAGGCCGGCCGGGCGGCCGTGGGCGTCGCGGCGTTCCTCGACGCTGAAGGTCAGGTCGACGCGTGCGGTGCCGGTGGCGACGCGTACGCCGCGCACCCGCAGGCCGGGCAGGGTGAAGTCGGCGTCCGGGGCGTTCTGCAGCCCCAGCATGACCTGGAACAGCGGGTGGTGCCCGGGCGAGCGCACCGGGTTCAGCTCCTCGACCAGGTGTTCGAACGGCAGGTCCTGGTGGGCGTACGCGGCCAGCGCGTTCTCCCGTACGCGGCCGAGGAGTTCGGCGAAGTCCGGGTCTCCTGAGGTGTCGGTCCGCAGGACGAGGGTGTTGACGAAGAAGCCCACCAGGTCGTCCAGCGCGGGATCGGTCCGGCCGGCCGCGGGGGTGCCCACGACGATGTCGTCGCCCGCGCCGAGGCGCGTGAACAGCGCGGCCAGTCCGGCGTTCAGCACCATGAACAGGCTCGCGCCGGTGCGCCGGGCCAGGGCGGTCAGCGCGGCGTGCGTGTCGGCGTCGGCGTACACGCTGAGGTGGCCGCCGCGCCCGGAGGCGACGGGCGGGCGCGGTCGGTCGGCGGGCAGCCGCAGCAGTTCGGGGGCCCCGTCGAGGGCGCGGCGCCAGTGGGCCAGGCGCCGCGCGGTGATGCTCTCGGGATCGCGGCCGTCCCCGAGGAGTTCGCGCTGCCAGGCGGCGAAATCGGCGTAGGTGACGGGGAGTTCCGGCCACTGCGGGGCGCGGCCGGCCAGCCGTGCGGCGTACGCGTCGGCGAGGTCGCGGGACAGCGGGCGCAGCGACCACCCGTCGCACGCGATGTGGTGGAGCGTCAGGACGAGCACGTGTTCGTCCGCGGCGAGCGCGAACACCGCGGCCCGCAGCGGGATGTCGCGGGTCAGGTCGAAGCGGTGCGCGGCGGCGCGGGCCGCGAGCGCGGCGGCGTCGGCGCCGTCGGCGGGCTCGACCGGCAGCGCCGCGGCGGCGCGGCCCGCCTCGGGGGCCAGGACGCGCTGGTAGGGCACGCCGTCGGCGGTCTCGCCGAGCACGGTGCGCAGCGTCTCGTGCCGGACGACGACGTCGCCGAGCGCGTCGTGCAGCGCGGCGGCGTCGAGTGTGCCGGACAGCCGCAGCACCAGCGGCATGTTGTAGGTCGCGCTGGGCCCTTCCAGGCGGTGCAGGAACCACAGCCGCCGCTGCCCGGACGACAGCGCGACCGGCTCGCCCGGTTCCCGTACGACCGGGCGGAGTTCGGGGCGCTGCGCGGCGTCGGCGTCGTCGAGTGCGGCGGCCAGGCCGGCCACGGTCGGCGTCTCGAAGAGCACCCGCAGCGGCAGTTCGAGGCCCAGCAGGGCGCGCAGCCGGGACACCAGGCGGGTGGCGAGCAGCGAGTGCCCGCCGAGGGCGAAGAAGTCCGCGTCCGCGTCGACGCCGTCCTCGGGCAGGCCCAGGACGCGGGCGAACAGTTCCGCGAGAACGCGCTCGTAGGGCGTGCGGGGCGGGCGTCCGGGGGTTCCGGCCGTTCCATGCCCGCCGGGGTCTCCGCCGTCGCGGGGCGCGGGCACCAGCGGGAGCGCCGCCCGGTCGAGCTTGCCGTTGGCGGTGAGCGGGAGCGGCTTGTCGTGCAGCACGAACAGCGACGGGACCAGGTAGTCCGGCAGTTGCGCGCGCAGCGCGTGCCGCAGCCGCTCGGGGCTCACCGGCGCGTCGCCCCGCGCGGACCGCACGACGTGGGCGACCAGGTGCACGTCTCCGGACCCCGCCCGGCGTGCCACCACGGCGGCCTGGGCGACGCCTTCGCAGCGGCTCAGCACGGACTCGATCTCGCCCGGCTCGACGCGGAAGCCGCGGACCTTCACCTGGTGGTCGCGGCGGCCCAGGTACTCGATCTCGCCGCGGGCGTTCCACCGGGCGAGGTCGCCGGTGCGGTACATGCGCGCGCCCGCGTTCCCGACCGGGGCGTGCGGATCGGCGACGAAGCGCTCCGCGGTCAGGGCGGCACGCCCGAGGTAGCCGCGTGCCAGGGCCTCCCCGGCGACGTACAGCTCACCGGCCACGCCGGGCGGCACAGGGTTCAGCGCGGCGTCCAGGATGTAGACACGCGCGCCCGGGATCGGCCGCCCGATCGGCGGCAGCGCGCCGTGCTCGTCCGCCGGGACGGTGTGGGCGGTGACGACGTGCGTCTCGGCCGGCCCGTAGTGGTTGTGCAGGCCGCGTCCCGGCACGCGGCGCAGGAACGCCCGCAACCCGGCCGTCATGCGCAGCGCCTCGCCCGCCTGCGCGATGGTGCGCAGCGCGGGCAGGTCGAGCCCGGCCTCCCCGGCGGCCTCGGCCAGCGCCTCGATCACCAGCGTCGGCGCGAACAGTTCCGCGACCCGCCGCTCGTCGAGCCAGACCGCGAACAGCTCGGCGCTGCGGCGCTGTTCCTCGGTGGGGACGCACAGTGTCTTGCCGTGGCACAGCGCGGAGAGGATCTCCTGCACCGACACGTCGAAACCCACGGCGGTGAACTGCGCGGTGCGCGTCCCCGCGCCGCCGCCCACGGCGGCGTGGTGCCAGCGCAGCAGGTTCGCCAGCGCGCCGGCGGGCATGCCGACGGCCTTGGGGGTGCCGGTCGAACCGGAGGTGAAGATCAGGTACGCGGGATGCCGCGCGTCCCGCGGGTGCCGCAGGTCCGCGTCGGACGGGTCGTGCGTCGGCAGGGCCGCGCTTTCGGCGGCCCAGTCCGGCGTGTCGAGTGCCAGCAGCGGCACGCCGGTGTCGTCGTGGCCGCACGGGTCCAGGGCGCCGGTGCGGGTGATCAGCAGCGCGGGCCGGGTCTCGGCGAGCATGAGGCGCACGCGAGCGGCCGGGTGTCCGGTGTCGACGGGCATGTACGCGGCACCGGCCTTGAGGATGCCGAGCAGCACGGCGATCGGTTCCGTGCCGCGTGGCAGCGCGACGGCGACGACGTCCTCGGCACCGATGCCGCGCGCGAGGAGGGCGTGCGCGATGCGGTTGGCGTCGGTGTTCAGTTCACGGTAGGTGCGGGTGCCGTCGGCGGCTTCGACGGCGGCCTGGTCCGGCATCGCGCGTACCTGGGCCTCGAACCCGGCCGGGACGGTGTCGGTGTCGTGGCGGGCGGGCCGCGCGGGCGCGGTGCGGGCGGTCGGGAGCGCGAGGAGGGTGCGGCGCTCGTCCGGGGAGAGGATGTCGATCCGGCTGATCGGGCGCCCGGGGTCCGCGGATGCGGCGTCGAGGACGCGCAGCCAGCGCTCCGCGAGAGTGGCCACGGTGGCGCGGTCGAACACGTCGGTGCGGTACTCGACCGCGACGCCGAGCCCGCCGCGGGGATCGCCGGAGTTCCGGCTCACGGCGAAGAACAGGTCGAATTTGGCGGTGGCCGTGCCCACGGTGACGGGCTCCGAGGCCAGCCCCGGAATGCCGAGGCCGCCGTCGGAGGCGTTCTGCAGCGCGAGCATGACCTGGAAGAGGGGGTGGTGGGCGAGGGACCGGGCGGGGTTGACCGCCTCGACGACCTGTTCGAACGGGGCGTCCTGGTGCGCGTACGCACCCAGCGCCGACTCCCGCACCCGGTCCAGGAGTTCGCCGAACGACGGATCACCCGACGTATCGGTGCGCAACACCAGCGTGTTCACGAAGAACCCGACCAGATCATCCAACGCCGCATCCGAACGCCCCGCCACGGGCGTCCCGATCGGCACATCCGTCCCCGCACCGAGACGCGTCAACAACGCCGCCAACGCGGCGTGCAGCACCATGTGCACGCTCGCCCCCCGACGCCTCGCCAACTCACCCAACCGGGCGTGCAGTTCCTCGCGGATGTGGAGGGCGACGTGGTCCCCGGCATGGCCCGCGACGGGCGGGCGGGGGCGGTCGAAGGGCAGGGCCAGGTGCTCGGGCAGGCCGTCGAGAGTCCTTTTCCAGTACGCGAGTTGGCGGCTCAGGAGGCTGTCCGGCTCGGCGCGGTCGCCCAGCAGGTCGCGCTGCCACACGGCGTAGTCCGCGTACTGCACCGGCAGGGGGCCGTGGGACGGGGGCGTGCCGTCACGGCGCGCCACATACGCCGCGGCCAGGTCGCGCGCCAGGGGTCCGACCGACCAGCCGTCAGCCGCGATGTGGTGCACCACCAGCAGGAGCACATGCTCGTCGTCTCCGATCGCGAAGAGGTCGGCGCGGAGCGGCGGTTCGACCGCGAGGTCGAAGGCTCGGCGCGCGGCGGCGGCGAGGCGGTCGGTCAGGTCGGCCGGTTCCGTGGCGGTCACGCGCAGCGGGACAAGGGTGTCGCCGGGCGGCAGGATGTGCTGCCGGGGTACGCCGTCGGTGTCCGGGAACACCGTGCGCAGGCTCTCGTGGCGCGCCACGACATCACCCAGCGCCGCCGCCAACGCGGCACGATCCAACCCACCCGTCAGCCGCAGCGCCAACGGGATGTTGTACGCCGCCCCCAACGCCTCCATCCGATCCACGAACCACAACCGCCGCTGCGCAAACGACAACGGCACCACCGCCGGACGCTCCCCCACCGCCCGCACCACCGGACGCTCGGCCGCGGCGGCTCGGGCGACGCGCTCCGCGAGACCCGCGACCGTCGGCGCGTCGAACAGGTCCCGCAAAGCGAGTTCCGCGCCCAACACGGTCCGCACCCGCGCCACCAGCCGCGCCGCCGACAACGAATGCCCGCCCAAATCGAAGAACGAGTCCCCCGCACCCACCCGCTCCACCGCGACACCCAACACCTCGGCGAACAACCCCGCGAGAGCCACCTCGGCGGACGAGCGCGGTCCGCGCGTGGGGGTGTCGGGGGTGTCCCAGGTGGGCACGGGCAGGGCGGCGCGGTCCAGCTTGCCGTTCACCAGCAGCGGCAGTTCGTCCAGTGGCACGAACGCCGACGGCACCATGTAGCCGGGCAGGCGCGCCTCCAGATGAGCGCGCAGCGCCGAGGTGTCGGGGGCCGCGCCGGGCTCGGAAACGACGTATGCCACAAGGCGGTTGTCGTGGGCGAGGACCACCGAGCGGGCGACGTCCGGGTGGTCGGCGAGCACGGTCTCGATCTCGCCCGGCTCGATGCGGTAGCCGCGTACCTTGACCTGGTCGTCGGCGCGCCCGAGGAAGTCGAGGGCGCCGTCGGGGCGCACCCGGGCCACGTCGCCGGTGCGGTACATGACGGCGCCCGGTGCGCCGTGTGGATCGGCCACGAACCGCTCGGCGGTCAGCGCCGGGCGGCGCAGGTAGCCTCGGGCGAGGCCCGGGCCGGCGACGTACAGCTCGCCCGGCACCCCCGACGGGACCGGCCGCAGGGCCGCGTCGAGCACGTAGGTGCGGGCGCCCGTCACCGGCCGTCCGATCGGCGGCGTCGCGGCGGCGTCCGCCGCCAGGGGGCCGGTCATGGTCGCCACGACGGTGGTCTCGGACGGTCCGTACGCGTTGCGCAGCCGCCGGTTCGCTGCCCAGCGGGCGACCAGGTCGGCCGGGCACGCCTCGCCGCCGACCACCAGCGACCCGGCGGTGACGTCCGCGTCCCCGAGCGCGGCGAGCGCCGACGGGGGTACGAGTGCGTGGGTGAGGCGGGATCCGGGGTCGGTGAGGGCGCGCAGCGGGTCGTCGACGGGTGCGAGGACCAGTGTGGCGCCGTGCAGCAGCGCGACGACCAGGTCCCAGAAGGCCATGTCGAAGCTCGGGGACGCGAATTGGAGGACGCGGCTTCCGGGGCCTGTGCCCAGCCGCGCGCTTTCCGCGGCGAGGTTGGCGATGCCGGTGTGCGGCACGACGACGCCCTTGGGGCGGCCGGTCGAGCCGGAGGTGTGGATGACGTAGGCGGGGTGCTCCGGCCGGAGTGCCGCCGGGGCGGCCTGGGGCTCCCGCGCGTCGTCGCCCGGCCCGGGCGGGAGCCCCGCGGCCACGCCGGAGATCGGTGCCGCGTCGTCCAGGACGAGTGCCGGGGCGGCGTCGTCGAGGAGGTGCCGCAGGCGCGCCTCGGGGAGCCGGGGGTCGACCGGCAGGTACGCGGCACCGGACGCGAGGACGCCGAGCACCGCGACGACCTGCGGCACGCCGCGCGGCAGCGTGATCGCGACGAGGTCTTCGGGGCCGATGCCGCGCGCGGTGAGGGCGCGGGCGACCCGTGCGGCGCGGGCGTCGAGTTCGCGGTAGGTGAGCTGTTCGCCGTCCGCGCCTTCGAGGGCCGTCGCGTCGGGCGTGGCGCGCACCTGCGCGGCGAACATCTCCGGGAAGGTCCGCGCGGGCTCGGCGGCGGGACCGGTGGCGGTGCCCAGGATCGCGCGGTGCTCGCGGGGGGCGAGGATCGGGATCCGGCCGATGGATTGCCCCGGATCGGCGGCGACGGCCGTCAGGACGCGCAGCCAGCGCTCCGCGAGGGCGGCGACGGCGGCGCGGTCGAACAGGTCGGTGCGGAATTCGATCGTGCCGGTGAGCCCGCCGTCCCCCGGATCGGTCAGGGCGAACGTGAGGTCGTACTTGGCGGTGTCCGTCCACAGCCGCGTCTCCGCGACGGCGAGGCCGGGCAGTTCGGGGAGTCGCGGAGCGCCGTGCTCCAGGGTGAGCATGACCTGGAACAGCGGGTGGTGGGCGGCCGACCTGGTGGGGTTGACCGCTTCGACGACCTGTTCGAACGGGGCGTCCTGGTGCGCGTACGCACCCAGCGCCGACTCCCGCACCCGGTCCAGGAGTTCGCCGAACGACGGATCACCCGACGTATCGGTGCGCAACACCAGCGTGTTCACGAAGAACCCGACCAGATCATCCAACGCCGCATCCGAACGCCCCGCCACGGGCGTCCCGATCGGCACATCCGTCCCCGCACCGAGACGCGTCAACAACGCCGCCAACGCGGCGTGCAGCACCATGTGCACGCTCGCCCCCCGACGCCTCGCCAACTCACCCAACCGGGCGTGCAGTTCGGCGTCGACGCGGATGGGCACACGGTCGCCGTCCGGGGCGGCGGCGAGCGGCACCGGGTGCGCGAACGGCAGCGTGATGCGGTCCGGCAGGCCGTCCAAGGTGCGTTGCCAGTAGGCGAGTTGACGGCTGACGAGGCTGTCGGGGTCGTCGCGGTCGCCGAGCAGTTCGTGCTGCCACAGCGTGTAGTCGGCGTATTGCACGGGCAGTTCCGGCCGACCGGGGACCTCGCCCGCGCGGCGGGCGGTGTACGCCGCGGCCAGGTCGCGGGTGAGCGGCACGGTGGACCAGCCGTCGCCCGCGATGTGGTGCAGTACGAGCACCAGCACGTGTTCGTCGGTGTCGACCGCGAACAGGGCGGCGCGCAGCGGTGGTTCGGAGGCGAGGTCGAACGGGCGGCGGGCGGTCTCGGCCACCAGCCGGTCGAGTTCGCCGGGGTCCGTTTGCCGCGACGGCAGCGCGATCCGGCAGCGGTCCGGCGGCAGGATGTGCTGTCGGGGCACGCCGTCGGTGTCCGGGAACACCGTGCGCAGGCTTTCGTGCCGTGCGATGACGTCACCGAGCGCCGCCTCCAACGCCGCACGATCCAACCCACCCGTCAACCGCAGCGCGAAGGGGATGTTGTACGCCGCCCGCCACGCCCCCATCCGATCCACAAACCACAACCGCCGCTGCGCAAACGACAACGGCACCACCGCCGGACGCTCCCCCACCGCCCGCACCACCGGACGCTCCGACACCCCCGCCGCCGCCACACGCTCGGCCAGACCGGCCACCGTCGGCGCGTCGAACAGATCCCGCAACCCGAGTTCCGCACCCGACACGGCCCGCACCCGCGCCACCAGCCGCGCCGCCGACAACGAATGCCCACCCAGATCGAAGAACGAGTCCCCCGCACCCACCCCCTCCATCGCGACACCCAGCACCTCGGCGAACAACCCCGCGACGACCAGCTCTTCGGGCGAGCGCGGCGCGCGGCCCGCGGCGTCGGCGGAGCCGTCCCATCGCGGTGCCGGGAGCGCCGAGCGGTCCAGCTTGCCGTTGACGGTCAGCGGGAGCGCGTCGACCACGACGACGGCGGCGGGGACCATGTAGTGCGGCAGGAGGCCGCGCGTGTGTGTGCGGAGTGCCGCGGCGTCGACGGTCCGGCCGGTCTCGGGGACGACGTACGCGACCAGGCGTGTGTCGTCGGCGCGTTCGCGGCGCGCCACGACGACCGCGTGGGCGACCTCGTCGCGGGCCGCGAGGACGGCCTCGATCTCGCCGGGTTCGACGCGGAACCCGCGCACCTGGACCTGCTGGTCGCCGCGCCCGACGTACTCCAGCGCGAGGCCGCCGCCGGTGTCGGGGCGCCACCGCACGATGTCGCCGCTGCGGTACATGCGGCCACCGGCGTCGCCGGTGAACGGGTCGGCCACGAACCGCCCGGCGGTCAGCCCCGGACGGCCGAGGTAGCCGCGCGCGAGGCCGCCGCCCGCGACGTACAGCTCCCCGGGGACACCGGGCGGGACCGGCTGGAGGGCGGCGTCCAGGACGTACAGGCGCAGGTCGCTGATCGCGCCGCCGATGACGCTGCCGGTCCCGTCGGCCGCGTGGTCGCGGCCGAGGGCGGCGTGCGTGACGTGCACGGTCGTCTCGGTGATGCCGTACATGTTGACGAGCGCCGGGGCGGTGTCGGCGTGCCGCTCGTACCAGTCGCGCAGCCGGGTGGGATCGAGGGCTTCGCCGCCGAACACGACGGTGCGCAGTGCGAGTCGGCGGCCGGTCTCGGGGTCGTCGCGGTCGGCCCGGGCGAGTTGGTGGAACGCGGACGGGGTCTGGTTGAGGACGGTGACGCGTTCCTCCGCGAGCAGGCGCAGGAAGCGGTCGGGGGTCCGGGCGGTCTCGAACGGCACGACGACGAGGCGTCCGCCGTGCAGCAGCGCGCCCCAGAGTTCCCATACGGAGAAGTCGAACGCGGAGGAGTGGAACAGGGTCCACACGTCGTCGGGTCCGAAGCCGAACACCGGCGCGGTCGCGGTGAACAGCCGCATGACGTTGCGGTGGGTGACCACGACGCCCTTGGGGCGGCCGGTCGAACCGGACGTATAGATGACGTAGGCGCCGTTGTCCGGTCCGGCCGCGGCCGGGCAGGCGAAGTCCTCGTCGTATCCGGCGAGTTCGGTAGGGAAGGCCGGATCGTCCAGGACGATGCGGGGGGTGCCGGCCGACCCGTGGGGCGGCGCCGTGTCGCGGTCGGTGAGCAGCAGGGCCGGGCGGGCGTCGTCGAGGATCAGGGCGAGGCGGTCGGCGGGCGCGTCGGGGTCGAGCGGCAGGTACGCGGCGCCGGCCTTGTGCACCGCGAGGACGGCGGCCACGAGGTCGAGTGAGCGGGGCAACGCGAGGGCGACCAGGTCCTCCCGGCCCACACCGCGCGCGTGCAGGGCGTGCGCGATGTGGTTCGCGCGGGCGTCGAGCCGGCCGTAGGTGAGGGATTCGGCGCCGCAGACGACCGCGACGCGGTCCGGGGTCGAGCGGGCCTGCTCGGCGAAGCGCGCCACCGGCGTGTCCGCGTGTCCGGCCGCGGGGGCGGGCGCGGGCGCGGCGGGCCGGGGCGCAGGCATGACCCGGTCGGCCTCGCCGTCGAGCAGGACACCGATGCGGCCGATGGGCCGCGCCGGGTCGTCGGCGACCGCGCGCAGCACGCGAAGCCAGCGGGCCGCGAGGGCTTCGGCTCCCGCCCGGGTGAACAGGTCGGTGCGGAACTCCAGGACACCGGCCAGGCCGCCGTCCGTCGGCTGCTCGGTGAGATTCCAGAACAGGTCGAACTTGGCGGTCCCGGTGCCGACGACCACGGTTTCGGCGGCGAGGCCGGGCAGGGCGAAGTCGCCCGCGGGGGCGTTCTGCAGCGCCAGCATCGTCTGGAACAGCGGGTGGTGGGCGGCCGACCTGGTGGGGTTGACCGCTTCGACGACCTGTTCGAACGGGGCGTCCTGGTGCGCGTACGCACCCAGCGCCGACTCCCGCACCCGGTCCAGGAGTTCGCCGAACGACGGATCACCCGACGTATCGGTGCGCAACACCAGCGTGTTGACGAAGAACCCGACCAGGTCATCCAGCGCCGCGTCCGAACGCCCCGCGACCGGCGTCCCGATGGGCACATCCGTCCCCGCACCGAGACGCGTCAACAGCGCGGCGAGGGCCGCGTGCAGCACCATGTGCAGGCTGACGCCGCGGCTCCTGGCCAACGCGCCCAGCCGGGCGGCGAGTCGGGGGTCGACGCGCAGCGGCACCTGGTCGCCGTGGCGGGCGGCGACCGGCGGCGCGGGGTGGTCGTACGGCAGGAGGACGCGCTGCGGAAGACCGGCCAACGCGGTGGTCCAGTAGTCGAGTTGGGTCCGGGCGAGCGCGTCGCCGACGAGCAGTTCGCGCTGCCACAGCGTGTAGTCGGCGTACTGCACCGGCAGCGGGTCCCACGCGGGGGCACGGCCGTCGGCGCGGGCCGCGTAGGCGGCGGCCAGGTCGCGGGCCAGCGGCTGCGTGGACCAGCCGTCGCCCGCGATGTGGTGCAGCACGAGCAGCAGCACGTGTTCGTCCGGGCCGACCGCGAACAGGGCGGCGCGCAGCGGGATCTCACGCGTGAGGTCGAAGCCTCGGCGGGCCGCGTCGGCGAGTGCGGCGGCCAAGCCCTCCGGCGCGATCGCGACGACCGGCAGCGGGACGCGGACGTCGTCCGCGGGCAGCACGCGCTGCACGGGCGCCCCGTCGTGCTCGGTGACGAGCGTGCGCAGGCTTTCGTGGCGGGCCGCCACGTCGGTCAGCGCCCGGGCCAGGGCGTCGGGGGCGAGGTCGCCGGTCAGGCGCAGGGCGAACGGGATGTGGTACGTCGCGCCGAGGTCTCCGGCGCGGTGCAGGAACCACAGGCGGCCCTGCGCGTACGACAGCGGCACGTGCGCGGGGCGGGGCTCGCTGCGGCACAGCGCGAGGCGTGCCGCCCCGGCTCCGCGCAGCCGGGACGCGAAACCGGCGACCGTGGGCGCGTCGAACAGCGCGCGCAGCTCGGCTTCGACGCCGAGCACCGCCCGGACGCGCGCGATCAGGCGCGTCGCGAGGAGCGAGTGTCCGCCCAGGTCGAAGAACGAGTCGTCGGCGGCGACGCGCCCGGGCGGCATGCCGAGGACTTCCGCGAACAGCCCGGCCACGGCCACCTCGTCGGGTGTGCGCGGCATCCGGCCGGGCGCGGCGGCGCGGGCGTCCCACGTCGGGGCGGGGAGCGCGGCGCGGTCGAGTTTGCCGGTCGCGGTCAGCGGCATCGCGTCGAGGCCGACGACCGCCGACGGCACCTGGTGGCGCGGCAGGCGCTCCCGCAGGCGGCGCTCCGCCTCGGGGCCCGCGGCGCTCGCGGGTGCGACGTAGGCCACCAGGCGGTCGTCGCGCGCGACGACGACGGCCTGCGCGACCCCGGGCTCCTCGCGCAGCACGGCCTCGATCTCGCCCGGCTCGACGCGGAAGCCGCGCACCTGCACCTGGTCGTCGGTGCGGCCCAGGAACTCCAGCGCCCCGTCCGCGCGCAGGCGGGCCAGGTCTCCGGTGCGGTACATGCGGGCGCCCGGTTCGGTCGCGCGGGGATCGGCGACGAACCGCTCCGCCGTCGCCGCCGGGCGGCCGGCGTAGCCGCGCGCCAATCCCGCGCCCGCGACGTACAGTTCCCCGGCGACGCCAACCGGCATCGGCCGCAGCGCCGCGTCGAGGACGTACGCGCGCACGCCGGGCACCGGGCGGCCGATCACCGGGGCCGCGCCCCGCACGGGGGCCGCGAGCGCGTCGACGGTGCACTCGGTGGGCCCATAGCAGTTCCACGCGGCGGTGGCGGGCAGCGCGGCCAGGCGCTCCCACAGCACGGGCGGCACGGCGTCGCCGCCGACGACGGCCACGGCCGGGCACGCGCCGCGGGACGGGTCGAACACGCCGCGGTCGAGGAGGGCGCCCATCCACGCCGGGGGCGCGTTGAGGAAGTCGATGCCGTCCGCCGCCACCCACGCGGCGACCGCGTCGGGGTCGTTCCACGTGTCGCGGTCCACAACGTGCAGCGTGTGCCCGTGGGCGAGCGCGGCCAGTTGGTCCCACGACGCGTCGAACGCCGCCGACGTCGTCAACGCGACGCGCAACGGCCGCGCCCCGGTGCGCTCCGCCGCCGACGCGAACATCGCGGCGCTCTGGCCCGTCACGAGGTTCGCCAGCGCCTCGTGCGTGACGGTGACGCCCTTCGGACGGCCGGTCGAGCCCGAGGTGTGGATGACGTACGCGGGATGCCCGGACGACGGCGCCGCCCACGTCGGCGGGACGTCGGGCAGCCCGGCGATCCGCTCCCGCGTCCCCGGGTCGTCCGGGACGAGGGTGGGCGCGTCGAAACCGTGTGCGCGCGCCGCCTCGGCGGTCGTCACCACCAGCACCGGCCGCACGTCGGCGACCAGGGCGGCGAGCCGCGCCGGCGGGTAGTCCGGGTCCAACGGCACATACGCCGCACCGGACTTGAGCACCGCAAGGATCGCCGTCACCAGGTCCGCGCCGCGCGGCAGCGCCACACCGACCACCCGCTCCGGCCGCGCACCGCGGGCGCGCAGCGCCCGCGCGAGCCTGGTGGCCCGCGCGTCCAACTCCGCGTAGGTCAGCGTCACGCGGGCCCCGTCGGCGTCGCGGGCGACGAGTGCGGTCTCGTCCGGCGTCGCCCGGACGCGGGCCTCGAACAGTGCGGGAACGGTCGCCGGTTTCCCGGCCGTTCGCGGCGCGGTCGCCACGGCCGAGCGCGGCTCGTCGACGAGCAGGAGGTCGAAGTCATCGAGCGGGCAGTCGGGTTCGGCACCGGCCACGGCGTCGACGAGGCGCAGGATGCGGGCCTGGTGGGCGGCCAGATCGGCGTCTCCGTAGCGGGCCGGGTCGGCGTGCAGGACAACCGAAGGGGCCTCGCCGTCCCGGCGGTCCCACACACCCACCGACAGGTCGGTGATCGGACCCATCGACTCGTTGTACGCCGTCGCCGGGTGCCCGCCGAACGCGACGTCCTGCGCGAACCCCATGAAGTTCACCACGGGGGAGAACGCCGCGCCGGACGCCACCGGCAGACGCAGGTCGCGCCGCAACTCCTCGCCCCGGTACCGCTGGTGCGCCACCGCCTCGCGCACCCGCGCGTCGATCCCGGCGACCAGCGCGCCGAGGGTCGTGCCGGGCCGGACCTCCAGGCGCAGCGGCACGACATTCGACATCATGCCGGGCACGCGGCGTGCCGGCCTGCCGGAGCGTCCGGTGACCGCGAGCCCGAGCACGAGGTCCCGGGCGCCGGTGAACCGGTGCGCGTACACCGCCACCGCCGCCACCAGCAGCCGCGACTGCGGCACACCGAACCGCCGCGCGGCGGCGGCGAGCGCGTCGGGCTCGGCCAGCGCGCGGAACGGGGTGCGGCGTGCGGTGCGCCGCTCGGGGTCGGGATCGCGCGGCGCGGCCGTCTCCGACAGCAGCCGGGCCCGGGGGCGGTCGGCGAGCAGCGCCGTCCAGTAGGCGCGGTCGGCGGCGAAGTCGTCGGACGCGCGGTAGGCCTCGTCCGCACCGACGAGTTCGCGCAGCGGCCCGAGCGGTGTCGCCGGGGGCTCGGCTCCCGCGACCAGCGCGGAGTAGATGGCGGCGAGGCGCCGGACGACGAGGTTGAACGCGTAGCCGTCCATGGCGATGTGGTGGTAGCTGTGGAACCACCAGAAGCGGTCGTCGCCGAGCTTGATCAGCGCGTACGAGAACCACGGCCCGCGCGCGATGTCGAGCGGCCGTGCGAGGTCGCGGTCCACCCAGGCGCGGGCCGCCGCCCGCGGATCGTCCCGGTCGGAGACGTCGACGAACGTCAACGGCGCGTCGGGGGCCTCCCCCACGAACTGCGCGGGCCCGTCCGGGGTTTCGACGATCCGGGAGCGCAGCGCGTCGGCCTCGCCGACCAGACGGCGCACGGCCTCCGCGAAGACGGTCGGGTCGACGGCACCGCGGATGTCCAGGTACTCGCCGATCCGGTACGCGGGGTCGCCGTCCGCGCGTTGCTCCGCCAACCACACCTCGCGCTGCGCGGCGGTCAGGGGCGTCACCTCGGCACCGTCGGCGACAACCTCCGGGCCGACCGATCGACCGTGACGAGACAAGGGGGTACCTCCAAATGACTACCGACCGTGCCCAGGGCGGCGGAACAGGCCGCGCCGGCGCGAGACGAAAGGGGAAAGCCGAGCAAACGAACAGGGGCAACGGGCGGAGACGACGTGCGGAGGGTCAGCCCCCCGGCCGACCGCCGACGTCACCCTCCGGCACACCGACCGAGGACCCGTCAGGCGGCACATCCCGCACCACGTCCGAAACCACCGACGAACGACCCACCTCACCGGCCCCCGCGGCGTCGCCGGGCGACTCGGGCCGGTTCGGCGGCTCCGTCTCGACCCCGTTCGCCGATACGGTGCCCGTGGTGCGCTCGGGCGGTCCGGGCCGGTCGGGCGACGGTGTCTCGGGGGGCCGTGCCGTGGCCGTTTGCGTCGCCGTCGTCTCGGGGGGTGTCTCGATCGCCCGGGTGGTCTTCCTTCCCCGTTTCGCCGTGGCGCGTCGAGGCGGCGTCGGGGGTGTGCGGGGCGGGGTGGCGGTGGGTCGGCCGGATTGGAGGCGCCACAGGTCGGCGTAGAGGCCGCCTCGGCGCACGAGTTGGGTGTGGGTGCCCTCTTCCGTCAGGACACCGCCGCGGTCGAGGACATAGATCCAGTCCGCGTCCCGAACCGTCGACAGGCGGTGTGCGATCACCACCATGGTGCGGCCCGCGCCGAACTGCCCGAGGGCGCGTTGGATGGCCGCCTCGGTGCCGTTGTCGACCGCCGACGTCGCCTCGTCGAGCACCACCACCGGCGGGTTCCGCAGGATCGTCCGGGCCAGCGCGACGCGTTGTTTCTGGCCGCCGGACAGCGACGACCCGCGCTCGCCCACGATCGTCCGCTCGCGGTGGGGCAGCTCGCGGATGAACCCGTCCGCTTCGGCCATCCGCGTCCCGGCGGCCACCCGCAGGTCGTCGGCGTCGAAGCTGCCGTAGCGCACGTTGTCGGCGATCGTCCCGTCGAAAAGAACCGGCTCCTGGGCGACCAGCCCGATCGTGGACCGCAGGTCCCGCAGGGGGATGTCCCGCAGGTCGCGCCCGTCCAACAGGATCGCGCCGTCGCGGGGTTCCTCGAACCGCATGAGCAGCCGCGCGATCGTGGTCTTGCCCGAGCCGGTCGGGCCGACGATGCCGGTGACCCGCCCGGCCGCGATCCGCAGTGTGAGGTCGTGCAATACCGGCGGCCCCTCGCCGTACCCGAACGAGACGCGGTCCAGGAGCAGTTCGCCCGCCGGCCGACGCACCGGGCCGAGCGCCGCGGCGGGGGTGCGCGGCTCGGCGCGTTCCACCGGGATCTCGTGCAGCGCGGTGACCCGGTCGTACGAGTCGAGCGTGCGCCGGTACTGGTCCATGCTCGCGCCGAGGCGGGTGAGCCGCACCAGCACCTGCTGCGGGAGCCCGACGAGGGGGCTGAACGCCTGGAACGGCAACTCGCCCGCGAGGACCGCGCGTCCGCCGAACAGCAGCGTCCCGGCCATGGAGGCGGTCGTGGCCAGCCGCACGGACTCGGTGTGGCGTACCGCGCCGAGGTCGGTGCGCGCCGTGCTCTCCCGGTACCGGTCCCCGAGATCGGCCAGGCGGGCGTCCTCGTGGTCCTCGGTGCACGACGCCTTGACGGTGCTGTTGGCCTGCAACGTGTTCGCCATGTGGCTGTGCAGCCGCCCGCGCGTCTCGCCCGCCGCCGCGTAGTCGCCCGCGTCGCGGTCGTGGAAGCGGAACGACAGCCATGTCACCAGCGGCACGGGCAGGAACGCGACCCAGGCGATCTGCGGCGCGAAGACGAGGAACACCGGCACGACGGCGAGGACACCGGTGGCCATCTGCACGAGTTCGGGCAGCGTGCCCGCGACGAACGCGCCCATGCGGCCGACGTCGTCGGTCAGGACGCTGTTGACGCGGCTGGTGCGGCTTCCCTCCAGGCTGCCGAGCGACAGCCGCTGCGCGTGCGCGTACGTGCGGTTGCGCCAGTCGTATTCGACGTCCCGGGCCAGCCTGCGCCACGCGAGATTCGAGGTGTACGAGAGTGCGGCCACCGCCGCGCAGACCGCCGCCGTCCCGACGGCGAGCCACCACAGCTGCGCTCCCGCGCCCGCGATGCCCAGGCTCAGCAGCGCCGCGTTCTCGCCCTGCATCAGGACGACGGCGATGGCCGCGATGAACAGGCCGAGGGTCATCTCGGCGGTCTGCGCGAGCACCGAGGTGACGGCGGCGAGGGTGAACCGGCGCCGGTACGGGCCGATGATGTCGCGCAGCATCCCGCGGCGGCGCGCGGGTCGGCCGCGTTCGTCGCTCCGGCGCCACGCGCGGCGGACGATGACCGCGGTGGTCGCCGCCACGAGGCCGAGGCTGACGAACGGCCGCAAGAGGAACGCGAGCGCGGCGGCGCCGCTGCCGAACGCGAGGACGGCGGCTCCCGCGACGACGGCCGAACGCCTCAGCCACCGGCCGGTGTCGCGCGTGCGGCCGGGTTCGGCGGACGCGTCCCCCGCGACGGCCGCGACGGCCGCGACGGCCGCGACGAGCCGATGACGCAGCCACGCGGCGCCCCGGCGCGCTCTCCCGGGCTTGGCCGGCTCGCGGCCCGTGCCCTGGTCGCGGGCCCCGGCGGCCGAACGCCATGACCATCCGCCGGGCCTCCCTCCTCCGCCGGGTGCGGCGGACGCACCCTTCTCGCCGTGCCCGCCCGTGCGCGCACGGCCGGAGCCCCGCCGCGGTGAGCCGCCGGGCGCGCGATCCCGCCGCGCGCTCACCGCGTCCCGGAGCCGACGCATGCCCACGCGCGCCGCGGCGGTGCCCAGGCTCGGCCCGCGCCTCGGCGGGGGCGGGGCGAACACGCGGGCGAACGCCCGGACCACGGCCCGGCGCAGCCGGTGGGCCGCCTCCGGGGTGCTGAGCGTGCGGTCGTGGAAGACCAGGATGCGGCCGGTGACGGGGTTGGCGGTGACGCCGTCGACGCCGGGTTCGGCGCCCAGGAACTCCTCGACGAGCCGCGCGGCTTCGGGTCGGCCGCGCAGCGCGGTGACCTCCCAGCGCTGGCGGCCCGGCACGACGGAGCGCGGGCGCATGTCCAGGGCTCGCGCCGCGGCGGCGGGCACATCGAGGGTCATGGCGGATTCCTGTTTCGGTGGTGGAGAGCGCGCGACGGCGAGCCGTCGGCGGTGCTGGCGGGTGTCTCGTCGGCCGTGCGCCGCCCGGACTCGGACGGCGCGCGAAGCCCCGGGGCGCGGCGGCGGCCCCGGGCCGGCCCGGGGCAGGCGGACCAGCCGCCTCGGCGCGGTGACCCGCCCGGCGGCGTCGGCCGCGCGCACGACCGCACCGCCCGGAAGCGGCGCGGCGCGGTGGCCCGCCGCCCGGGCGGCGGGTGCCGGACGACGGTCGTCCGGCCCCGGACGGTGTCCGGTGATCCGCCGGGCGCGACTCAGGAACCGGCGGCCGGCGGGCGGTGGCTCAGGTGGCCGGGGCGGTCGCCTGGCGGGTCTTCGTGCCGGGCTTGCCCTGCCCGACGACGTTGGGGCGCGGGGCGTCGGCCGCGTCACTCTTGTCGGCGAACACCTCGGCGGCGACCTCGGCGGCCAGGTCGTGCACGCCTTCCCCGGCCTCCTGGGCCGCGCGTTTGACGTCGAGGGCGATTTCCACCGAGGTCTTGATGACCCCGCGCACCACGGGCTTGACGAGGCGCTTGGCGATCGGCGCGACGACGAGCCCGACCAGGAAAGGTGCAATTGCGGGCGGCATGGGTCGATCGTCCCCTTCGGGTAGTCGGACAGGCTGCGTGGCGGTCGCGGGGGACCGCGGTGTGAGGCTGGGCCGCGGGACACCGCCCGCCATCCACTGCCGTGGCTTGTGCCGGGCGGACGTACTGAACACAGGACGATCGGGCGGCCAAGGATTCACGCGCCGCACGGCGCGCGCCTCGTACCGCCACCTGGCGATCTGCTGGGCTATGACGACCGAACTTCCGGTCGTGGCTCGGGTGTCCGTTTCACAGTGTCTTCGCGACCGGTTTCGAGATTAGGCACACCGGTCGGCGACGACCAACCAGGTGGCGGACCATTCACTCAATCGGGCGGCTTCCATGGACAAACCACGTCGCGCACGCAACATGCGCTAAGGCCGGATCGTCCGATTCGCTCATCCGTGTGGAAACCCCGCCGCCAACTGTCACGTGGGACGTCGTTCCGCCACAGTGCTCACGACGCGACCGCCGCCGCGCGGCCCGCCAACCCCCATGCCGCCAGGAGGCTTTCGTGGACAGCCCGACGACGAACGCGCGCACCGCGCCGGCCCCGCGCGAGCCCTCCGCGGACGAGGACGATCCCCGCCTTCTCGCCCCGGATCTCCTCGCCGACCCGGTCGGCGAGTTCGGACGCATGCGCGAGCAAAGCCCCGTCGTCCGGGGCTGGTTGACCGAGCGGCAACCCGTCTGGGTGATCACCCGTTACAGTGACGTTCGGGCGGGTCTGCGTGACCCTCGCTTCGTCAGTTCCCCGGCCTCCGTGCCCGGCCACACCGGCGAGGACCCGCGCAAGCCGCTGCTGGAAATGCTCGGGCTCCCCGACGAGGTCCTGAAGTACTTCATGGTGTCGATGCTCGACACCGACCCGCCCCACCACGCGCGGCTGCGCGGCGCCGTGTCACGCGCGTTCGCGACGCGCCGGATGCGGGAGCTGCGCCCGCGTGCGGAGGCCGTCGCCGCCGCGCTCCTCGACGCCTTGCCCGCCCGTGCGCACGGCGGCACGGTCGACCTGGTCGAGGAGTACGCGTATCCGCTGGCCGTCACGGTCATCTGCGAGGTGGTCGGCGTCCCGGAGGACCGCCGCGTGCCTTTCCGCCGCTGGGGCGACGACATTCTCGGCATGGACCCGGAACGCCTGCGCACGTCCTCCGTCGAGGTCGTCGAGACGGTGCGCGGCCTGCTCGCGGAACGGCGCGACTCCCCGACCGACGACCTGCTCGGCAGCCTCGCCGACGGGGATCTCGACGAGGTCGAGCAGGTCGCGATGGTCCTCAACATCGTGATGGGCAGCTACGACAACACCGCGCAGCTCATCGCGAACGCCATCGCGGCGCTGCACGCGCACCCCGACCAGCGGCGGCGGCTCGGCGGCGACCCGTCGCTGCTGCCGCGCGCGGTCGACGAGTTCATCCGCTGGTGCGGCCCGAGCGCCATGGTCCGCATGCGCATCGCCGCCGAGGACGTCGAGGTGCACGGCGCGCGGATCCGGCGGGGCGACGCGGTGCAATTCGTCCTCGTCTCCGCGAACCGCGACCCGAGGCACTTCCACGCCCCCGACGACCTCGACGTCGCGCGCACGCAGGATGCCCCGGACGGCCACCTCGGTTTCGGCCACGGCATCCACTACTGCCTCGGCGCCTCCCTCGCGCGCATCTTGTGCGAAACGGCCATCGGGGCCCTGCTCGCACGGCACCCGCACCTGCCTCTGGCCGTCCCCGCGACGGCACTCCGCCGCAGGATCATCCCGGGCACACCTCCGCGCCTGGAGGAACTTCCCCTGGCGTTGTGACACACCGGTCTTGCCTTGACCCGCCACCGACCCGCCACCGCCGCGACCGGGCGGGCGATGGCGATGGCCGGCGATCGGCGTCCGGCGGCCGTCGCCGGCGTGCGCGAACAGGACGCGGAGCGCGTGCGCGGTGCCTCGGCCGCCCGTGCCGGTCCGAGGCGCCGGACAGCGGAAGTCCGTGCGACGCTCCCCCGTGGGCACCGCGGTCTCCGGTTCTCCGGTTCTGCGGGGTCCTGGTGTCAGCGGGGTCCGTCGCGCAGGATGTCGGAGATCCGCTCGCGGAGTTCGGCCAGGCCGCTGCCGGCCTCGGGACGGTCGTCGCCGCGCTCGGCGAGGTGGAATCCGGCGTACATGACCCGGCGTTCAGCGACGCGTGGCGGTGTCGATTCGTGGAGGGTGCAGGACAGGTGCACGGTGAGGTCGCCGGGCCGGGTGGTGATCGCGACGACGGGGAGGTACGGCTCGGTCTTGGCGGTCTCGACGGGCATCAGGACGCGGTGCGAGCCCGCGATGACGCGCAACTGCCCGTTCGCCTCGCCGCTTTCCGTGACGGAGATCCCCATGGTGGTGCCGGAACAGGTGTACGCGTGGCGGCCGAGGTGGCAGTCGCGGTGGAAGGTGACGTCGGACGGGCCGGAGACCACCCCGACCGGTTTGATCAGGGCTTCGATGCAGCGGCCCGCGACCGGGGCCTGGACGAGGTCGTCGCCGGCGGCCAGGACGGCGCGCAGCCGGTTCCACCGCTCGCCGGAGAGGATCGCGGCGGTGGTCGGCGAGTGCGCGACGAAGTCCTGGAGCCGGACGCAGCGGCGGGTGCCGTCGTCGAGTGTCGCCCACCACGAACGTCCGTCGCCTTCACGGTAGTTCGGCAGCGCCTGGTCGATCTCGTCGGAGACGCGGCGCATGGCGTCGGGGTCGACCCAGCCGCGCAGGTGCAGAAAGCCGGCCTCGCGCAGGAAGTGCGCGATGTCGGCGGGGTCGTCGTCGGGTGTGAAGACGCGGTCCAGGGTGAGGGGGTCGCCGTGGCGGTCGTGGAACGCGAGCGTGTCGTCCACGACGGGCCAGCCTTCGAGCAGGGCCAGCCACAGGGAGTCCCAGACGGAGACGTCGTGTTCGGTGCCGCCGCGGTACCGCAGGTCGCGGGCGACGAGCATGTTGTTGAACGACCGCTGGTTCTGCACCCAGTCGGAGAACTCGGCGGCGTCGAAGGTCACCACGAGGGCGTCGTCGGCGATGCCGCGCGCGACGGTCAGCGTGGCGCCGTCTCCGGCGAACGTCCATGCCTCGTCGCCGACTTCGACGGCGAGTGGGCGGGCCCCCAGCGCCTCGATCCCCCGCGCGACCATCCCGCCGTTGCGGGCGGCGAGGTCGGGGAAGTCGTCCGAGACGAAGGCCGTGACGCGCACGTCGCGCACGTCGGCGTCGTGGCGGGTGCGACGATCCAGAGCGACAGGCATGCCGTTCTCCTTTCGTACGACGGGCCGAGCCCTGCGATCGCGCCGCCGGATCCGCGGCCCCCGGCCCCCGGACGCGGGGCGGTGAAATCTGAACAGGCGTTCACGCCGTTGAAATATAAACGGGCGTTAATCTGATGTGTCAAGGTCCGCGCGACGAAGGGAACACGTGGTGGCCGCAGCCCAGTCCACGCAGGAGCCGGGCCCCGGCACGCGGCGCGGTCCGTACCGCAACGGCACCGAGACGCGGGCGCAGATCGTGAGCGCCGCGGCCAAGGTCTTCGCCGAACGCGGCTACGCCGGCGGATCGCTGCGCCAGATCGCCGCCGAGGTCGGGGTCAGCGCGGCGGCCCTCGTCCAGCACTTCGGCGGCAAGGAAGGGCTGCTCGACGCAGTGCTGCGCCACTGGGACGCGGAGACCTCGTCACTGCCGCACAACGACCGCACCGGCATGGCGTTCTTCGAGACCCTGCCCGACGTCGTGCGCCACCACATCGAACACCGCAGCCTGATCGAACTGATCCTGACGCTGCGCGCCGAGGCCTCCAGCGACACCCACCCCGCCCACAACCACATCCGCGACCGGCAGCGCCAGGCCGTCGACGACTACAGCGCCCGGCTGGCCGAAGCGGTCGCGCGGGGCGACGTCCCGCCCATGACCGACCGTCAGATCGACGCCGAGGTGCGCACCCTCCTGGCCGCGATGAACGGCATGGAGGCCCAGTGGCTGCTCGACCCGCGCATCGACCTCCAAGCCCTCTTCGGCGCCCACCTCCACGTCACGCTGGCCCGCTGGCGGGACGGCCGCGTCATGCACGGCTGACCGGCCGCGGACGAGCCCCGCCTTCCCGACCGTCCGTCAGGTCGGCCCCGGCGACGTGCCACCGGCCGCGGTCACACCACCGGTCGCCGGAACGCGTCCGCCGACGCCCGCGGGAGACGGGCGACCTCCGGGACGCGGGCAGGCGGGGCAGCTCGCGCACGGCCCGCCGACGCCGTCGTCCGCGGCCGGAGGGCCCGAGTCCGATGGGGGGACGCGCCCGAGCGCCGGCCAACCGTCCGATTGGCCCGTGGCTGGCGTGTGTCGGGTCCCACCGACGCCCCCGATCCCGGAGGTTCCCGTGACCGCCGCCGTTCCCGCCCCCACCTTCGACCACGCCGCGACCCGCTCCAGCGTCCCGCACGCCTACGCGCTCGCACACGCCGCCGCCCTCGCCTACAAGGACGAGGCCGCGGTCGAATCCGCGGCCCGCGACTGGGGGTTCGACACCGTCCGGCACTTCGCCTCCCCGCACGCGATGCCGTTCCCGATCGAGGACACCCAGGCGTACGTGTGGGCCTCCGACCGCATGATCGTCGTCGCCTCCCGCGGCACCGAGCCGACGCAGATCCGCGATTGGCCGGCACCCTCGACGCCTGACGCGGACCGCCCCCACCCCCGCGCGCCGCGGCGGTCTCCGCACACACGCGGACGCCGCGGCGGCCGTCACGCGTCCGGGTGTACGCGGGAGGTGTGCCGAGCCCGCCGCACGGACACCTGCGTCTGCGGTCCGTCCACAGACTAGGGAGCCCCGGCCATGGCCAAGCAAACGGTTGCGGAGCAGTACGTCGACCTTCTCGCCCGTGCGGGCGTACGACGCGTGTTCGGGGTGGTCGGGGACAGCCTCAACCCCGTCGTGGACGCCATCCGGCGCAGTGCCGCCGTCGAGTGGGTCCAGGTCCGGCACGAGGAGGTCGCGGCGTTCGCGGCGGGTGCGGAGGCGCAGCTCACCGGGCGGCTCGCGGCGTGCGCGGGGTCGTGCGGCCCCGGGAACCTGCACCTGATCAACGGCCTGTTCGACGCGCACCGGTCGATGGCGCCGGTGCTCGCCCTCGCGTCGCACATCCCCAGCGACCGGATCGGCACCGGGTTCTTCCAGGAGACCCACCCCGACCGGCTCTTCCAGGAGTGCAGCCACTACAGCGAGTTGGTGTCCACCCCGGAGCAGATGCCGCAGGTCGTGCAGTCCGCCATCCGGCACGCGGTCGGGCGGCGCGGCGTCTCCGTCGTGACGCTCCCGGGCGACGTCGCGAGCCGGCCGGTGCCGCGTCGCGTCGCGGACCCGGCGATGGTCTCCGAGCCGCCGGCGATCCGGCCGGGCGACGACGAGATCGACCGGCTGGTCGCCCTGATCGACGCGGCCGACAAGGTCACGGTGTTCTGCGGGCGCGGGGTCGCGGGCGCGCACGCCGAGGTGATGGCGTTCGCCGACAAGGTGAAGGCGCCGGTCGGGCACGCGCTGCGCGGCAAGGAGCACATCCAGTACGACAATCCCTTCGATGTGGGGATGTCGGGTCTGCTGGGCTACGGCGCGGCGTACGAGGCGATGCACGAGTGCGACCTGCTGATCCTGCTCGGCACCGACTTCCCGTACTCCGAGTTCCTGCCGCATGACGTACGGATCGCCCAGATCGACGTCCAGCCCGACCGCCTCGGCCGTCGTGCGCAGCTCGACCTGGCGGTGTGGGGCGACGCGCGCGAGACGCTGCGGTGCGTGACTCCGCGCGTCCGGGCCAAGGCGTCGCGCGCGTTCCTGGACGGGATGCTGGACAAGCACCTCGAGGCGCTGGAGCGCGTGGTCGGCGCGTACACCAGGAACGTCGCGGGACGCGGTCCGATCCACCCGGAGTACGTCACGTCGATCCTGGACGAAGAAGCC